>NZ_POPB01000099.1 GCF_002964045.1 Streptococcus suis | reverse complement strand
TTCTTTGAGAAAGATTATTCAATGTTAAGTGTGGATGCGAAAGAAATAGAAGGAGCTATTCAAGATTTTTTTGAATAAGTTGAAAGGGAGCCACAAGGCTTCCTTTTGTTTCCAGCGTTTTTTTAATGCTACTCATGATTAGGGATCTATTCCCTCTCTCCTTGCCGAATAACAGTGATTTTCTTTATGATTAAAATATGGTATAATTTTCCAAATATTAGTTTTTGTGAGAAGAGATTATGACAGAAAAAACAATTGTATTTAAGGTC
>NZ_POPB01000098.1 GCF_002964045.1 Streptococcus suis | reverse complement strand
TTCGCCTTTGTTCCTGCTGTTCCTTGCGTCCACTGGCTCTGTCCGCTTTGGTTTGAGAAATACTACTGGTTAAATCACGGACATTCTCTTTTACTTTGGATTTTCCTTGATATACTGCATATCTTGCATTGGTCGGCAAATCTTTAACCTGTTCTTTCAAACCACTAGCAGTGTCTACCATTCTGTCTTTGGTATCAGCTACTGTACCGATGGTTTGACCGATACGTTTTCCAAGTGTTGATTTTTCCTTTCCGTCTGGTCGGGAGTGATCTGCTTGTGTCCTT
>NZ_POPB01000097.1 GCF_002964045.1 Streptococcus suis | reverse complement strand
GAATTTGTTCTTTTGACAATTTCCTTCTCCTTCTCGGTCCCTTTTTTACCTAACAAATAAAAAAGAGACCTGTTTAATGAGAACCTCTCTTCACAGCTCGGCACTTCTATCTAGGGCTAGTTTTCTATCACTCATCTTTATACTCTTCGAAAATCAAACTCAGGCGTTGTTGACTTGAATTGATGAACTTTAGTTCAATCTGCATCGGCGTCGCCTAGCCTGACTTTGATTTTCATTGAGTATTAGTTTTTTTTGAAATACAGTCAGTATTCCTTCAAAAGACT
>NZ_POPB01000096.1 GCF_002964045.1 Streptococcus suis | reverse complement strand
CCGTCTCCGAGTCCGTCTCAGAATCACTTTCTGAATCAGTTAGTGAGTCCATCTCAGAATCAGTCTCAGAATCCATCTCAGAATCAGTATCTGAGTCAGTCTCAGAGTCCGTCAGCGAATCCGTATCAGAGTCAATTTCAGAATCAGTCTCTGAATCAGTGTCTGAGTCAATTTCTGAATCAGTATCAGAATCAATCTCAGAATCAGTGTCTGAGTCAATCTCAGAATCAGTGTCTGAGTCAGTATCAGAATCAATCTCAGAATCAGTGTCTGAGTCAGTATCA
>NZ_POPB01000095.1 GCF_002964045.1 Streptococcus suis | reverse complement strand
AGAGGTACGCCTTTATTGTCATAAACATAGGCATAGACCTTAGACCAGCCTTGTGAGTTGTTGAAATAAACACGGTTGGCAATTTGTTGCTCAATGTCTGGGACTTTTGTACCGACTTCAACTACTTGTGCTACTGGTTCTTTACTAACAGTTTCAGAAAGTTTTGTCTTAGAAACAAGTTGGTTGCCAATGTACTCGGAACGGTAAGTAATTGTCTTCATTCCATCTTGCCCTTCGACGCGAGTTACTTTCTGTCCTTTTTCAAGTTCAGGATTATCTACAT
>NZ_POPB01000094.1 GCF_002964045.1 Streptococcus suis | reverse complement strand
AGATGAATCTACGATTTCAATCGCTGTAGCTGGTTTGATCCCAGCTCGCTTCATGTATGTATCGCTAGTTCCTGTGATGCGAACCAATTTTCCGACTAGTTCGGGATGATCAACGAGGTTGAATTGGCTGCGAAGTGGTTCCTTTAGTTGAATAGGGATAGTGTCGGCGGCCGCAGTATCCATGCTTGTACCAAGGGCTAAATTTGTTTTGTTGGTAGCGTCAAAAGCGGTTCCGCTACTATTAAGTGGTGCAATAAGATAGCCTTGTATCGTGACTTCCGAC
>NZ_POPB01000093.1 GCF_002964045.1 Streptococcus suis | reverse complement strand
TATCTCTATTATAACACGAAGGGGCTGGGCAAAAAGTCCTGCCACGCTTCTCAAAGTTAGTGTCAACATCTCAGCGCAGTGGTTGATTGGCAGATTTGTTCGTGTTTCACACTCCAAATCTGACCATTACGACTGTTGCGAACAAAGTTCGCTTCATCTCCAACCTCCAAAGGTTCCCCGAACCTTTGGAGCTATGCGGGGGTGGGAGTGAAACAGTCTGGGGATAGACTGTTTCAGCTCAACAACTTAAAACGAAAAATTGTTGACGAACTCTTTAGATTGG
>NZ_POPB01000092.1 GCF_002964045.1 Streptococcus suis | reverse complement strand
TAAGCCAGTTGAAATTCCTGTTGCTCGTCCTCGAATTAGTCAGCCAATTCAAAGAGAAATCGTGAACGAATTGAACACAGTCGATCAGGTAGAGGAACAAGTTGCTCCTACTTACCATGATGAGGAAGAAGAAGTTCGTCCAGCTGCTAAGGGAAACATCACAGATCGCATTCGTGGTTTGTTTGGCAGCATGTTTGAATAAGAGAAAAGAAAAGGTGATTTAAACTATGGCATTTTCATTTGAAGCAGCAGCTAGTCATGGTGCTGTCATTAAAGTAATCG
>NZ_POPB01000091.1 GCF_002964045.1 Streptococcus suis | reverse complement strand
ACCATCAGATAAAATTTCTGCTGGACTGGCATCTTCAATAATCTGCCCATCCACCACAACAACAGCTCTATCTGAATAATCTAGCATGAGTTGCATGTCATGGGTAATCATGACAATGGTGTGCCCTTGAGCATTTAAATGGTCCAAAAACTCCATCATTTCCCGATAATGCCGTTGATTTTGTCCTGCTGTTGGCTCATCTAGCAAAATAATTTCTGGATTGAGAACCAAGATAGATGCTATCGTTACCCGTTTTTTCTGCCCATAGGAAAGTGCCGAAA
>NZ_POPB01000090.1 GCF_002964045.1 Streptococcus suis | reverse complement strand
CAAAAGTCAAAGAAAAGGAGAAAGAATTTTATCATGAGCAAATTGAAGTCATTGTAGAAGAATTTATTGACGGTAAGCTTTACGGTGTACCATTTATTAAGAAAACGGATGATGAATTTATCATAGGTACCCCTCATTTTTCAACATCAGATAAAAAAGGAAATATTGTAACTACACACCAAAAAAGAAGAGCTGAAGGAGGTATGAAAATAGAAATAAGTGTAGATGAAGCATTAAACAAGGAATTGATTGATTTATCAAGGAGATATTTCAAAAATATG
>NZ_POPB01000009.1 GCF_002964045.1 Streptococcus suis | reverse complement strand
AGCCAAATGAAGCGGACATGCGGCATCTTTTCGGCTACCTTGACAAAGTCTTCAATTCCTTTACGTCGGAAGTAAAGTCCTGCACAGACAACAACTGGCTGACCTTCTTCAATTTTAAAATGCTCTCGAAAGATTGCTTCCTTGCGTTCATCCTTCTTATATTTATCTAAATCAATACCATTCGAAACGGCTATAATTGGCGTTGTCACACCGTAAGACTGGATGAGTTTTTTTGAATACTCTGAAGGAGTGATAACAAAGTCTG
>NZ_POPB01000089.1 GCF_002964045.1 Streptococcus suis | reverse complement strand
GGAGCCCGCATTTATGCCAAACGCAAGGTGGATGTCGAACCTGTATTTGGTAGGATGAAGGGTGTTTTTGGCGTGCGCAGAGTCCATGTCAGAGGTCAAAAGGTGGTTGAAACTGAGATAGGATTCCTACTAATGAGCATGAATCTTACGAAATTGGCTAAGAAATTAGTAACCGCCCAATAACAAAGTATATTGAAAAGGCTCCAAAGTCCTATCGACTCTGGAACCTTTTTCTATTTACATGCTCTCTTAATTTTTTCCTTCCATGGCAAATAAGCCTC
>NZ_POPB01000088.1 GCF_002964045.1 Streptococcus suis | reverse complement strand
TTTGCTCGTGGGATTTTTATTTTCGCCGAAAATAAATTTCGTCAAAAATAAAAATTCTCTTGGAGGAAAAGAAAAATAATCGAGCGGAGCGACAAACTCAAAGAAAAACTTTGAGAGGGTTTTAGGGTTTCCCTAACAAGTCAAAATCTCCGATTTTGGGGTTTGTCCTGACAAACCCGTTGCTTGCCACGATTAAACTTTAGACCCCTCTAAAATCGTTTCTGAGCGTTTTTAGGTATCTTGGGGTATATCACTAGGCTCAAATGCTTAAAATCGATTCT
>NZ_POPB01000087.1 GCF_002964045.1 Streptococcus suis | reverse complement strand
TGTTGTTCTTTTGTGATAGATACCATAATTTCCTCCAAAGGTTTTTCTCTTTCTGTACTATGATAGACCAATATTTCACAAATGGCAAGTAATTGAACCGTTTTCTTTTTACAGAAATTTTCGTGAAAACCTTGATTTAGTGCGTTTTTTCACAAATTCCAAAAAGATTTATTTTCCTTGTTTGAAACTTTTTTCACAAACTTTAAAATGAGCTTGCACGCCGTCTTTCTTTCTGTTAATATAGGTACGGAGGTTCTTATGGAATTCGATTTATTTCTG
>NZ_POPB01000086.1 GCF_002964045.1 Streptococcus suis | reverse complement strand
AAATTAAGCGGATGTAAGGTGCTTTTACAATAGTGTGGTCTAGCTCGAAGCTTTCGACAGTGACTTCTTTTTTCATGTTTTCCTCCAAATAAGTGATGAATTTATTATACCATATTTGACAATTTGGAATTGTGAAATCGTTTCAAATATGATAAAATAGATACAGATTTTGTGAAAATCGAATTATAAAAAAAGAGGTAGAAATATGGATATCATTACAGTAGTAGTGACACTTGTTTCTGCTCTCATTGGTTTAGTATTAGGTTACTTTGCCATTTC
>NZ_POPB01000085.1 GCF_002964045.1 Streptococcus suis | reverse complement strand
TGGCTGAGTTGGATATTGAAATTGCTAACCATGTAGTCGTTTTCGGAGGGAAGGAAATTGATGTCCCAGATGGTTTAAGCGTGGCAGAAATCAAAGAGCGTGCAGCCCAGTCAGAAGTATCCATTGTCAACCAAGAGCGTGAAGAAGAAATCAAAGCCTATATTGATCAAATCAAGCGAGATGGAGATACTATTGGCGGAGTGATTGAGACTGTTGTTGGAGGAGTTCCAGCTGGCTTGGGATCATATGTGCAATGGGATAAAAAGTTA
>NZ_POPB01000084.1 GCF_002964045.1 Streptococcus suis | reverse complement strand
TCTATAGCTTGAAGGCCACTTTTAAATAAAACGCTTTCAAAACCTCTGATAAGAATATCATCTATCAAACTGAATAGATGATTTCTTTTTACTTCTTTTATGGCTGCTAGATAAAGAAGAGTATTGACCACTCCATTCATCAACTCCGAGGTAGGTTGTGTCAATAATTGGTCCCTATCCGCTATAATTAGCTGGATGGACTCATTAAACAATGGTCGCTCTCTTTTCTTATTTTCCACCGATACCCGAGGCAGAGTGGTAAACGATGAAGTCGGTATA
>NZ_POPB01000083.1 GCF_002964045.1 Streptococcus suis | reverse complement strand
TTATTATAAGTTGTTTGATTAAGAACCTGTGTGGATAGTTCGCAACTTCCAACCAAGTTTGGTTTTGGCTAAAACTGAATCTTATATCAAACACATCTCTTGTGAATACAGGTCTAAAGTCTGGAGTAATCCAGGCTTTTCTTATCCTTTGAATTTTTAGTTAAAAAGCAGTATAATATACTAAATATATCAAGAGGTGCTGTCATGGATAAATTGGTTTTTGAAAGCTTAGCTGACTTGGGAATGGACTACACCTTTGTAGAGCA
>NZ_POPB01000082.1 GCF_002964045.1 Streptococcus suis | reverse complement strand
GTTGAGTGGCTTTGAAGGGAGAGAAAAACGTCAATGGGATGATATTGTAAGTGATATACCGAAAATTATCTCCATTCCAAAAGATAGCTGTTATGAAATTGTTGATGCGTTAAAGAGAGCAGGGTATATTCAATACGTAGGCGACTATTCAGAAATTAAGTTAACTAAATTTGGACGTTCTACAATAGCAGGTGTAAAATCAATACCAAAAATTGATGATTTTATTGATGGATCTGTACTCATATAACTAGAATATGGTATAATGAAAAAGAAGTAGA
>NZ_POPB01000081.1 GCF_002964045.1 Streptococcus suis | reverse complement strand
CTTTATGTAAAGATTGTCATTCAACCCAAGATTATAATACCACTAAAGAAGATTATCAGAAATTATTGAAGATAAAAAAAGATTGCTTAAATGAATCAGCAATAAGAGATATTTTGAATCAAGAAATACTTGAACAAGATATAGTAAATATAGTGGATAAGCTTACCAAGTTAACAGATGATGAAATTGATAGTGTGATTGATTTAAATTATGATGTAGTAAAAATTGACAAAAAGTTTGAACTTAATGAGAGTAGTCGATTAAAAAGAAAAATTAAA
>NZ_POPB01000080.1 GCF_002964045.1 Streptococcus suis | reverse complement strand
GCTGCCATGTAAACTGAGTCGTAAGCTAGAGCTGAGAACATTGATGGCTCTTCATTGTATTCTTTCACATAGGCATCATAGAATGCTTTTGCTTTTTCACTTGCTGATGTTACAAATCCAGAAAGGTAGTAAACATTTGATGCTGCTGATGCAGTTGCCAATTCAGTAAATTGTGGTGAGTCAAAACCATCTGAACCAAGAATTGGCTTGTCAATACCCAAACCGCGTGCTTGCTTCACAATTGTACCTGTTTCATTGTAGTAACCAGGCATGATGAT
>NZ_POPB01000008.1 GCF_002964045.1 Streptococcus suis | reverse complement strand
ATATGTTGTCTACACCTATATTTTGTTATAATTAAGAAAATAACTAGCAGAGGGATGGGACTTACTTATGGAAAACACTCCTAGACTAAACTTGGTCATAGATGTGCTCATGCTCGCTGGTGCCATTTTGGCACAAAGCGGTGCAGAAATTCACCGAGTTGAAGATACCATGATTCGGATTGCACATTCACAAGGAATTGAACAGGCCAATGTCCTTGCCATCCCTGCTGCTATCTTTTTCTCCATCGACCATACGAATATTTC
>NZ_POPB01000079.1 GCF_002964045.1 Streptococcus suis | reverse complement strand
ATCCGCCTTCTTCTCAACAAAAATTCGCTTCGCCATTTTTCCAATCCTTACTTCACTTCTTGTAACTTTGCCAATACGACCTCGTAAACCTCGGTCAATTCCCCGAGACCCCGACGGAAAACATCCTTGTCCAGATGGTTGCCATCCGCATCCCACAAACGACAATTATCAGGCGAAAACTCATCCGCCAATAAAATCTGACCAGACGAGTCGACCCCGAATTCTAGCTTGAAATCCACCAAAGTCAGCCCAATCTGTGCAAACAAGTCCTTCAAGAA
>NZ_POPB01000078.1 GCF_002964045.1 Streptococcus suis | reverse complement strand
CGGTGCTCAAAATGCAATTAATAAAAAAATTATTCCTGCTTATCCAATTTTTCTTTTAACAATTTTAGGAGCAAGTTTAAAAAATAATTTTGATTTAAAAAAACTTACGTCATTTGGTCATTTTTACAATGTATTAATTACTTTTAGTTTCTATAAAATTGGTCTCACAGAACAAGAGATATCCACATACTTAAAGATATTATCAGAATTATCATTTTATTATTTTAAAAATTTTAAAAGTAATGATTTACAATTTGAAGACCTAAATAAATTTTTA
>NZ_POPB01000077.1 GCF_002964045.1 Streptococcus suis | reverse complement strand
CTTTTTATGTTTCTTCTATTATATCAAATATTTATCCAAAAATATTTTTTAAAAATTCAAAACATTTTTCTTGCTAATTTATATAGTTTATTGTATTATTAAGATAAGACATAAACACGGTGTCATCCTAGAAAGGAAATGATTATGGCTTGGAAATTTGATAATAACATCCCCATCTATATTCAAATCAGCAATACTATTAAATTGCAGATTGTGACTAATCAATTAAAATCTGGAGATAAACTTCCCACTGTTCGTGACTTAGCCGAAATTGCTG
>NZ_POPB01000076.1 GCF_002964045.1 Streptococcus suis | reverse complement strand
CCCGTGTTCAATTCCTTTCTTAAGAGGCTATAAGCTATGGTATACGGAACAAGGAAAAGTCCGTATAACTTATTCGCTTAAATGTCTACATATTATATCACATTTCTATATAAAACCTTTCCGAAACTGCACATTTTTTGGTATAATAGAGGTTGCGTTAACGCAACAAAGATAAAAGGAGGGCAAAGATATGAAACAAATTTTTCTATCAACCATGACTGATTTAGAAGAAATCCAAACCTTTGAACCAGGGGCTTGGATTAATTTGGTCAACCCC
>NZ_POPB01000075.1 GCF_002964045.1 Streptococcus suis | reverse complement strand
ATCCCTGTCCCTCATGCGCTGAATCAAAGGTTCAAAGTAAGCACGTGCTCCCTTTTCATGCCCTGCCGGTTCATTGGCAACAACCCACATCACTACAGAAGGATGATTCTTATCACGCGCTATCAATTCATCAATCACCAGCTCATGAGCCTCCTTGGTTTGCATAACTTCCCAAGTATTTTTTACTTCTTCAGAATCACCTGTCAAATTCAAGGCTGCATTGAAAAGCTGGAACAGGCCAACTGCTGGCACTTCATCAAGGACAACGATTCCCAAA
>NZ_POPB01000074.1 GCF_002964045.1 Streptococcus suis | reverse complement strand
TTAATAATTGCGCGCTATTATCAACCTCTTCATCATTAAATAATTCCACAAAGGTAGCAAGTGAAGATAATTGTCTATCTTGCATCTGGTTTGAAGCTCGATTTCCCTTGGCGCCATTATTTGTAGCCTTATCTTGACTCGATGTTACAACATTTGAAATACCAGCTGTCTTGGCCTTACTCAACGATTTTTTCACAGATATAACACCACTTTGGGATATAACGTTTTTTGCTTCCCAAACTTCTTTATCAACATGCTTCCTTATTTCTTGCGGTG
>NZ_POPB01000073.1 GCF_002964045.1 Streptococcus suis | reverse complement strand
AAGAAGGCCTTTTTATTTTGTCCAGATGAGGTGGTTTAAGCACCAAAACAGCTATTTTTCCCTAAAAACAGTAAAAAAGACAAACACCAAAACGATGTTTGTCTGCAATCTGAGCCTAGTTCTCACTAGACTTCTTTCGTTTATTCTTTGCAATAAATCGCAATAGCTTGACTGACAAAGGCTGCTGTGCCTGGTCCACCTGCTCGGTCAATGTTGGCTGAAAAT
>NZ_POPB01000072.1 GCF_002964045.1 Streptococcus suis | reverse complement strand
TCTTCAAAATATCCATAAGATATTTGCGTCCAGTTTCAGTGTTTTTTCTAACCTTTGGTCTTTGAGCGTTCTGTTTTGCGTAAAGCTGGCAGAGTGTCATTTTCTTTCCTACAACATCAATACCATCATGAATGTCTTTCTGTAACTCTGCGATTTTCTCTCTAAGTGAGATACAATCACGCTTTCCTGCTGGTACTCGGTCTGTAGCCACAAGTTTCCACGAGTAAACAAATTGCGGTTCTCCAAATGAATCTATATATTTGTATAAGTATCTTC
>NZ_POPB01000071.1 GCF_002964045.1 Streptococcus suis | reverse complement strand
CATTCAATTTTGGACGACGAATATTCAATTTCTTCTGCAATTCTGGCACATAGAGAACGGTTGCCAGAAGGATAGCTGAGAAGAGTTTAACAAGGTCTGCATCCATACCTGGAATTTCCAAAATCGCTAAGATAATCAAACGGTAAACAACTGCACCGAGAACAACCGATAGGAGTCTCCAACCCAGGCGTAAGTTACGCAAGATAACTTCTGCAATAATGACAGATGCTAGACCGATAACAATGGTACCAGTACCTGAGTTCAAATCCGCATAGC
>NZ_POPB01000700.1 GCF_002964045.1 Streptococcus suis | reverse complement strand
TCTATGCCAAAGGTGTTCTTAAGTTCTTGCAAGAAGCAGGACATAGCATTGATACAGGTATGGAAGTCTTTGTTTACGGTAACATTCCAAATGGTTCAGGCTTGTCATCATCAGCTTCTCTGGAACTCTTGATTGGCATCATCGCAGAAGAATTGTATGGTCTAGAATTGACTCGCCTTGATTTGGTAAAAATTGGGAAACAAACGGAAAATCACTTTATCGGTGTCAATTCTGGTATCATGGACCAGTTTGCTATCGGTATGGGAGCAGACCAGCGTGCCATTTATCTGGATACCAA
>NZ_POPB01000070.1 GCF_002964045.1 Streptococcus suis | reverse complement strand
GCCAATTATGTACTATGAAAACAATATCATGTCAACCCTAGCTTTGGTAGAAGTCATGGCAGAATTTAGTGTTAAGAAAATTGTCTTCTCCTCAAGTGCGACTGTTTATGGTCTCAATAATCCATCGCCTTTGGTTGAAACTATGCCAACTAGCGCAACGAATCCGTACGGCTATACCAAAGTTATGTTGGAACAAATCTTGCGTGATGTGGAAGTAGCAGATAAGGAGTGGAGTATTGCATTGCTCCGTTATTTCAATCCAATTGGAGATCGGA
>NZ_POPB01000007.1 GCF_002964045.1 Streptococcus suis | reverse complement strand
ATCGCCTATTCTCCTACCTACGAAGATGGTACAAGTAGTCCAGATACTTCTGACACTAGTAAAGATCGAATCCTCATCGAACAAAATATTATCAATTCAAATCCAGACTATGTCTATTATCGTGTTGACACACCATAGAAAAGTAAATAATCAGCTCTTCCACCTGAGAAGAGCTGATTTTCTTATGACTTATAAATAGTAGAAAGCCACTACCGACCAGGCATTATTGATAAAAAGTATCGCCCTAGGATCAATCAAAATTAG
>NZ_POPB01000699.1 GCF_002964045.1 Streptococcus suis | reverse complement strand
GAAAAGGAATCTTTATTATGAAAACAAATCTTAAAAAATTACTTTACTCTGGTGTTACTCTTATGAGTCTTGGTGTCTTAGCAGCATGTTCATCTACTTCAAGTTCAACGACGACTTCAAGCTCAGCAGCAACTAGTCAGACAAGTGTAGCGACAACTTCAAATAATAGCACTTCATCAGATTCGAGCTCGTCATCTATTGACTGGTCAGCCCTTCCAACGACAGAAGTGACGCTTTCAAATGATGGCTTGAAAATTACTGAGGGAGGAACCTATATTTTGACTGGTTCAACAACAGCTGGTGTAACGGTTGAAACAGATGCCAATGTTCGCATCATTCTAGCAGGTGCTGAGATTTCAAGTTCAGAAACTGCAGCAATCAATGTTATTAATGCTGATAATGTTGAATTGGAAATCAAAGATGGTACGACGAATACAG
>NZ_POPB01000698.1 GCF_002964045.1 Streptococcus suis | reverse complement strand
ATAGCACATCTATAAGTGCAAAGCAACAGGCTTTGTTTTTGTACGGACAAGTGTTATACTGGGGCTACTAACTCAAAGGAGAAATCAATGCAAACCATAATCCCACATCTCTGGTACAATACAGAGGCAAAAGAAGCAGTCAATTCGGCTGTAATGACCATGAAGCGTTTGGACATTGCGGCTATTCAAGCATTGCTAAACTAGCAGATGATAACGGAGACTGTTCTGCAGTTTCCGTTTTTTGGTTGAGGAAAGGTTGATTTACAGGAATTTTGATATAATGGAA
>NZ_POPB01000697.1 GCF_002964045.1 Streptococcus suis | reverse complement strand
GAACTTTAAGGACAATATCATTCCTTTTAACGATATTCCCTATGCTTTTTGGTGGATTATCCTCTTCGCATTTGCAATCAGCCTATCACTCACCTTCTACTTCATCCGTAAGAGATGGTTTTAACCTAAGGAGATTAACATGTCATTTACAGAAATCAACGGATTAACAAAAAAGAACCAAGAATTTATCCATATTGCGACCAACCAACTGATTAAAGATGGAAAGTCTGATAGCGAAATCAAAGAACTCTTGGAAGAAATTTTACCAACTATCATTGAAAAGCAAAAAACTGGCGTG
>NZ_POPB01000696.1 GCF_002964045.1 Streptococcus suis | reverse complement strand
TTAGACAATATGTAAAGACCCCCAGTTGAGAATTCGTGGATTTACCTGTACACTAGAATAAAAAAACAATCAACTTCTAACAGGAATTATCACACTCAATTGGAGGTCTTATATGTTTCATTTTACCACACTTTTCATCGGAATGGATGTTCACAAAGAAAGTTTTTCACTCTGCTATTATGATATGATGACCAATCAATTCAAACATAGCACTAAAGTTGGTCCAAATGTTAGCTATATTGTGAACTATGTGAATGAGCTTCGTCGCTTGTATGGTCAAGATACAGAAGTATTATGTGGCTATGAAGCTGGATGTCTTGGATTTACCCTATATCACCAGCTACAAGCTCACGGGATTCCCTGTATCGTGATGGCACCTACAACGGTGATGAAGGAAGGATCTAAGCGTGTCAAGACTGATAAGAAAGATGCGGCTCAGCTCGCAAAAGCTCTGGCCTTTCGTAGCTATCGACCTGTCCATATTCCTACTGCTGAGGATGAACAAGTCAAAGAATATATCCGTATGAGAACAGATCACAAAGTGGCTCTGAAGAAAATTAAACAACAAATTCTTGCCTTCTGTCTCCGACATGATTTTCGCTATACCGAGGGAAGCAATCATTGGACACAGAAACATGTCCGCTGGCTCCGTTCCCTAAATCCTGAGGGACTTTACGCAGAGATTTTGACAGAATATCTATTGACCTATGAGAAATTAGTAGATCAAATAGAACGGTATGATGCACGAATTGAGCAACTGGGTCAAAGCGACAGTTATCAAGAGAAGGTCTCACGGCTTTCTTGCTTTATTGGAATTAAAACACTAACTGCTCTTTCCATTGTGACAGAAATCGGAGATTTTAATCGCTTTGCGACAGCTCAACAGTTTGCTTCTTATCTTGGGCTGACTCCTAGCGAAAACTCTAGTGGCGACAAGGAGAGAAGAGGTGCTATCACCAAAGCTGGTAATAGCCATGTAAGACGACTTCTGATAGAAGCTGCACAATCATTGACTAAGGGAACTATTGGATATAAATCCAAAGAATTGAAAAGGAGACAAAGTGGAAATCGAGTGGAAGTGATTGCTTATGCGGATAAGGCTAATGAACGCTTAAGACGACGTTATCGCACACTTGTTCTAGGAAAAAATAAGAAACAAAATGTTGCTAAAACAGCTATTGCACGGGAATTATCCGGTTTTATTTGGGGGATGATGACAGAAAGAATAGCTTAAAGTTAGCACTTGTTTTCATGTACACTTTTGACAATTAAGTTTTATCATCGCAGAGCGATGAGGAATCCCTATTTCTATCCAAAATCACTGGGTGAATTTGGACAGAAATAAGGATTGACATCATGTTTGAATGAAAAGTATCTTGAAGGAGTTTAGGACTTCAAGGTTTGAGTCATCTACGAAAAAACTATGTGGTACATAGACAATCCACCCATTTAGATGGTAGGACTCGCGGCAGAACCATTGACCTGTAGGTAACCAATCCACGAATATCAGAGTGGCCAATGCCCGAAGCTAAGAACTAGGCTCTTTCTAGATACTTTTCATTTTTTTATCAGTTCGATTGTTTTTACTTGACAAAGGGCTTTACATATCAGTTTT
>NZ_POPB01000695.1 GCF_002964045.1 Streptococcus suis | reverse complement strand
CTGTTAATGATGAAATATATTCGCGCGTCTATTTTTCTGTCGCTCATGATTATCCAGAATTTTACTGGCTAACAGATGAAGCGGCAATGACTGGCGGAGTGGATATATTGGATTTAGAAGAGCCAGCGTATCCGACTGATTTATCTCCGACACGAAATAAAATAGAAGAGGAAGTGAATAAGATACTTGCTCAGGCACCAACAGGGTCGGACTATGAGAAGGTTAAATATTTTTACGAGGTGATTATAAAGCAAACGGATTACGACCTTGAAGCCCTACAGACCAACTCTGTCACGTG
>NZ_POPB01000694.1 GCF_002964045.1 Streptococcus suis | reverse complement strand
AGTTGCTTGTAAAGCTGATTGAGCTTGGTTCTTCCACTTGCTCTGCTTGTCCGCAATGATTTCATTGCCAATATCGGCAATCAGATAGCCGCTGCGCTCGGATTCATGACAAACTTCTTTGAAATTCTATCTGGTGGTAGTTACGAGAATCAATTTTCACCCCATCTATTTGTGCATACTTGGACCCTGGCTATAGAAGTTCAGTATTACCTTGTCTGGGCTGGTTTAGTTTGGTATCTGACTCGCATCTCAAAAAGCGTGGGCCAACTACGTGGATCAATTTTTCTAACATCTATAAG
>NZ_POPB01000693.1 GCF_002964045.1 Streptococcus suis | reverse complement strand
AGAAGGCCTTTTTATTTTGTCCAGATGAGGTGGTTTAAGCACCAAAACAGCTATTTTTCCCTAAAAACAGTAAAAAAGACAAACACCAAAACGATGTTTGTCTGCAATCTGAAACGACCTCCAATAGGGAAGTCGTTTTCTTATTATTTTCATTTATTTCACAACAATATTAACCAATTTATTTGGTACACTAATCACCTTCACCACTGTTTGCCCAGCGATTTCAGCCTGGACTTTTTCGTCTGCAAGGGCAACTTTTTCAAGTTCAGCTGGTGCTAAGTCTTTGGCTACAGTCAAGCGGGCTTTTACTTTGCCTTTGATTTGGACAACGATTTCCACTTCGCTTTCTACTAGCTTGCTTTCATCATAGACTGGCCATGCGACATAGCTGATTGACTGGCCTGTTGCTACCAGACCCTGCCAGAGTTCTTCTGCCAAGTGTGGTGCAAATGGGGCAATCAATTGGACAAAGCCTTTAGCGTATTCGACATAGACCTTATCTTCCTTGTTTGCTGCGTTGACGAAAATCATGAGCTGGGCGATAGCCGTGTTGAATTTCAGGTCTTCAATATGCTCTGTCACCGTCTTCACAGTTTCATTGTAAACTTTATCAAGCGCTCCGCTATTTTCCGCCACAAGCTCCTTGGTCGTCACGAGGCGATAAACACGGTCAAGGAACTTACGGCTGCCCTCGAGACCTTCTTCTGACCAGGCGATTGACGCATCAAGTGGGCCCATGAACATTTCATAAACGCGGAGAGTGTCCGCACCGAATTGCTCGACCACATCATCTGGGTTGACCACGTTTTTAAGGGATTTGGACATCTTAGCAGGTGCCTGCTCCAACTCCTCACCAGTCTCGATGTGGAAGAAGGAACCATCACGTTTTTCCACCTTGTCTGTCGCCACAAGGGCACCACGGCTGTCGCGGTAGCTAGTCCCCAAAATCATGCCCTGGTTAAAGAGTTTTTGGAAAGGCTCTTTGGTCGGCACAACGCCAAGGTCATAGAGGAACTTATGCCAGAAACGAGCATAAAGCAAGTGAAGAACCGCGTGCTCGGCACCACCGATGTAGATGTCCACTGGCAACCAAGCTTTGAGAAGCTCCTCGTCTGCCAATTTCTCATCGTTGTGCGGGTCGATATAGCGGAGGTAGTACCAGCTAGAACCCGCCCATTGTGGCATGGTGTTGGTCTCACGGCGACCTTTGACGCCGTCTTCACGTGTCACTTCTAACCAATCTGTCAAGTTAGCAAGAGGTGACTCCCCTGTACCTGACGGCTTAATGTCTGAGGTTTTTGGCAATACCAGAGGTAACTCATTTTCAGGTACTGCTGTGGAAGTACCGTCTTCCCAGTGGATGATTGGAATTGGCTCACCCCAATAACGTTGACGGCTGAAGAGCCAGTCACGGAGACGATAGGAAATTTTCTCCTGACCTACACCATTTTCTTCCAACCAAGCAACCATTTTAGCAATGGCTTCTTCCTTATTCAGACCATCTAGGAAGTCTGAATTGATGTGGGCACCGTCCTCTGTATAAGGAGCTTCTTCTACATTGCCACCTTCCAGAACTGGAACGATGTTCAAACCAAACTGTTTGGCAAATTCCCAGTCACGTTCGTCGTGGGCAGGAACGGCCATGATAGCACCTGTTCCGTAGCTTGCCAGCACATAGTCGGCAATCCAGATTGGAATTTCTTTACCGTTGACAGGGTTGATGGCATAAGCACCTGTCCAGACACCGGTCTTGTCTTTTGCTAGGTCTGTACGGGCCAAGTCTGATTTGAGAGAGGCTTGGCGTTTGTACTCTGCTACAGCCTCTGCTTGTTCAGCTGATGTGATACTATCTACCAAGTCATGCTCAGGAGCAAGAACTGCGTAGGTCGCACCAAAAAGAGTGTCAGGACGGGTAGTAAAGACTGTGAAGTCCTTGTCTGTGTCCTTAATCTTGAAAGTCACATTGGCACCGGTTGACTTGCCGATCCAATTGCGTTGCATGTCCTTGATTGACTCTGGCCAATCAACTTCTTCTAAGTCATTAAGCAAACGCTCTGCATAGGCCGTGATTTTCAACATCCATTGGCGCATTGGCTTGCGGACAACTGGATAACCACCACGTTCAGACGTTCCGTCAGGAAGGACTTCTTCGTTGGCGATAGCTGTTCCCAATTCTTCTACCCAGTTTACAGGCACTTCTGCCTCGTAGGCCAGACCTTTTTCATACAACTTGGTGAAAATCCACTGGGTCCACTTGTAGTAGTTAGGGTCAGTCGTATTGACCTCGCGGTCCCAGTCATAAGAAAAGCCAAGGGCGTTAATCTGACGCTTAAAGTTGGCAATATTTTCCGCCGTAAAATCAGCTGGGTCATTTCCCGTGTCCATAGCGTATTGCTCAGCTGGCAGACCAAAGGCATCCCAACCCATTGGGTGCAAGACGTTGTAGCCTTGGGCACGCTTGTAACGGCTGAGAATGTCCGTCGCCGTATAGCCCTCAGGGTGACCAACGTGCAAGCCCGCACCAGACGGATAAGGGAACATATCTAGGGCATAAAAGTTTGGCTTTTCTGCATCTGTTCCCGTCTTAAAAGTATGGTTTTTTGCCCAAAATTCCTGCCATTTGGGCTCGATTTCCTTGTGATTGTAGAAGCTCATGTCATTTCTCCAATAAAATTGATTATTTTTCTATTATACCATGTTTTACGCCGTTTTGCCTGGTCTTTGTGAATTTATGCTATACTAATCTAAGGGAGGAACACATATGGACATCCGAATGATTAGCAAAGAAAACAAAGAAGACATTTTACTGCCCAATCAAGCATTTCCCATTAAAGGAAAGCTGTTGGTCAACTACCACAATCACACCTGGTCCCACTCCGTCCAGCTGGCTGAGACTATTAAATGGCAGACCTTTCCCGACGAGCCTTACAATTTTGAGGAGATGGAGAAAGATTTTCATTTCATCGGTGCCTATGATGGCGACACCTGTGTCGGACTAGCTATCCTGCAGGAAGATATGTTCAACTATATCTACCTTTATGACTTGAAAGTCAATCAAGAATACCGTAAGCAAGGGATTGCCAGTCAACTCATTGATAAATCTAAAGAACTTGCCTTGACCAAGGGCTACCGAGGTGTCCGCACCATCGCCCAAGATAATAATCTCAATGCCTGTCTCTTCTATCTAAGCCAAGGCTTTGAAATTGGTGGCTTCAATACCCACGATTACAAGGGGACACATCAGGAAGGGAAAGCTGATATTTATTTTTATTTGGATTGTGAAGGCAAATGATAACCACAAGAAAAGGATAAATTGCACACTACCGAGTAGGTTGCAACTTATCTTTTTTACATTATTCACCTAGAACTGAATCTACAATGACTTCAAAATCTGTCCGTTCATCACGCGCCTTCATGCCTGCCTTCACATCCAGAACGTAGTCTGTGATGATGCCGTCCACTTCTGAGTTGACAAAACGCTGAATGGATTCTTCCGTATTGACCGTCCAGACGATGACTTTCTTGCCTTGAGCTTTCAGGTCGGCCACCTTTTCTGGACTGGCTTCAGCCTCTTCCATAATCAGATAGTCACCCTGTAAATCCCCTGTCTGACCAATAGAGAAATAATAGAGATAACCAGACACCATTTCAGGATAGGTTTCTTCGATATAGGTAATCAAGCTGTAATCTAGGGAAAGAAGAGCTACTTCCTTTTCAACACCATAGGACTTGACCATGGCGACAATGTCGTCTACCATTTGCTTGTCAGCCGTTTTGCCTTTTAGCTCGATAAAGAGACCTATCTTGCCCTTGCTGGCTTCAATGACTTCCTCAATAGTGGGAACAGGCTGGGCTTGACGGCTACTGTCAAAAGCATCTGCAACTTGCAATTCTTGGATTTCAGCCACAGTCATCTGACTGGAACTGCGGCTGTCACCTGCGACACGTTGGAAATCGCCGTCGTGATTGAGGACATAGTGGCCGTCCTTGGTCCGTTGAATATCGATTTCAGACCAGACCACACCTTCCTCAGCAGCTGCTAAAATACCTGCAATCGTATTTTCAGCACCCAAGTCACCACCTCCACGGTGGGCAACCAGCTCAATCTCACGATGGACTCGGAAGACAGTGTCAAAATCCTGAACCAAG
This sequence comes from Streptococcus suis, assembly GCF_002964045.1. Lineage (GTDB taxonomy): Bacteria > Bacillota > Bacilli > Lactobacillales > Streptococcaceae > Streptococcus > Streptococcus suis_U. The sequence goes on along the minus strand of NZ_POPB01000693.1, from coordinate 7,448 downwards.
ACGTAAGCAAGCCCAAAATTTCCTGCCAAGATGAGCAGAATCAGGCTGGTCACCAAAAATTTGGTCCGCAGGCGAATGGTTGGTAAAATGTCCTCCCGCCACTTACTCGCCTTGGTCGATAAGGTCACCGCAGGGCTTCGACCCTCGGCCTCTTCGTAATCATAAAAGGCATCCGTCACTCGATAAATCATCATCGGCGGGAAGAGGAAGGTCAGAAAGCTGACAATATCCACGACTACAAGGAGGATAAACAAGAGATACAAACGACTTTGATTGGTCTGCTCTGCCTGACTGACCAAAACATAGGCAAGCAGGGCTACCAAAGCAACAAAGAGAGGTAAAAAGTAGACAAGGCCATTTTTCAAAAAAATACCGACAAGTCGCTTGATGAGCGCTCGACCGTATTTCTTTGTCAGGTCAAGAGAGGAGCGAATAGCTGAACCAATCGTTTTCCCACCAATGAGGACATAGTGGAAAGTGAATATCAGTCGATAGCTCAGATAGGTCAATAGCAGGAGAACCCCTATATAAAGCGATAGATAAAGAGGGTTGGCATAAATCACCGAAGTGATAAAGTTGGGAATCTGGAACTGACGCATAGGGCCAATGGTGACACCCAAGCCCAAGAGCGGGAAGATCAAGGACACATAGACCATGAGCAAGAGGCCCGCTGGACTAAAGAGGGACTTGAGGGAGAGCAAGCCCAGCCAGAGCATGTGCCGGGCGGTCATTTCAATCTTTTCTTCCTTTATAAGAGCACTGGTCAAGATAAAGGTGTTGACATCTAAACCAATCAAAATCACCATCATGACCAATGTCACCAAAAGAAAGCCAATCCCTTGGAAGCTCAAGAGAAAGGACAGATAGTCCCCACTAGAAATCCCTGTCCGCCCTGATAAAGCTAAAAAAGTATCAATGGCAAAGGAATACAAGGGATAAATAACCAGAGCCAATAGCCCCTTACTAAGCAATTGGTATTTGGTGAAAAGCCAGACCATCCGACCACGAAAGGCCCAGCTGGTTGAAACCTTCTTTCCTGTTTTCATATCTCCTCCGAAAAACATTTTTTGTTATTGTACCATAATTAATATTCTGGAACAATGTCGACTAGAGAGGGCTATTCCCCACAAGAAAAAGGCTGGGAAATCCCAACCTTTGTCTGTTTTACCAAATAATCACACGGTCTTCTTTGGCACGCCACATGCCGTCGCCTTCTTGAACGCCAAATGTTTCATGGAATTCATCGAAGTTTGGCAACTGGATGTTGGTGCGTAGGTGACCTGGTGCGTGGACATCCACACTAGCCAACATCTGCATGAACTCAGGACGGGCCTTCATTCGCCAGATGCGAGCAAAGTTAGTGAAGAATTCCTCTGCGGAGAAGTCGTCCTCCGACTTGGCTGCTTCAAGAGCTGCTGCAATCCCACCAAGGTCAGCAATGTTTTCTGACACGGTCAATTTACCATTGATTTTGGCACCGTAGGAATCCTGACCTTCAAACTGGTCGATGACCTGCTGGGTACGGGCCTCAAAGGCTGCATAATCTTCCTCTGTCCACCAGTTATTAAGACTACCATGCTCATCAAAGGAAGCACCGTTTGAGTCAAAGGCATGGGAAATCTCGTGGGCAATAACCGCACCGATACCACCGTAGTTAGCTGATGAAGATTGCTCCAGAGAGTAGAATGGCGCCTGCAAAATGGCCGCTGGGAAGACAATCAAGTTCTTCTGTGGATTGTAGTAGGCGTTGACCATGTGAGCTGGCATGCCCCATTCCTTAATGTCCACCGGCTTGTTCCACTTGCTCCAACCATGAGCAATGTCAATCTTGTTTAGTTCGATAGCATTTTCCACCAAGGACTTGCTTGGGTCAACAAGCTTCTTATAATAACGCTCTGGCAAGGCTTCTGGGTAGCCGATGTAAGGCTTGATAACATTGAGTTTGACAATGGCCTTGTCACGCGTTTCCTGAGCCAACCAGTCTGCCGTTTCCAAGCGAGTTTTGTAAACCTCAATCATCTTGGCAACTTTTGCTTCCACATCGGCCTTGGCTTCTGGTGAGAATTTTTCCCCAGCATACCAAAGACCGAGGGCTTGGTTAAAGTAGCCTTGCGCCAAGTTGTAGGCTGCTTTTTCTTGGTTTTGCGCCTGCGGTGTACCAGAAAGGGCACGGCTGTAGGCTCCTGCTAAAATACGGATTTCATCCGACAGGAAGGCTGTATAAACTCCTGCCGCTTTCAAAATCAAGGTCGCCTTCAAAAGCTCCCAATTATCTGCACTGTAAATGTCCTTGGCCGCCTGCCAGAAACGTTCCTCTGGCACGATAATCTTGTCTGGTGTTTGACCCAAAATCGCTGTGAAGAAATCATCCAAAGGCAACTCTGGTGTCAAGGCAGTAAAATCTGCCCACTCGTAGGGGTGATAGAGTTTGGCATACTCAGAACCCTCTTCATTTGACAAAACATACTTGGCAATCGTGGCATCTAGTTCCAAACGCTTATCCAAGAGGTCCTTGATTTCCTCGTTGCTAAAACCGAACTTAGGCAAGAGGGCTTCTTGGCTCTCACGCCAGATTTTGAGTAATTCTGCTCCTTTTTCATGACCTTCTTCATAGTAGGTCGTATCTGGCAGGATAATGCCTAGAGAATCTGCCCAGAGGACATTGGTGGTCGCGTCCATAAAGTCAGGTGCCACACCGAAAGGCATGAGGTTTGGCTTACCTGCTAACTCGAATTCTGCCAACTTGCTGGTGAATTCTTCGAAAGAGTTAAGAGCCTTGTACTCTGCAATCAAGGCCTGGGCAGGTTCTGCACCCAAACGGTCACGGGTTTCATAGTCAGCCACTTGCTTGTGGAAGGCTACAAAGTTTTGCAAAACACTATCTTCTGGGACATCTTCTCCCGCCAACCATGCGTTTGTCGTGTCAATCATGAGCTTTTCAATATCATCCGCCAGGTCTGAAAAACCTCCAGTTCTCGGCTTATCATCTGGAATGACGGCTGTTTTTGCCCATTCACCATTGACGTATTCGTAAAAATCATCTTGTAAACGTGTCATTATTTTCTCCTTTGCTTGTGTGATTACTTACTATAATAACAAAAAAGTCTGACAATTTCATTTGCCAAACTAGGTTTTTAGGGCATTTTTTAGGAAAAAGCTGACGCAGACTGTCAGAAGCCCCATGACCGAACAGGTTCCAGACATGGTCAGGTCAAGCCAGCTGGCAAGACCAAATCCTAGAACAATCATCAGAGTGGCGCAGCATTGCCCCAAAACTAAAAACTGACAGAAATGCTTCGACCAAGGTAAGGCTGCCATACTGGGTGCTAGTAAGAAAACAATGACCGCCATGGAGCCGACCGCTTCAAATGACGAGACAGTTGTCAAGGAAACCAGAAAAATCAATCCCAACTCCAGTCTTTTGGTGGCAATCCCTTGGAGTTTAGCCTGCTCCTTGTCCAAGAGATAGAGGGTCAGAGCTTGAAAATTCAAGAAAAAGAAGACCAGCAAGACCAGTAAGAGCGCGACAGACTTGACCAAGGTCAAGGGTAGCGATAGACCAAAGAGGTCCAGCCTGTTAAGAGGGGCAAAGAGCACCTCGCCCATCAGGACCATATCCAAGTCCAGATGGACATTACGGGCAAAGAGGGAGATGAGAATAACAGCTAGGGCAAAGAAAAAGGTAAAGAGCAAGCCCGTCGCTGCATCCTGAGCCAACTTGCGAGTGTGTAGCCCCTCAATCGCTAGAACTGTCAGTAGACCAAAAACCGCCGCCCCAAACAAGAGCAAGGGGGAATCTAGGCTGTGACTGACAAAGAAGCCCAGTACAATGCCCAAGAGGACCGAGTGGGACAAGGCATCTGCCAGCATGGCCTGATTGCGCACCACCAAGACAGACCCAATCAAGCCACAAGAAGAACCAACAGCTAGTAAAATCAATAAGACCTCAAGCACCTGCATTCTCCTTTCTGATATAGGTCACATAAGCAAAAGCCACCAAAGAGGACAAACTCAAGCAAACAATAATAGCCGGCCCAGTCGATAACCCTGTCACCACCGAACTCACATAGCTTCCAAGTAGGGCTGAAAATCCAGCAATTCCTGCTGCTAATGCCAAGGTCTGGCCATAGGACTTTCCTAGAAGCAAGCCAAAGACGGCTGGAGCTATCAAGAAACTACTCATCAGGATAGCCCCAACCACCTTCAAGCCAACCGCAATCAAACTCATCATCAGAAACAAGGTCATACGGTCAATCTTTTCCACAGGAATCCCCACTAGCTTGGCAAACTCTTTATCAAACAGATAGAGCTTGAGCGACTGGTAGTGCCAGCCAAATAGGAACAAGGCTAGCAAGGCTACTAGGCAAATCAATACAACATCATCCAATTGCATAAAGGCAGCCTGACCAAAAACATAGTTTTCCAAGCCTGCCTGGGCAGCTCCTTGAAAGGCCGCATTGCCCTGAACATACTGCTTGAGAACCAAGCCCAGTCCAAAAAAAGCCGCTGAAACCAGTGCCAAGGCATTGACCCGACTGGTCCGCCCTCCTCGACAGAGCCAGCTGACCAGACCATAGGACAGGTAACCCGAAGCCACCGCTCCAATCAAGAGGAGCAGGGGTTGGCGTGACTGAAAGACCATATAGGACAGGATGATACCTGGATAGGCCGCATGCCCCAAGCTATCTCCGATTAAACTCTGCCTGGTCAAGACGCTAATGGTCCCGATTTGACTAGCTGCCAAGGCTAAAACAAGGGTTCCCAGAGCTACCGTCCAAAAAGAATAGTCCTGCAACAGATCAAACATGACCGAGCCCCTCCTTTAGAAACAAGGCAGGTTCCTGACCAAAGGCAGCTTGATAGGCTTGCAGCAAATCCACCTGATCCATAGCCCCCTCTGCCACCAAACAACCATTGAGCCAGAGGACATAGTCAAAATACTTTTCCAAGGTCAAAAGGTCATGGTGGATAACCAGGGAGGTCTTGCCTTCTTGCTGGAACTTCTTCAAACAGTCCATGATGACTTGCTCTGTCACCTGATCAATCCCAGCCAAAGGCTCGTCCATCATGTAGATTTCAGCTTCCTGGGCCAAGGCCCTAGCTAGAAAGACTCGTCGCCGCTGACCTCCAGATAGCTGGTCAATCTGCCGATTGCGTAAATCACTAATCTTCATCTCTTCCAGAGCCTGCTCTGCCTGTTCCTTATCTAAGGAACTTGGTCGACGGAAGAAACCACTGGTATGGGCAAACCGTCCCATCAGGACAATATCCAGAACCCTTGCAGGGAACTGCCAGTTGACCTGGCTGGCTTGGGGAATATAGGCAACATTTTTTTGAATAACTTGGTCCAGTTTCTCTGACTGACCCAGTAGTGAAACCTTGCCACTTACCCCCTTCTCCAATCCCAAAATCGCCTTAAACAAGCTCGATTTCCCTGCACCATTTGGTCCGACCAGGGCCGCACGACAACCCTTGGGTAGCTGAAAACTGACCCGATCTAGAGCCTTGACCTGTCCTGCACCATAGTGCAAGGACAAATCTTCAACTCTCAGTATTTCTTCCATTCTTCCAACCTTTCTTACTGCAAATGCTCCACAATTAACTGGACATTGTGCTTGTACATATCGATAAATGTCGCTCCCTCTTCTCCTTCTGGCGCTAGGGAATCTGAGAATAGCTCCTTGCCTTCACCGCTTACAATCGCTACCTGACCACCCTTGGCCTTGACAGCTTCCTGCAATTTTTCCATGCGTTCTGGACTGGTCGTTGACTCGGTGAAGATAGCCTTGATACCATGTTCTAAAATCATATTGACCGTTTCAATCATATCGCTGTTAGCAACTTCAGACTCGGTACTAATACCCTGCGGTGCATAGAGAGTAAAGTCGTAGCTGGCTGCGAAGTAGTTAAAGGCATCATGTGGGGTAACTAGGTAACGGCTCTCAGCAGGTAGGACACTTAACTCTTTTTCAATCCAGGCATGTAAGTCATCCAACTGAGCTAAGTAATTTTCCGTATTTTTCTGAATCAGCTCTGCTTTTTCCGGAAGAAGTTTTTGCAACTCCTCTGAAGCTACCGCTACCGCTGATTGATAGAGGGGAATAGAAAACCAGAAGTGAGGGTCCACAATCTGCTCCCCGTCTTCATCCATGGTAGTCAAATCCGACTGGGCAAAGTTCTTAGACACCGCCACGCCTGTCTTTTCCAAGGCTTCCACCATCTTGCCCTCAAAGTGCAATCCATGGTAGAGGACCAAATCTGCCTGCTGCAACTTGGACAGGTCGCTAGTCTTGGCAACATAGAGGTGCGGGTCTTCCCCCGCTGGAATTAGTAGATCCCGCTCCACCTCATCTCCTGCCAGCTGATAGACCATATCGCTGAGGAAAGAGGTCGTAACCGCCACTCGCGGCTTGCTGGAAGCCTCTGGGCTTTGCGTTGAACGACAGGCTCCTAGTCCGATAAGGGACAATAGCAGAGCCAAACTAAGAATTAGTTTTTTCATGATAGGTTCTCCTTTGTATTTTATTAGGTATACTTAACTTTAGTTTTAATATATATTAAAAAAATCTTTCTGTCAATGATTTTTATAAAATTTTGGTATACTATTCTTACTAGAAAGTGAGAGAATATGACACCAAACAAAGAAGATTACCTGAAAGTCATCTATGAACTAGGGCAGACAGAACAAAAAATCACCAATAAGCAGATTGCTGAAAAGATGAATTTTTCCGCCCCAGCCGTTTCCGAAATGCTGAAAAAAATGGTCACGGAGGAGTTGATTGAAAAGGACAAGACAAGTGGTTATCTCCTCAGCCAAGTCGCCTTGGAAATGGTAGCCAACCTCTACCGCAAGCACCGCCTGATAGAAGTCTTTTTAGTTGAACAGCTTGGCTATTCCCCTGAGCAAGTCCATGAAGAAGCTGAAATTTTAGAACACACCGTTTCAGACCATTTTATCAACCAACTGGACAAACTGCTGGGCTATCCCCAAACCTGCCCACACGGTGGTAGCATTCCTAAAGAAAACCAGTTGCTTGTGGAACGCTACCAGACCCGGCTGTCCCAACTGACCGAAACCGGTAGCTACCAACTGGTTCGTATCCATGACTTCTACCAGCTTCTCCAATACCTCGAACAACATGAGTTAGCTGTCGGCGATCAACTACTTGTGATAGCCTTCGACCAGTTTGCCCAGACCATCACCATCCAGTACAAGGACAAAGAACTGGCTATCCCTATAGCCATCGCCCAAGAATTATTCGTAGAAAAAACCAATCGCCCAGCCTAATATGATATACTCCCCTTATAGTGGACAGCGAAAAAACAAAAATTTTTACTAGAAACTATGAGGGGAGTTTTATTATGTCCAAAAGAAGTCCAAAATCTGTCTCTGAGAAACTAGAAATTGTTCTACTGCACTTGGAAGCTGGGAAAGCACTTAGATGGTT
>NZ_POPB01000692.1 GCF_002964045.1 Streptococcus suis | reverse complement strand
TGATGAATATCTCGAAGAAGCTAACATTCGTGGTCGGGCGACTAAGAAGGCAATTCGCAAGTTGTTGTTGTCTATTGAAGATAATCAAGAACTGGTTGAGAAAACGATGGCTGGTATTCAAAAGGCAGAATTGCCAGAAATCCCTGCTGAAGAAAAAGGTTTGACAGATTTGGTTGAATCCTCTTACCCATTTGCAATAGACCCAATGCCAAACCTTTACTTCACACGGGATCCATTTGCTACGATTGGTAATGCTGTTTCTCTTAACCACATGTATTCAGAAACACGGAAATCGGAAG
>NZ_POPB01000691.1 GCF_002964045.1 Streptococcus suis | reverse complement strand
TTGCGTTTGGCATAAATGCGGGCTCCCTCTTTACTTGTCAATTCCTCTTTGACTAAGTTCTTGAAATAGTTCCACGTAGGATTATACTGAATTTGTTTGAGGTTTCCTTTTTCCGTCCGTGCTAACTGGTCTAACTCTTTACTAGCTTGTACAGGATCAGCTTCGTAAATCTTAATATCTTTCTCAAATCCATACTTGTCC
>NZ_POPB01000690.1 GCF_002964045.1 Streptococcus suis | reverse complement strand
TCAACAAATTCTAGAAATACAGGCAAACTGAGTCCTTTAGTTGATTTATTCATTGACAAGATGATACTCCTCATTCGTTAATTCAAAGCTTTCTTTCAAGCCATCACTCAGATAAACGCCTTGCTCCTTATCAATGAAAACAGCTTCTACACCGTCAATCTGATTGATAAAGTCAAGACCTTTTTCCACACCTAGTAAGAAGAGAGTTGTGGATAAGGCATCTCCTTGGATAGATGTTTTGGAAAAGACTGTCACACCTGAGATATCATTTTCCACAGGATAGCCAGTTTTGGGATGAAG
>NZ_POPB01000069.1 GCF_002964045.1 Streptococcus suis | reverse complement strand
CTCCTGAACAAATTATTTTCACATCTGGAGGCTCCGAAGCTGATACTTTAGCTATTCAAGGCTATGCACTTGCACATCAATCCAAAGGAAAACACCTGATTACTACGGCTATCGAACACCATGCTGTCCTCCATACCATGCAATATCTAGAGGAGCGGTTTGGGTTCGAGGTAACCTATATCCAACCAGTCGATCAAGTAATCACCGCTCAACAAATTCAGGATGCCCTTCGACCAGATACTATTTTAGTCAGCGTCATGTTTGCTAACAATGAG
>NZ_POPB01000689.1 GCF_002964045.1 Streptococcus suis | reverse complement strand
ACGATACCATCTTCTCAACGACGGACTTCAAGTTCAATACCATTGCCGAACGCCTGAAAGAATCAGCCTTCTTGCTCAAACAAGTCACCATGACCTTGACAGATGAGCGGACTAGTGAGCAGGAGGAGTATCACTATGAAAATGGCGTTCAGGACTTTGTATCCTACCTCAACGAAGACAAGGAAACTCTGACACCTGTCCTTTATTTTGAAGGAGAAGATGCTGGTTTCCAAGTCCAAGTTGCTATGCAGTACAACGACGGCTATTCAGACAACATCCTGTCCTTTGTTAACAACGTTC
>NZ_POPB01000688.1 GCF_002964045.1 Streptococcus suis | reverse complement strand
AAAGACCGTACTCAAGGTGATGCAGAAGACTTGAGCCACGCATTGGCCTTCACATTCCCTAAAAAAATCTACTCTGCTGAGTATTCAGATGCTCATGACGCAGACTTGGTTGTATTGACAGCTGGTTTGCCACAAAAACCAGGTGAAACTCGCCTTGAATTGGTAGAGAAAAACCTTCGTATCAACCAACAAATCGTTACAGAAATCGTTAACTCTGGTTTCAACGGTATCTTCCTTGTTGCTGCTAACCCTGTTGACGTATTGACTTACTCAA
>NZ_POPB01000687.1 GCF_002964045.1 Streptococcus suis | reverse complement strand
ACAATATGCTGGTATCAACTAACTTGTTGGAGCGCTATGCCTTTGATATGGTCCATGTCAATTCAGCCTTTATGGAAGAACATGGCAGAGCTTCTGACCACGATCCGCTATTGGTACAACTGGATGTGACAAAGGCACAAGAACCAACTCAACCAGAACCAAGCGACAAGCAGACAGATGACTCAGGAACAGTCAATAATAGTGATGACAATGGTACGACCAACAATAACAAGCCAACAAATCTTTCAACTTCTAATCAAACATCTGTAAATACTGATGACCGTTCTGGCACTACAGACA
>NZ_POPB01000686.1 GCF_002964045.1 Streptococcus suis | reverse complement strand
CATTACCCAAGCTCGGTGTTTGAATCAGACCATAAATATCTTCATGGAGGAGACGATCAAATTTACGTTTTTGACTTTCCTATTTACGAATTATAGCCTTGATGTGGTTTCTAAATTTAACTTTGGAAGTAGCAATGTAGCCTACCTAAGTTTCAAACTTCAAACAAACCGTTTCAAATTCCATAACATAGTCTCCCTTAGTTAACTGTTTTAGTTTATAAAAAAATACTGTTTTTTGCCTACTTACTTGATGGGAGTTAGGTATCTTTTACTGTTAGCGATGGCCATTTCTTTTT
>NZ_POPB01000685.1 GCF_002964045.1 Streptococcus suis | reverse complement strand
AGAACATTGGAATGAGGCTCGGAATACCTAGCAAGCACCTACTTTTAGTTCACGAATAACAAGGAGGTTACTATGATACAATTTGACCATATCACAAAAACATACGGCGAAACAATCGCACTTGATGACCTAAATTTGACAATTGAAAGCGGCGAGATTTTCGGTTTAATCGGTCACAATGGGGCAGGAAAAACAACGACAATCAGTCTATTGACTTCGATAATCGAAGCCAGTTATGGAACTATCTCTGTTGATGGTTTAAACCT
>NZ_POPB01000684.1 GCF_002964045.1 Streptococcus suis | reverse complement strand
AACCAAATGTTGAATCGGATAAGAAGCCATTGTCCGAGGTAGAAAATACTGAGTATCAAATGAAATTGGACTACTTAGCAAAAGAACTGAATTTAGAGCCGTCACGTCTTAAGAAAGTCATCGTTGACGGTCAAATTGGATTAGAGTATCCGCATGGAGATCACACACATATTGTTTTATTAAAGGAAATTGATACAAGGAAGCCGTTTGAAAGTCCAGAAGATCGTATTCTTAAGCAAAAGGATGGAGAAACTCTTGAACAGAGAAAAGAACGTCTCATTAAGCAGTACATGGAGCGTT
>NZ_POPB01000683.1 GCF_002964045.1 Streptococcus suis | reverse complement strand
CAATTGAGCCTTGATAATGCAAGTATTCACTATCAAAAAACTCAACTTGATATGGCTTCGTGGACAGAAAAACACCAACCTAGTGATCCAAATTTGCAGGATCACGTAAAGTACTTACAAACCGTCTTTGACAATACCAGTGACATCATGGTCCACAATGTGTTGAACGATGAACGGTGGTATGATGGCGAGACGGCAGATGCAATTTCACAATTTATCATGCCAGCCAATCGTGCTTATTTTTCAGGAGAAAAATTGAGATCGG
>NZ_POPB01000682.1 GCF_002964045.1 Streptococcus suis | reverse complement strand
AGTAGTATGGCTGTATGGATTTTTTACTGATGTGAAAACCAGATCGACAACCTATACCATTGGTCAGTTTGAATCGAGTTTATCATCTGGCATGGTTAAAATCTCACAAAACAATGACTCTATCCGCTATGAAGATAAGGAAAAGGGCATTGTAGCCGTTGGTTTTTTGAGAAAAGATTACCCAGACTATGTGCAACGTGTCGAATACCTATCCAAAGGGAAACTTATTCGTAAAGACTATTTTAGTTATACAAAAATGTTCTCTGAATACTATGCACCTGTAGACAATCAGCCTAAGTT
>NZ_POPB01000681.1 GCF_002964045.1 Streptococcus suis | reverse complement strand
TTAATTCCTTCCATCAGCAACGAATCAAAGAATTGGCTCCAGGACTTGTGGCGACAGGTTTGGATCCTAGAGATGGTACGATAGAAGCTTATGAAAGTAGAGGGAACCAAGCTTTGTTTGGTATCCAATGGCATCCAGAATTTTTATACAATGATTGTAAGCAACATCGAGACCTGTTTCAGTATTTAGTAGATATATTTTAAGAGGGGTATCCCTCTTTTTATTATCAATGCTTATAATTGCAAAGGTATTTGTTATAACGAAAAGTTATAACTTTCTATAAAAAA
>NZ_POPB01000680.1 GCF_002964045.1 Streptococcus suis | reverse complement strand
AATTGGAAGCCAGCGATGCCGTTATTACTCTCTCAAGCATGAGCCTTTCAGATGCAAGGATAACATTAGAAGACTGTGTCTGGAAGTTGAAGGATTTTGTCCTTGAAAATAGCCTTAACTGCCAGGCTGAAGATTCTGTCCTAACCTATCAACCAAGTACGGACATCAGTTTGGACATCTGGGAGGAAGATTCTAGCCTTAAACTTCCAAAGGATAAGGCGTTTACAATGATGAAAGATGGGGACATCACTCATCTCAGCTACAAGCAAGAAATTAGCCCTGCTCAGCTAGTTATTCATT
>NZ_POPB01000068.1 GCF_002964045.1 Streptococcus suis | reverse complement strand
TTCTTTGTGTAGCATAGGAGAACCTCATAAGTCCTTTTTCTTATATTATACTCCTAAATACGAAGAAAAGCCCTTAGAAAATCAATTCTAAGGACTTTGTCTTCAGTCTGAAGCCCTCTTTAAAGGGCTTTTCAGATTGCAGACAAACATCGTTTTGGTGTTTGTCTTTTTTACTGTTTTTAGGGAAAAATAGCTGTTTTGGTGCTTAAACCACCTCATCTGGACAAAATAAAAAGGCCTTC
>NZ_POPB01000679.1 GCF_002964045.1 Streptococcus suis | reverse complement strand
TTTAGAGATACCCAGAAGTGTTGCTAATTCCTCACCGTAGGTAAATGTAAAGAGTTCATAAGCGGATTTTCCGTTGAAAGCAGCTCGTTTGACGCTGTTGACATGCGAACAAACTAGGTTGATGTCATCCTGTGTCAAGCTATCAAAGTTAGTTCCTTTAGGAAGAATGTCTCTGATGAGTGTATGATTCTTCTCAATTCTCCCCTTCTGGTCAGAACGATTTGGGTCACAGAAGAAGAGTTTAGATTCTCCACGAACATCCATTTCGATATCGTCTACTCTGGCGAACTCACCGCCATTGTCGGTCAGAATGACAGGGAATAGTTCGCAGAAGTCTCTCTCTTTCTGATGTAGGTCATTCTTGATAGCGTAGAGGTGTTTAGCGACCTCATTAGCTGTTTTATTATCAAGTAATCGAGCGAAGATAAAGTTACAGAAGGAGAGGTTGAAGGTGAGAAGTACCTTTCCGCCGATCCGTCCAGTAACGGTGTCCATTTCCAGCCAATAGCTGATTCCTTTCTCTGTGAGGAAGCGTTGGAAGTCCTCGTAAGACCGTCCTTCTTTGGCAGTTTTAGGAATGGGTTGGAGGTTTCTGGTTCTCCGCTTTCTGAATTTCACGACACGGGGGAAATCAATGGGCTTTGTGGACAGATAGCCTTTTTCAAGGTAACGATAGATAGAAGCTCTGGATGCCGAAAGTTCGTTTGAGGCGATGATGTGGTTGAGGTGTTGTCCCTTTTGGATGGAAGAAGAGACAATCTCGTCCATGCGATAGAATTCTTCCTTGTTTAGGGCAACACCTGTTCTCGAATCTGAGAGCTTAGCTTCATAATCAAGCTGAGCTCTTTTTGCGTAGTAGAACTGTTTCTGGTATCCACAATTGCTTCTCTTTTTCGGACAAGCATTACAAACGTAGGGAGCCTTTTTGAGTAGAGGGCAGGTCTCACAATTAGATGTCACAGAATTTTCTTTAACCACTCGATTTCTCCGAACTTCTTTTGAGATTGTGGACGGATCTTTTCCTAGCTTAACAGCGATAGCTGAGAAGGACTTAAGTTGTTCGATTCCTATTTGAATATCGTTGCGATCAGAGAGAGTTAAGTGTTTGTTTTTCATTATCAGTTACCAACTTGTCCCATAGTAAGTTCTACCTTATTTCCTTGTCTCAGTCTAATTTCCAGTTTTTGGGCTAGACTAGAACTTACTTTGAGAATTTTGGATGCCTTTTTATCTTATGCTTTTTTTATTTTTATCTTGTTTTTTCATTTTTTATATGATATACTTAACAAGTTAATTAAAAGGTTAAGGAGCTGATTATGAATCAGGTTGCATTAGAAATAGAGAAGTACCTGCATGAGATTGTGTTGAGTTCAGAGAATCAGTTAGAGATTTTAGTTGGCTCATGTCAAAGCTCTGTGAAGTTGACAAATACACAAGAACATATTTTGATGCTGATTGATAAAGCAGCTTATACAAATACAGAAATAGCTAAGCAGTTAAATGTCAGTCAGGCTGCAATTACTAAGGCGACAAAATCTTTGGTTGCTCAAGGTCTATTGGTTGCTGTTAGGGATTCTAAAGATGCCCGTGTTGTTAGATTTAGTTTGACCGAGGCAGCTAAGCCTATTGCTACGGAACATGCTCATCACCATGCTCATACTTTAGAAGCTTATGAAGAGCTTCTGGAGAACTATAGTTGTGAAGAGCAAGAGTTGATTGCTAGATTTTTAAATGAATTAGTGGAGAAAATTAGAAAGTAAATGAGATATATTACTGTTGAAGATTTGTCGTTCAATTACGATAAGGAGCCTGTTTTAGAACATATTCATTATTATTTAGATAGTGGTGAATTCGTTACATTAACTGGTGAGAATGGGGCGGCTAAGTCGACCCTTATTAAAGCAACTTTGGGAATTTTAAAGCCAAAACAAGGACAAGTTTTATTTTCAGAGAAAAGTATAAAAGGTAAGAAACTACGAATGGCTTACCTACCTCAGCAGATTGCAAGTTTCAATGCTGGTTTTCCAAGTACAGTTTATGAGTTTGTTAAATCAGGTCGCTATCCTCGAAATGGCTGGTTTCGTAGATTGACAGCACATGATGAAGAGCACATTCGGATTAGTTTAGAATCTGTAGGGATGTGGGAGCATAGAGATAAACGATTAGGGGCTTTGAGTGGAGGTCAAAAACAACGTGCGGTCATTGCTAGGATGTTTGCTTCGGATCCAGATATTTTCATTTTAGATGAGCCTACTACGGGAATGGATGCTGGAACAAAGGATGCCTTTTATAAGTTAATGCACCATTCTGCTAAGAAGCATGGAAAGGCTGTTTTGATGATTACTCATGATCCTGATGAGTTGAGTCGGTATGCAGATCGTAATATTCACTTGGTTCGTGACCAGGCTTCCCCTTGGCGTTGTTTCAATGTTCATGATGCGGAATTAGAAACGGAGGTAGGCCATGTTTGATCTGTCTATTTTCCATTATGATTTCATGCAGCGGGCTTTTTTGGCAATTATTGCTATGAGTTTGTTTTCGCCAATTCTGGGTGTTTTTCTCATCCTCAGAAGACAGAGTTTGATGTCGGATACCCTTAGCCATGTTTCTTTGGCAGGTGTGGCATTTGGGTTGGTATTGGGTATCTCGCCAACTATTTCAACGATTCTTGTTGTCATTGTCGCGGCTGTATTTCTGGAATATTTGCGGACTATCTATAAGAATTTTATGGAAATAGGAACGGCCATTCTCATGTCAACCGGTTTGGCGATTTCCTTGATTGTTATGAATAAATCAGGAGGGAAGTCGGGATTGAGTCTGGAGCAGTATTTGTTCGGTTCGATTGTGACCATTAGTCAAGAACAAGTGGTTGCTTTGTTTGTGATTGCATTAATTGTCATTGCCTTAACCTTACTGTTTTTACGTCCTATGTATATCTTGACCTTTGATGAGGATACAGCTTTTGTGGACGGTTTACCAGTACGTGCCATGTCGATTGCTTTTAATGTGGTGACTGGTGTTGCCATTGCCCTGATGATTCCTGCTGCAGGGGCTCTTTTGGTTTCGACCATTATGGTTTTGCCTGCTTCAATAGCCTTACGCATAGGAAAAAGTTTTAAAGCGGTTATCTTTACAGGAATGGGCATTGGTTTCTTTGGAATGGTCACTGGTTTGCTAACATCTTACTATGCTGAAACACCTGCAAGTGCTAGCATTACCTTGATTTTTATTAGTATTTTCTTGTTGGTGAATCTAGTAGCCAAGTTAAAAAAATAGGAGGAATTATGAAAAAATTAGCAGTTTTAGGTTTGAGTTTATCGCTTTTGGCTTTGTCGGCCTGCGGCAATAGCACAGCTTCTCAGGATGATGAGTTGAACATCGTGACTACCTTTTATCCTGTCTATGAGTTCACCAAGCAGGTAGTCGGTGAGGAGGGAACGGTCGATTTGCTGATTGAGGCAGGAACAGAAGTTCATGACTTTGAGCCGTCTGCCAAGGACATTGCCGTTATTCAAGAAGCGGATACCTTTGTCTATGAAAATGAAAATATGGAAACCTGGGTTCCAGATGTACTGGATACTATTGATACAGAACAGGTTGGTGTCATCAAGGCGACGGAGGGAATGTTGCTCTTACCTGGTAGCGAGGAAGAAGAACATGACCATGCTGAAGGGGAAGAACATCACCATGCATACGACCCACACGTTTGGTTGTCGCCGGAACGTTCCATTACCTTGGTAGAAACCATTCGGGATGGTTTGATTGCCCAGTATCCTGAGAAAAAAGCTATTTTTGAAGAAAATGCGGCAGCATATATTGAAAAATTGACTGATTTGGATGCCAAGTATTATGAAACTTTATCTGCAGCAAAACAAAAATACTTTGTTACCCAGCACACTGCCTTTGCTTATTTGGCTTTGGACTATGGTTTGCACCAAGTATCCATCACCGGTGTCTCTGCAGACCAAGAGCCTACGGCAACTCGCTTGGCAGAATTGGCTGAATACATCAAGACCTATGGCATCAAGTACATCTATTTTGAAGAGAATGCTTCTTCAGCAGTAGCAGAAACCTTGGCCAAGGAAACGGGCGTTGAGTTGGATGTCCTTGATACTTTGGAGAGCTTGACGACAGAGGCTATGGACAAGGGCGAGGACTACATTTCCATCATGGAAGCCAACTTGGCGGCCTTGGAAAAAACAACCAGTCAAGCAGGTGTGGAGATCTTGCCAGAAGAGGGTGCGGAAACGGCTCAGACGGTTTACAATGGGTATTTTGAAGATTCTGCGGTAAAAGACCGGACTCTTTCAGATTACGCAGGTGAGTGGCAGTCAGTTTATCCTTATTTGCTGGACGGAACGCTGGATCAAGTCTGGGACTACAAAGCCAAAATCAAAGGCGATATGACTGCTGAAGAATATAAGGCATACTATGATACAGGCTACAAAACAGATGTTGATCAAATTAACATTACAGACAATACAATGGAGTTTGTAGTGGGTGATAAGTCTTATAAGTACACTTACAAGTATGTTGGGTACGAGATTTTGACCTACAAAAAAGGAAATCGTGGAGTTCGTTTCTTGTTTGAAGCAACGGATGCAAATGCTGGCAACTATAAGTATGTGCAATTCAGCGACCACAATATCGCACCTGTCAAAACAGGTCACTTCCATATCTATTTTGGTGGAGAGAGCCAAGAAAAACTTTTGGAAGAATTGGAAAACTGGCCGACTTACTATCCAGTTGGTTTGACTGGTTTGGAAATTGGTCAGGAAATGCTGGCTCACTAATATGAAAAACGACCGAGTATCTTGCTCGATCGTTTTTCTTGACAATTTTTGACTACAAATGTAAACTAAAGTTAGAAAATGATTGTTGGGAGGTGAATGTGTGGAGCAAACAATTTCTGCTGCGGAGTGGCAGGTTATGCGGGTCCTGTGGGCCCATCCTGGTGCAACTTCTCAGGAAATTATTCAGGCCTTGCAGGAAGGTTTTGACTGGCAGGCGACGACCATTAAGACACTCTTGGGGCGGCTGCGGAAGAAAAACTATCTGAGAATGGCTAAGGAAACTAGTAAGTACCACTACTATCCGCTGATCAGTGAAGAGGAACATTTGCAGGGGCAGGTGGAGCTCTTACTAGCTGCCATATGTTCCACAAAACAGGGGCAACTGGTTGAAAAACTGCTAGACACAGGGACATTTTCCAAAAAAAGCCTTGAAAATCTAGCCAGCAAAATCTCGCAGCTACAAAAGACCGCACCTGAGCAAATCGCTTGTCGGTGCTTGGCGGGGCAATGTACTTGTGGGCATCATCATCCTCTTCGAAAATCAACCTCAGACGTTGTTGACTTGATTTGATGAGTGTAAAGCTCCGGTGGAGCTATACAGCCTACTACCTGAAAATGCGAAAGTAGTAGGGGTCTATCTGCTATTGGAGAAACGAAGACGTTCGCCCAATTTCCAACCTTCAAAGGTTCCCCGAACCTTTTTGTAGCGAACAGTTTCGCCCAATTTCCAACCACCAAAGGTTCCCCAAACCTTTTTGTAGCGTACAGGTTCGCTTTATTTCCAACCTTCAAAGGTTCCCCGAACCTTTGAAGCTAGTCTGAATCTGATTTTCATTGAGTATAAAAAAGGAGAAAGAACATGAAGCAAACTTTGAAATTGAAAAACTTATCGTGTCAGAACTGTGTCAAACACGTGACCAATCACCTTTTGGACTTGGACGGGGTGGAAGAGGTGAAAATCCAGCTGGAAGAGCAGTTGGCGGAGGTGGAAACCTCGGTGGCCTACGACTTGGAGCGTTACCAAGAGGTGCTGGAAGACACTATCTACGAAGTGGAAGAATTGATATAAACGAAAAGGCAGCCGTCGGGCTGCTTTTTATAATGCTTTGAGAAAATGAGCCAGGTCCAGCTGCACTTGTGCAAGTGAAATTTGGTCCCAGAAGCCGTCTGATCGAAAGCGTGGAATCAGGTGGACATGGAAATGGGTGCCAGTGTCAAACAAGCGATCGTTGCAGGCTAAGGTCACACCGTCAATTGCCAATGTTTGACAGAGTTTCTCAGTCAAAAAGACTTCTAGGTCTGATAATTCATAGCGAACAGCAGTAGGGACTTGGCTGAGTGTGTCATAATGTTCCTTGCTGATAATCAGTAGATGTCCAGTTTGGATAGGGTCAATATCCCAGACGACCTTGAAATGTTCCGTCTGGTAGAGAATATCTTCTTCTTTGAGTTGATGGCAAAAAATGCAGGTCACGTCATTTCTCCTAGGTTAGTAGAAAAGGAAATCACATAGGATTTCCTTGAAAAATATTAATAAGTCAAAACAGAATACTTCTTCTTCCCACGACGGATAACGGTTAGCTCGCCGTCAATCTTGTCGCTGTCAGAAAGGGTATAGTCCAAGTCCTGCACACGCTCACCGTTGACATAAATGGCACCATTTTGCACATCTTCACGAGCTTGGCGTTTTGAGGTGACAATACCAGAGGTAACTAGAAGTTCCACGATGTTAAGGTTGTCTTCAGCCTGGACAGCGTAGTTTGGAACGTTGCTGAGGCCCTGCTTGAGTTCTTTTGCGGATAGGTTTTTGATGTTGCCAGCGAACAATTGCTCGGTGATGTTAAGGGCTTGGTTATATGCTTCTTCACCGTGAACCAATGTCACGACTTCCTTGGCCAAAATCTTCTGAGCCAGGCGTTCATGACGGGCAGCGTCAAATTGTTTCTCGATTTCAGCAATCTCATCTAATGACAAGAAAGTAAAGATTTTCAAGAAACGAACGGCATCATCGTCCATGACATTGAGCCAGAATTGGTACATTTCATACGGAGAAGTCTTGTCGGCATCCAACCAAACAGCGTTACCCTCTGACTTACCGAACTTCTTACCTGTCGAGTCGGTAATGAGAGGTACAGTCATCACGTGGCCAGACTTGTCAGCCTTGCGGCGAAGCAATTCAGTACCTGCAGTCATGTTGCCCCACTGGTCAGAACCACCGATTTGCAGGGTCACATTGTGCTTGTCATTGAGCTCGTAGAAGTCATAGCCCTGCATGATTTGGTAGGCAAACTCGGTGTAGGAAATCCCAGTTTCAATCCGTTTTTTCACAGAGTCCTTGCTCATCATGTAGTTGACCGTGTAGTATTTACCAACATCACGAAGGAAGTCGATAAAGCTGATGTCTGAGAACCAGTCGTAGTTGTTGACCATTTCAGCCTTGTTGTCACCATTTTCAAAATCCAAGAAGCGAGAAAGCTGACTTTGGATTTTTGTTACCCAGCCGTCCACGGTGTCTTTGGTTTGCAAGCTGCGCTCCGCATCCTTGAAGGAAGGGTCGCCAATCAGACCAGTTGCACCGCCAACTAGGGCGTAAGGCTTGTGGCCAGCTAATTGCAAGCGACGGCTAGTTAAGATAGCAACCAAGTGCCCCAAGTGTAAACTATCTGCTGTTGGATCGTATCCTGTGTAGTAAGATACTTGCCCTTCTGTCAATGCTTTTACCAAGGCTTCTTCGTCTGTCGTTTGAAAGACCAAGCCACGTGCTTTTAGTTCTTCAAAAATGTTCATGCGTTTCTCCCTCAATTAGATGCTTCAATGTTTAATATTACAAAATAAATCTGCATCTCTTCCTTAAAAATTCTCTCTTATTATACCATGAAATTGCGGAAAATAAATAAATTTTGATATAATGGAAAGATAAGGAGTTAAAAATGGCGACTAATTCAAATAAGCAAGAAATGAAAGAAAATAGAAAGCACCTACCCCTGACGGGAGTATTTAGCATATTTCTACGTACCTTGAAATTATTATTTAATTCTGTGGCTGTATTGTTGATGCTTTTTGGTGTATTTGGAGCCGGGATCGGAGTTGGCTTTGTCGTAAGTTTGTTCGATAATGTAAAGGTTCCTGCAACTGAAGAGCTCTTAGCAAAAGTTTCGGAAGTTAGCCGTATTTCCAAAGTGGTGTATTCTGATGATACATTAGTTTCAGAAGTTAATTCGGATTTATTAAGGATACCTGTTGAGTCTTCTCAAGTATCTGACTATCTGAAACAAGCTGTCATTGCAACAGAGGACGAAACGTTTGAAAGTCATAACGGGGTTGTACCTAAGGCTGTTTTACGTGCTGCACTAGGGTCTGTCGGTGTGGGCTCGTCTAGTGGTGGTTCAACCTTGACCCAGCAATTAATCAAGCAACAGTTGGTCGGCGATGCACCAACTTTCACTCGGAAGGCAAATGAAATTGTTTCTGCTTTGGCCCTTGAGCGAAACATGTCAAAGGAGGAAATCTTAACGATTTACTTAAATGTTTCTCCATTTGGGCGAAACAATCAGGGGCAAAATATTGCCGGAGCTGAAGCAGCGGCCCAGGGTATTTTTGGAAAACCGGCTAGCGAGTTGACAGTTCCGCAGGCAGCTTTCATCGCTGGTTTGCCACAAAGTCCGATTGTCTATTCACCTTATGCATCGGATGGAACTCGTAAATCAGATGAAGATATGGTTTATGGTATGGGACGTTATCAAGATGTTCTCTTTAATATGTATCGTGCATCTTTCCTTACAAAGGAAGAGTATGAAACCTATAAAGCTTACGACATTAAGCAAGATTTCATTGCACCAGCACCAGTAACAGCTGATACCAAAGATTACTTGTATTACGAAGTGATGGAAGAAGCTGATCAAGTAATGTTTGACTACTTGGTGAAGAGGGATAATGTTTCTGAAAACGATCTGAAGAATGATGAAACTAAGGCAGCATATGAAGAGCTGGCTCGACAAGAATTGAGTCAAGGTGGCTATACTATTAAGAGTACGGTGAATAGAGACATATATGAAACTATGCAGTCGGTGGTCGCTAACTATGGATCGGTATTAGATGCTGGCAATGAGTATGTTGAAACAGGTAGTGTCTTGATTGACAATGCCACAGGAGCCATTCTTGGATTTGTTGGTGGTCGAGATTACGCAACCAACCAGAATAACCACGCTTTTGATACCTTGAGATCACCAGCATCGTCCATTAAGCCTTTGCTAGCTTACGGAATTGCGATTGACCAAGGCTTGATGGGGTCAGCAAGTATTCTATCGGACTATCCGACGAATTTTTCAAGTGGACAACCTATTATGTATGCTTCTAGTCGGGGTTCAGGCATGTTAAACCTTCAGACAGCAATTGATAAGTCTGTTAACATTCCAGCATTTTGGACATATAAGATGCTACAGAATTCTGGAGTTGATGTGAAGTCATATATGGATAAAATGAATTACAATATTTCCATGTATGATATCGAAAGTGTGCCACTTGGAGGCGGTGTCGAAATTTCTGTTTTGACCAATACAAATGCTTATCAAACTTTGGCAAATGGTGGAGTTTATAATAAACATTATATAGTTGAAAGCATTACAGCAAACGATGGTACGGTAGTTTATCAACACGAAGCTGCACCTGTTCAAGTATACTCAAGGGCTACTGCTAGCATCATGAATCAATTAATGCGTCAAGTTATCAATTCGGGTACAACCTCAACATTTAAAAATCGACTAAGCGCCCTAAACCCACAGGCCGCTAGTACGGATTTTGTTGGGAAAACAGGTACAAGCAATGAAGTTAATGATGTCTGGTTAATGCTCTCTACACCGCAGGTAACTCTCGGGACCTGGGCAGGGAATGATGATAACTCAGAAATGTATGTGTGGACTGGTTATCAAAATAACGCACAGTATGTTTCCCATATGGTTGATGCGCTATACAATGTAGACTCAAATATGTTTTCTGGTAAATTTGAATTGGATAGCAGTGTTATTTCTTCGACTGTCCTTGCTTCGACTGGTCAACGTGCGGGAACAGTTCAGGTTAATGGTCGTCCAGTGACAGTTGGAGGAGCAACGACTACAAGTTATTGGGCGAAGAATGGTGCACCAGTTACAAGCTATGATTTTATGATTGGTGGCACAGAAAGTGACAAAGCACAGGCATGGAGTAGTATTCTAGGGGCTCAAACAACAACAACTCCAAGTAGCTCAACTCAAAGAAGTAATTCAAATCGCTCCAATTCGTCAAATGATCAGAATAATAATGAATAATACTTGATAATTGCATAGTATTTTGCTATAATTGTATAAATAATTTGTCGTGTGTCTTGTTTGAAATATTGTCCAAACAAGGCTTGCAGCAGTTAAATCAAACTTTTTCAAAGGAAGATTTAGCTGCTCTTTTTGTGTCTATGAGGAAGATTTTTAAGTGTTGTCATCTATTCTTAAAGATTCTAAATATTCAGACAAAAGGACAAGTATTGGTCATTTGATGGCTGTTTTAATTGAACTCGGGCTAAATTTGTCGGAAAAAAGATAAATCTCCTAGTGTCTTGTTGACACTTCGTCGATTTCCTATTTTTCTCTCAAATTTTACGCCCTCGTATCTTTTAATTGAACTCGCCTACAACTCTGTGAAAAAAGATAAGGTTTGTAGAGCTTTGGTTTTGTTTACTTCGTGGCATCGTAAACGACTGAACTTTCTTCGACTGTTGGTCTCGAAAGTCCTAGTCGTTCTGACGAGGGTACGTCAACAAAATCAAAGATTTTGGACTTACCGCTTATTTTTCTTTGAGTTGCTTACGGCTTAGTATCTTTAATTGAACTCGGGCTACATTTGTCGGAAAAAAAGATAAATCTCCTAGTGTCTTGTTGACACTTCGTCGATTTCCTATTTTTCTCTCAAATTTTACGCCCTCGTATCTTTAATTGAACTCGGGCTACACTCCTATAGAAAAAGATACATCTCCTTGCAATCCTTTGATTGCTTTGTCGATGTCCTATTTTCTTTTGGAGTGTTACACGCCCTCGTATCTTATTACAAAGGAGAAAACTTTTGGCAGGACATGAAGTTCAGTACGGTAAGCACCGTACCCGTCGTAGTTTTTCAAGAATCAAGGAAGTTCTTGATTTACCAAATTTGATTGAAATCCAAACGGATTCATTTAAAGATTTTCTTGACTATGGTTTGAAAGAAGTCTTTGAAGATGTGCTTCCAGTTTCAAACTTTACAGATACCATGGAATTGGAATTTGTTGGTTATGAGCTAAAGCAACCTAAGTACACATTGGAAGAGGCGCGTGCACACGATGCCAACTATTCTGCTCCAATTTATGTGACTTTCCGTCTTGTCAATAAGGAAACTGGCGAGATCAAGACTCAAGAAGTCTTCTTTGGAGAGTTTCCAATCATGACTGAAATGGGTACTTTCATCATCAACGGTGCAGAGCGTATCATCGTTTCTCAGTTGGTGCGTTCACCAGGTGTCTATTTCAATGATAAAGTAGATAAGAATGGTAAAGTAGGTTATGGTTCAACGGTTATCCCTAACCGTGGAGCTTGGTTGGAATTGGAAACAGACTCAAAAGATATTGCCTACACTCGTATTGACCGTACGCGTAAGATTCCGTTCACAACGCTTGTTCGTGCGCTTGGTTTCTCAGGTGACGATGAAATCTTTGATATCTTCGGTGATAGCGAATTGGTTCGCAATACCATTGAAAAAGATATTCACAAAAACCCAGCAGATTCTCGTACAGATGAAGCGCTTAAGGAAATCTATGAGCGCCTTCGTCCAGGTGAACCAAAGACAGCTGAAAGCTCTCGTAGCCTTTTGACAGCTCGTTTCTTTGACCCACGTCGTTACGACTTGGCACCTGTTGGTCGTTATAAAATCAATAAAAAACTCAACCTTCGTACTCGTTTGCTCAACCAAACACTTGCTGAACACGTGATTAACGGTGAAACTGGTGAAATCGTCTTAGAAGCAGGTACTGTCTTGACTCGTGATGTGCTTGAAAAAGTAGAAGCACAATTCGACGAGTTGAACATTGTAGAATACATTCCAAATGACAACGCTGTACTTCTTGAGCCAGTTCTTTTGCAGAAATTCAAGATTGTGGCACCTAAGGATCCAGAACGTGTAGTCACTGTGATTGGTAATGCCAATCCAGCTGAAAATGTGCGTATTGTTACTCCAGCAGATATCTTGGCAGAGATGAGTTACTTCCTTAACCTTGCAGAAGGTCTTGGTCGTGTTGACGATATTGACCACTTGGGTAACCGTCGTATCCGTGCCGTTGGTGAATTGCTTGCCAACCAAGTCCGTATCGGTTTGACCCGTATGGAGCGTAACTTGCGTGAGCGTATGTCTGTTCAAGACAATGAAGTATTGACGCCACAACAAATCATCAATATCCGTCCTGTTACAGCTGCCATCAAAGAATTCTTTGGTTCATCCCAGTTGTCACAGTTCATGGACCAACACAACCCACTTTCTGAGTTGTCTCACAAACGTCGTTTGTCAGCCTTGGGACCTGGTGGTTTGACACGAGACCGTGCAGGCTATGAAGTTCGAGACGTTCACTACACTCACTATGGTCGTATGTGTCCGATTGAAACGCCTGAGGGACCAAACATCGGTTTGATCAACAACTTGTCATCTTATGGTCACCTCAACAAGTATGGTTTCATCCAAACACCATACCGCAAGATTGACCGTGCAACAGGTACAGTAACCAACGAAATCGTTTGGTTGACAGCGGACGAAGAAGACGCCTACATCGTAGCCCAATCAACATCACCTCTTGATGAAAACAACCGTTTCGTTGATAAGATTGTTATGGGACGTCATCAAGGTAATAACCAAGAGTTCCCAGCAGATTCAGCAGATTTCATGGACGTTTCTCCTAAGCAGGTAGTTGCCGTTGCGACAGCATGTATTCCTTTCTTGGAAAACGATGACTCCAACCGTGCCCTCATGGGTGCCAACATGCAACGTCAGGCTGTTCCATTGATTGATCCAAAAGCACCTTACGTTGGTACCGGTATGGAGTATCAGGCTGCCCATGACTCAGGTGCGGCAGTTATTGCCCAACATGATGGTAAGGTTGTTTACGCAGATGCGGATAAGGTTGAAGTTCGTCGCGAAGATGGCTCCTTGGATGTTTACAGTATTCAGAAATTCCGTCGTTCAAACTCAGGTACTGCCTACAACCAACGTACCCTTGTGAAATTGGGTGATGTCGTTGAAAAAGGTGATTTCATCGCAGACGGTCCTTCTATGGAACGTGGGGAAATGGCCCTTGGTCAAAACCCTATCGTTGCCTACATGACGTGGGAAGGTTACAACTTCGAGGACGCGGTTATCATGTCTGAACGCCTTGTGAAAGATGATGTCTATACATCTGTTCACTTGGAAGAATACGAGTCAGAAACACGCGATACCAAGTTAGGCCCTGAAGAAATCACTCGCGAAATTCCAAACGTTGGTGAAGATGCTCTTCGCAACTTGGATGAAATGGGGATTATCCGTATCGGTGCTGAAGTTAAAGAAGGCGACATTCTTGTTGGTAAGGTAACACCAAAAGGTGAAAAAGATCTTTCTGCTGAAGAGCGCCTCTTGCACGCTATCTTTGGTGATAAGTCACGTGAAGTACGTGATACATCTCTTCGTGTACCTCACGGTGCCGATGGTGTCGTTCGCGATGTGAAAATCTTTACCCGTGCCAACGGTGATGAATTGCAATCAGGAGTTAACATGTTGGTTCGTGTTTACATCGCTCAAAAACGTAAGATCAAGGTCGGAGATAAGATGGCCGGTCGTCACGGTAACAAGGGTGTCGTTTCACGTATTGTACCTGTTGAGGATATGCCATATCTTCCAGATGGAACACCAGTTGACATCATGTTGAACCCACTCGGGGTGCCATCACGTATGAATATCGGTCAGGTTATGGAACTTCACTTGGGTATGGCGGCTCGCAACTTGGGTATCCATATCGCAACACCAGTTTTCGATGGTGCAAGTTCAGAAGACCTCTGGTCAACTGTTAAAGAAGCAGGTATGGACTCAGATGCAAAAACCATTCTTTACGATGGCCGTACAGGTGAGCCATTTGACAACCGTGTGTCTGTCGGTGTCATGTACATGATCAAGCTTCACCACATGGTTGATGATAAACTTCACGCCCGCTCAGTCGGACCATACTCACTCGTTACCCAACAGCCACTCGGAGGTAAGGCTCAGTTTGGTGGTCAGCGTTTCGGTGAGATGGAGGTTTGGGCCCTTGAAGCCTACGGTGCTTCTAACGTCCTTCAAGAAATCTTGACTTACAAGTCAGATGATGTGACAGGCCGTCTGAAAGCCTATGAAGCCATCACCAAAGGTAAACCAATTCCAAAACCAGGTGTTCCAGAATCATTCCGCGTTCTTGTTAAAGAATTGCAATCACTTGGTTTGGATATGCGTGTCCTTGATGAAGATAACAATGAAGTAGAATTGCGTGACCTTGATGAAGGTGAAGATGATGACATCATCCACGTAGATGATCTTGAAAAAGCACGTGCAAAAGCCGCAGCTGACGCAGCCGCAGCCTTTGCAGCAGAAGAAGCAGAAGGTAAAGAATAGTTCAATTGGATGGAACAAGTTGGTCCAAACCTCAGAACGGAAAGGGATGAGGACCAACGGTCTTCCACCGTCTGATTTATAGAAAAATAGCTTACCAGCTATCCATTCTGCTGATTATTGTTCAAGAATTTGAGGTGTGGAAAACCAGCCTCTCACAAGAAAAGAAAGGGATTATTAGTGGTTGACGTAAATCGATTTAAAAGTATGCAAATCACGTTAGCTTCACCAAGTAAGGTTCGTTCATGGTCTTACGGTGAGGTTAAAAAACCTGAAACAATCAACTATCGTACACTTAAACCAGAACGTGATGGACTTTTTGACGAAGTCATCTTTGGTCCAACAAAAGACTGGGAGTGTTCATGTGGTAAATACAAGCGTATCCGTTATAAAGGGATCACTTGTGACCGCTGTGGTGTGGAAGTAACTCGTGCAAAAGTACGTCGTGAACGTATGGGACACATTGAGTTGAAAGCACCAATTTCACACATTTGGTATTTCAAAGGTATTCCAAGTCGTATGGGCTTGACCTTAGATATGAGCCCACGTGCGCTTGAAGAAGTTATCTACTTCGCAGCTTACGTGGTGATTGATCCGAAAGATACACCGCTTGAGCACAAGTCAATCATGACAGAACGCGAATACCGTGAGCGTTTGCGTGAATATGGCTATGGTTCATTCGTTGCCAAAATGGGTGCAGAAGCCATTCAAGACCTCTTGAAGCAAGTGGATCTTCCAAAAGAAATCGCAGCTCTTAAAGAAGAATTGAAAACAGCTTCTGGTCAAAAACGCATTAAAGCAGTTCGTCGCTTGGATGTACTCGATGCCTTCTACAAATCTGGTAACAAGCCTGAGTGGATGATTCTCAATATCCTTCCAGTTATTCCACCAGATTTGCGTCCGATGGTTCAGTTGGATGGTGGTCGTTTTGCCGCATCTGACTTGAACGAACTCTACCGCCGTGTTATCAACCGTAACAACCGTTTGGCTCGTCTCTTGGAACTTAACGCTCCAGGTATCATCGTACAAAACGAAAAACGGATGCTCCAAGAAGCTGTGGATGCTTTGATTGACAATGGTCGTCGTGGTCGTCCAATTACAGGACCAGGTAGCCGTCCGCTTAAATCACTCAGCCACATGCTGAAAGGTAAGCAAGGACGTTTCCGTCAAAACTTGCTTGGTAAGCGTGTTGACTTCTCAGGACGTTCCGTTATCGCCGTTGGTCCAACGCTGAAAATGTACCAATGTGGTGTGCCACGTGAAATGGCAATCGAGCTCTTCAAACCGTTTGTCATGCGCGAAATCGTTGCCCGTGATATTGCTGGTAACGTCAAAGCCGCGAAACGTTTGATTGAACGTGGTGATGATCGTATCTGGGATATCTTGGAAGAAGTGATCAAAGAACACCCAGTTCTTTTGAACCGTGCACCTACCCTTCACCGTTTGGGTATCCAGGCTTTTGAGCCAGTTCTAATTGACGGTAAAGCCCTTCGTTTGCACCCGCTTGTCTGTGAAGCCTACAACGCCGACTTTGACGGTGACCAGATGGCGATTCACGTTCCATTGTCAGAAGAAGCACAAGCAGAAGCACGTATCCTTATGCTTGCGGCAGAACACATCCTTAACCCTAAAGATGGTAAACCAGTCGTAACACCATCTCAGGATATGGTTTTGGGTAACTACTACTTGACCATGGAAGATGCTGGTCGTGAAGGTGAAGGTATGGTCTTCAAGGATGCGGATGAAGCTGTTATGGCTTACCGCAACGGCTATGTTCACTTGCATACCCGTGTTGGTATTGCAACAGATAGCCTTGATAAGCCTTGGAAAGACAACCAAAAACACAAGGTCATGATGACAACTGTCGGAAAAATCTTGTTCAACGCGATTATGCCAGAAGGTCTTCCTTACTTGCAAGAACCAAACAATGCTAACTTGACAGAAGGAACTCCTGATAAATACTTCTTGGAACCAGGATCAGATATCAAGGCTGCCATTGCAGAATTGCCAATCAACCCGCCATTCAAGAAGAAAAATCTTGGTAACATCATCGCTGAAATCTTCAAGCGTTTCCGTACAACTGAAACATCAGCCCTGCTTGACCGTTTGAAAGACTTGGGTTATTATCATTCAACACTTGCTGGTTTGACAGTGGGTATTGCCGATATTCCGGTTATCGACAACAAGGCTGAAATCATTGAAGAATCTCACGAACGTGTAGAACAAATCAAGAAACAATTCCGCCGTGGTATGATTACGGATGATGAGCGTTATGCAGCTGTTACAGATGAATGGCGTTCAGCTAAGGAAAAATTGGAAAAACGTCTGGTTGAAAAACAAGATCCGAAGAACCCAATCGTTATGATGATGGACTCTGGTGCCCGTGGTAACATTTCCAACTTCTCCCAGTTGGCCGGTATGCGTGGTCTGATGTCAGCTCCGAACGGACGTATCATGGAATTGCCTATCTTGTCTAACTTCCGTGAAGGTCTTTCTGTATTGGAAATGTTCTTCTCAACTCACGGTGCCCGTAAGGGTATGACGGATACGGCCTTGAAGACAGCCGACTCAGGTTATCTGACTCGTCGTTTGGTTGACGTTGCCCAAGATGTCATCATCCGTGAAGACGACTGTGGAACAGACCGTGGTCTTGACATCCGTTCTATCACAGATGGCAAGGAAATGATCGAGCCACTTGAAGAGCGTTTGCAAGGTCGTTACACTAAGAAAACTGTTAAACATCCTGAAACGGGTGCCGTTATCATTGGTCCAAACAAATTGATTACGGAAGATATTGCCCGTGAAATTGTCAATGCAGGCGTTGAACAAGTAACCATCCGTAGCGTATTTACATGTAACACTCGTCACGGTGTCTGCCGTCATTGTTACGGTATCAACTTGGCAACAGGTGATGCGGTTGAAGTGGGTGAAGCAGTTGGTACGATTGCAGCTCAATCTATCGGTGAGCCTGGTACACAGCTTACAATGCGTACCTTCCACACGGGTGGTGTAGCCTCAAACAGCGATATCACGCAGGGTCTTCCTCGTGTTCAAGAGATCTTTGAAGCTCGCAATCCAAAAGGGGAAGCGGTTATCACTGAGGTCAAAGGGGAAGTTATCGCTATTGAAGAAGATGCTTCTACTCGTACCAAGAAAGTCTTTGTTAAAGGTGTAACTGGTGAAGGCGAATACGTGGTACCATTTACAGCCCGTATGAAGGTTGAAGTGGGTGACCAAGTTGCGCGTGGTGCAGCCCTTACCGAAGGTTCTATCCAACCAAAACGCTTGCTCGAAGTCCGTGATGTCTTGGCGGTTGAAACTTACCTTCTTTCTGAAGTTCAAAAAGTTTACCGTAGCCAGGGTGTAGAAATCGGCGACAAGCACATCGAGGTAATGGTTCGTCAAATGCTTCGTAAAGTTCGTGTCATGGATCCAGGTGACACAGATCTTCTCATGGGTACCCTCATGGATATCACAGACTTTACAGATGCCAATGCTGACGTGGTTATTGCAGGTGGTATTCCGGCAACAGCTCGTCCAGTTCTTATGGGTATCACAAAAGCGTCCCTTGAAACCAACTCATTCTTGTCTGCCGCATCCTTCCAAGAAACAACTCGCGTTCTTACAGATGCAGCTATTCGTGGTAAACGTGACAACCTTCTCGGTCTTAAAGAGAACGTTATCATCGGTAAGATTATCCCAGCAGGTACAGGTATGGCCCGCTACCGTAATCTTGAACCACAAGCCATTAATGAAGTTGAAATCATTGAAGACACAGTAGCTGAAGAACTTGCAGCAGAAGCAGACCTTGAAGCTGTAACTGAATAAGATTTAAGACACATCTCTTTCTGAGGGATGTGTTTTCTTGTGTTCAGAAATAAAGCGCTCACATAACTTGATAAGGAATTAACAAGCAGAATGTTTTCTTAAATCAGACGAATTCGGTATAATGTGTACGAAAAAGGAAGTATGTGTTATGTATCAAGTTATTAAAATGTGTGGAGATTTTGAGCCCTGGTGGTTTTTAGATGGTTGGGAAGAAGATATTGTTAGTAAGGTAGCCTTTGACCGTTATGAAGATGCCTTAAAAGCATTTCAGAAGGAATGGGTACGGTTGTCCGAAAAGTTCCCTAAAAAGCAGAGTAAAAATGGCACAATGGTAGCCTTTTGGGACGAATCAGACCAGCATTGGTGTGAGGAATGCGATGAATATTTGCAGCGGTATCATTCGCTGATGTTGGTAGAAGCGAGAGAAAATTTACCTGCTGGATTTATCAAGCAGTCTACACAACCCCGCCTACGTCCTTGTAAATTAAAACAAACTAATTGTGTAAATGAATAGAAAATAAAGGACCCAACGGGTCCTTTGTTCACGAGCCAAGAAATTAGAGAGTGAGTAATGGCGCTGAGACCATTTTTCATGAGCTTGAAAACCAGATGGCGAATCAGGACCCCAACAGGTCCTTTTTAGCTGAATCTGATAGAAAAGGCTTCGGCATCAAGTTCTAGCTGTCCACCGATGGTAATGGTAAACAGAGGCTGGGTATGGGCAAAGTCCAAATCATAGAGAACAGGAACTTTTTTGAGAATAGGGTGCTTGTCCAGAATCGCCAACAAAATCTCCTCGGTCATCTTGGTTTCCTTAGGAAAACGACCCAGGACAAGAGCCTGTGGATTTGGATAGGCTTGTAGAAGGGCAGTCAAGTGACGAGCGATAATCAGATAATCGTCGTCTTCCGCCTCTTCTAAAAATAGAATATAGTTGTCTGGTCTGGGTGCGAACTCTGTCCCAGTCAGTAGGTTGAGGGTTGAGATGTTTCCGCCGATGGCAATACCAGAGGCCTTGCCTGGATTGTAGATTTTCCACTCTGTTGGGTAAAAGGTGCGAGGGGCGTCTGGTAGGTACCAGGCATCGCTAGACCATTCTGGACTCGGGATCAGTTCATAGGAATCTTGTGCCACAGCCTTGAGCCAGGCTTCTGTTTGATACTGTTGGGCTTGCACCATTTTAAAGCTTGAATAAGCTGGACCCATGTAGGTTGGCATGCCTGTCTTAGCGTAGATGGCATTGAGCAGGGCAGTCGTATCCGAATAACCGCAGAAAATTTTCGGATGGCGGGCAATTAGGTCAAAATCCAGATAAGGTAGCAGTTCGTTAGAGTTGAAACCGCCAATGGTTGTCAGAATGGCATCGACCGACTCATCCGCAAAGGCTGCTTCCAAGTCCGCAACACGACTGGCAATCGGATCCGAATCGAAAATATCGTTTTCAAAATAATGTTCTGAGAAAGAGAGTTTGAAGCCCAGTTCTTCCAATTTTTCCTTGGCGGCAAGATTGGCTTCAAAACCACCAATTCTTTCAATAGATGAAGAGGGGCTGACTACGCGTATGTGGTCGCCTTTTTTTAATCTTTTCATAAGAACCTCCAAACTTTTTTATTATTTTAACAAAAAAGTATGGAAAATCAAGTTTCCTTGCGAATAGATAGGGTGAGGAGGTTTTATGATTCAAGAAAAAGCAAGAAAGATGATTGAAGAGGCGGTGGCAGATAGGGTCAGTGACATCTATTTGGTTCCTCGAGGTAAGTGTTACCAAGTCTACCATCGCATCATGGATGAACGGGAGTTTGTGCAAGACGTGGCTGAGGAGGAAGTAACAGCCATTATCAGCCATTTCAAGTTTTTAGCAGGCTTAAATGTTGGTGAAAAACGCCGTAGTCAGCAGGGTTCCTGTGACTATGATTATGGGAGCGGAGAGATCTCACTTCGCTTATCAACTGTCGGAGATTATCGTGGCAAGGAAAGTCTGGTCATCCGCCTGCTCTATGACAATGACAAGGAACTCAAGTTCTGGTTTGAGGCAGCTGAGCGACTTGCAGAAGAAATAAAGGGACGAGGGCTCTACCTTTTTTCGGGTCCAGTCGGCTCTGGTAAGACCACACTTATGTACCATCTTGCCAGGCTGAAATTCCCAGACAAGCAGATTTTGACCATTGAGGATCCCGTCGAAATCAAGCAGGAGGACATGCTGCAACTCCAGCTCAATGAAGCCATCGGAGCCACCTACGACAATCTGATCAAACTGTCCCTCCGCCATCGACCAGACCTGCTCATCATCGGTGAGATTCGGGATGCGGAAACCGCTCGAGCAGTCATTCGAGCCAGCCTGACGGGAGCTACCGTTTTCTCAACGGTTCACGCAAGGTCTATTTCAGGTGTCTATGCTCGTATGTTGGAATTGGGGGTCAGCCCTGAAGAGTTAAATAATGCCCTTCAAGGTATTGCCTATCAACGTTTAATAGGGGGAGGAGGTGTGGTAGATTTTGCAAAGGGAAATTACCAAAACCATTCCGCAGACCAGTGGAATG
Organism: Streptococcus suis; assembly: GCF_002964045.1. Classification (GTDB taxonomy): domain Bacteria; phylum Bacillota; class Bacilli; order Lactobacillales; family Streptococcaceae; genus Streptococcus; species Streptococcus suis_U. The sequence goes on along the minus strand of NZ_POPB01000679.1, from coordinate 24,018 downwards.
AACAAATTGATCGGCTTTTTGCAGCAGGACATATCAGTCTTCGGCAGGCAGAAACAGAAAAAATTGCCCTTGGCTCGCCAGCGTAAGGTCATTGAGCTTTTCAATAATCTTTTTGCCAGTGGTTTTCATCTGGGAGAGATTGTTGATTTCCTCAAACGCAGTCAGCTTCTGGCGGATCCCTATACCCAGGTCTTGTCAGACGGGCTGTTAGCAGGCAAACCCTTTTCAAGTTTGCTGGCGGATTTGCGGTTTTCAGATGCGGTGGTCACACAGGTGGCTTTGGCAGAAGTTCATGGCAATACCAGTTTGAGTTTGAGCCATATCCAGTCCTATCTGGAAAATGTCAGCAAGGTTCGTAAAAAGCTGATTGAGGTGGCGACCTATCCGATTATATTGCTTGGTTTTCTGCTTTTGATTATGCTAGGCTTGAAAAATTATCTTCTGCCCCAGTTGGAGGAAGGCAATGCTGCGACCATGCTGATCAACCATCTGCCGACTATCTTCTTGTCCCTTTGTGGTCTGAGTTTAGTGGCTGTCATGTCTAGTCTGGTTTGGTTTCGCAAAACTAACAAAATCAAGGCATTTTCCCGCTTGGCAGCTCTGCCATTTTTCGGAAAACTCATCCAAACCTATCTGACGGCCTATTACGCCAGGGAGTGGGGGAGTTTGATTGGGCAAGGCTTGGACCTGCCGCAGATTGTGGGCTTGATGCAGGAGCAGCAATCGCAGCTCTTTCGAGAGATTGGTCAGGACCTGGAGCAGTCGCTTTCCAATGGTCAGAGCTTTCACGAACACATCCAAACCTACGCCTTTTTCAAGCGGGAGCTGAGCCTCATCGTGGAGTATGGGCAGGTCAAGTCCAAGTTGGGTAGCGAGTTGACAGTTTATGCAGCCGAGTGTTGGGAGGATTTTTTCTCTCGGGTCAATAGAGCCATGCAGCTGATTCAACCGCTGGTCTTTCTCTTTGTGGCCTTAATGGTCGTTCTCATCTACGCAGCCATGTTGCTGCCGATTTATCAAAATATGGAGTTATAAAATGAAAAAATTAATTGAAATGAAGGTAAAAGCATTCACTCTGGTGGAAATGTTAGTCGTTTTGGGGATCATTAGCCTGCTCTTGCTTCTCTTTGTACCAAATTTGAGCAAACAAAAAGAAGCGATTAAAGAGTCTGGAGGTACAGCTGTCGTCAAAGTCGTGGAAAGCCAGATGGAACTTTATGCATTGGAGCATGATAAGGAAGCTACAGTAGCAGATTTGCAGGCAGCTGGCTATATTACGGAGAAACAAGCAGAAGAGTATGCTAAGGCGAAAAAATAAGGCTTTCACGCTTTTGGAAAGTCTACTGACCTTATTTGTCGTTAGTTTTTTAGCTGTTTCCTTGTCGGGAACGGTACAAATGGCCTTTCGGTCTGTTCAAGAAGAGATTTTTCTCTGGGAATTTGAAGCTATCTATAAAGACAGTCAGAAATTGGCAGCTAGTTCTCACCGAAAAGTGAACCTTGCTATCGGTGGACAGGAGGTTACAAATAATTATCAGGCTGTAGAGGTGCCCAGAAACGTAGAGGTCTTAGAGGAGAAAACTATTCAGTTTGAAGAAGATGGTGGAAATTCTTCTCTGACCAAGATTCGTTTTCGGCTTAGTCGAAAAACAGTCACGTATCAATTATATATAGGGAGTGGTCGCTATAAGAAAACAGAAGAATAAGGCTTATATTTTGCTAGAGAGTCTGGTTGCCCTTGCGACCCTAGTAACCATCTGTAGCTTGATTTTGACAGCTGTGGATGTAGGTCGTAGGCGACAGGCTTGGGAATTGGAACAACAGGAGGTTCTCAATCTAGCTCAGATGGCTGTGCAGACCGGGCAAGATAACCTAGCCTTAAACGGTGTTACAGTGCAGGTTCAACGAACTGCGGATAAGATTATTGTTTTCCACGAGGGAAAGGAGGTTTTATCGGTTGTTAAAAAGTAAAGTTCCTGCTTTTACTCTCTTGGAATGCTTGGTAGCCTTAGTCATCCTATCAGGAAGTCTTCTGGTCTTTGAAGGCTTGTCAAAACTGTTGGTTCAAGAAGCGCATTACCAAGGTCAGACCGTTCAAAAGGAATGGTTGGTCTTCTCTAGTCAATTGCGGTCGGAATGGGACCAGTCGGAATTGGTCAAGATTGAAAATGGCAAGGTCTATGTCAATAAGGATGGACAAGCATTAGCCTTTGGCAAGTCACGTTCGGATGATTTTCGGAAAACAAATGACAGAGGACAGGGCTACCAGCCTATGATTTATCAGGTGGACAGCGCAGCTATTTCCCAAGAAAACCAACTGGTGCGTATCGACTTTAGCTTTAAAAATGGAGAGGAGCGGACCTTTATCTATGCTTTTAAAGAAAAAAGTTAAGGCTGGCATCCTACTCTATGCCCTTTTGATGCTGGCGGTTTTTAGTCTCTTGCTTCAGTTTTATCTCCACCGCCAAGAGGCTGAAAGTCAAATAGCTCAAGTAGCTAAGCAAGAAGCGACAGCCTATATCATGGCCCAGATGGTCTTGGATCAGGTTGAAGGAGACTTGCAGGAGCGTCAAGCAGTTGCTGAAAAGGTGGCTAGCCAAACAGAGGATAAGAAAGAGGATGAAGTAGTCGCTAGTGAGACTGTTGATGAGAAGGAAGTAAAGGAGGAACAACCAACTAGAGAGAGTCAAGAAAACGCTGAAAAACCTGCTCAAACGAGTTCTAAGAAAAAGGAGGAAAGTAAACCAATAGAGACCGAGGGAAGCGTCTTGTTTCGAGAGGGTCAGGCCAGCTATCATATTAAAAATAGAACTGTATCGGTTAACGTGAATCTAAGAAATGGAGGGGAGTATCACTATCAATTTCCGGTTAAAATATAGTCATTTAGTTTATCTTTGATTACTTCGACGAGCGAGGAAACGTCGTTTCCTTATTTCCAACTTCAAACACTCCACAGGAGTGATTTGAACTCGCTTTGCCGTACTCCAGTACAGCCTGCAGCTCGTTGCCTTGTACTAAAAGCAAACTAAACGACTATAGTACCCGAGGGGAGTGGCTAGCCGCTCCCTTTTTGGTGCAAAGTCTGTGAAATTTTGATAAGATAGGAGTATGAATTTTGAAAAAATCGAACAGGCCTACGACCTGCTATTAGAAAACGTACAGACCATCCAAAACCAGCTAGGCACCAATATCTATGATGCCATGATTGAGCAAAATGCAGCCTATCTAGCTGGTCAGCATGAGACGGACTTGATTGTCCGCAACAATCAGACTTTGAAAAATCTGAATCTGACCAAGGAAGAGTGGCGTCGTGCCTTCCAATTCCTGCTTATCAAGGCCAACCAGACCGAGCCAATGCAGTATAATCACCAGTTTACACCGGATTCTATCGGTTTTATTTTATCATTCTTGGTAGATCAACTAGTATCTACTCCTAAAGTAACAGTCTTGGAGATTGGCTCAGGAACAGGTAACTTGGCGCAGACCATCCTTAATGCCAGCCAGAAAGACTTGGACTATCTGGGGATTGAAGTAGACGATCTCTTGATTGATTTATCAGCTAGCATGGCAGATGTGATGGGGGCGGAGATTTCTTTTGCCCAGGGCGATGCGGTACGTCCGCAGATTTTGAAGGAAAGTCAAGTCATTGTAGCGGATCTGCCAATCGGATATTACCCAGACGACCAGATTGCTAGTCGTTATCAGGTGGCTAGCCAGACGGAGCATACCTACGCCCACCATTTGCTCATGGAACAGTCCCTCAAATATCTGGAAAAAGATGGCTTTGCTATTCTCTTGGCTCCAAATGATCTTCTAACCAGTCCACAGAGTGATTTGTTGAAAGGTTGGTTACAGGAGCAAGCTAATATCGTTGCCATGATTGCCCTGCCACCAAGTCTTTTTGGAAAATCGGCCATGGCCAAGTCTATTTTTGTCTTACAAAAGAAAGCTGCAAGACAATTGGCACCATTTGTCTATCCCTTGCAGAGTTTACAAGAACCAGAAGCGATTCAGAAGTTCATGGTCAATTTCAAAAATTGGAAGCAAGAAAATGCAATTTAAGTAAAAATCTGTTATACTGATTAGGAAAACGCTTTAAAAGGGGAACATTATGTCAAAAACAATTGCAATTAATGCAGGTAGTTCTAGTTTAAAATGGCAATTATACCAAATGCCAGAAGAAACAGTTTTAGCAGCGGGTATTATCGAGCGTATCGGCTTAAATGATTCTATTTCTACAGTTAAATATGATGGGAAGAAAGATACCGAAGTATTAGACATTCCTAATCATACAGTTGCGGTTAAAATTCTTTTAGAGGATTTGCTCAAACACAATATTATTGCAACTTATGAAGAAATTACAGGTGTTGGACACCGTGTTGTTGCAGGTGGAGAGATTTTCAAAGAATCAGCTGTTATTGGACCAAAAGAGGTTGAGCAAATTGAAGAGTTGAGTGCCTTGGCACCACTTCATAACCCAGCACACGTGGCGGCGATGCGCGCATTTGAAGAAGTATTGCCAGAAGTATTGAATGTAGCTGTTTTTGACACTGCTTTCCATACAACAATGCCAAAACACGCTTATCTCTATCCGATTCCAAAAAAATATTATACAGACTATAAAGTTCGTAAGTATGGTGCTCATGGGACAAGCCACTTCTATGTAGCGCATGAGGCAGCAAAAGTTTTGGGTCGTCCAATTGAAGAATTGAAATTAATTACGGCTCATATCGGAAATGGTGTATCCATCACTGCTAACTATCATGGTAAATCTGTGGATACGTCAATGGGCTTCACACCTCTGGCTGGTCCGATGATGGGAACTCGTTCAGGGGATATTGATCCTGCTATCATTCCTTACTTGATTGCGAATGTTGAAGAGTTGAAAGATGCTGCAGACGTTATTAACATGTTGAATAAACAGTCAGGCTTGTTTGGTGTATCTGGTCTTTCAAGTGATATGCGCGATATTGAAGCAGGCATCCAATCTCACAATCCAGATGCAGTATTGGCCTACAATATTTTCATTGACCGTATTAAGAAATTTATCGGTCAGTATCTTGCAGTTTTAAATGGTGCTGACGCCATCATCTTTACAGCAGGAATGGGTGAGAATGCTGCTGCAATGCGAAATGATGTCATTGCAGGTTTGTCTTGGTTTGGTATTGAGTTGGACCCAGCAAAAAATGTATTTGGCAACTATGGTGACATTTCAACGCCAGAATCAAAAGTTCGTGTCTTGGTTATTCCAACGGATGAAGAATTGGTTATTGCGCGTGAAGTTGAACGTTTGAAATAATCAGATATAGGCAAGGTCGGTGTCAGCACCGGCCTTTTATCGTCATTCAGTTTTGCTTTTACTACTTCGACGTAAGAGGAAACTCCGTTTCCTTATTTCCAACTTCAAACACTCCACTGGAGTGTTTGAACTCGCCTTGCCTGATTTTGTAATAGTGACTTGCTTTGCAAGTATTATATCCAACCTTGGACAGTTCATTGACTGTCCAAGCAGTCTGGGGGACTGTTTCAAGTCAATGCCTAGAAACAAGAAAGCATTGAGTTATGTCTGCGGCTTTTGATGCGAACTTTGTTCGCTTTATCTTCAACCTCCAAAGGTTCCCCGAACCTTTGGAGCGAGTACTAAGAGTAAACTAGAAGACTATATCTATAGCTGTTTCACATAGCCTGTCATAGTTAGAAGTGATTGGTCAGCCTAGATGAATTATGGTACAATGGTTAGGCAAAGAAATTTGCACAGAGTAGATGGTTTGCGTCAAGTGTATGTGGATGGGATGTTGCCACATAACGAAGCTTATCGTCATTTAGTTTTTCTTTTATTACTTCGACGTAAGAGGAAACTCCGTTTCCTTATTTCCAACTTCAAACACTCCACTGGAGTGTTTGAACTCGCCTTGCCTAACTCCAGTTATGCCTGCGGCTTTTGATGCGAACTTTGTTCGCTTTATCTCCAACCTCCAAAGGTTCCCCGAACCTTTGGAGCGAGTACTAAAAGTAAACTAAAAGACTATATCTTTGCTTGTATCTGGTGTCTCCTAGAGTAGGAGCATTGGGGTCTGGCTGAGACTAGCGCGGTAAACCATTGCATCCGCTGTCGAATACACACGACAGCTCCATTTTTTGAAAAAGGAGCATTTTTTATGGAAAAGAAAATTCCAAAACTAACGGTGCAGTTGTTGACTGCTATTGCGATGACCCTTGCCTTGGTTATGGTTGTGGAGAACTATTTCTCCATTCGGATTTCAGAAACCTTGCAGGTCCAGTTTACCTTTATTCCCAATACTATTTTGGGAGCTATTGCTGGTCCGGTTTGGGCGGCTGTCTTTGCGGCGATTGCAGACCCAGTCTTTGTCTTGTTTAGCGGGCAAACTGTCCTCTTCACTTGGATTTTGATTGAGGCGGTATCGGCTTTTATCTATGGCTGGTTCTTTTATCAGAAGCCGCTAGACACCAAGAACAAGGCTGATTGGCTCTATGTTGCAGGGGTTGTTGTCTTGATTCAGGTTGTGATTTCCTTTATCATGACGCCTATCGCCCTCCATTTCCATTTTGGAACACCTTGGATTGCCTTGTATAGCAGTCGTTTCATAAAAGCTATTTTTGAAATTCCATTACGCATTGTCGTGACCATGCTTGTCTTGCCAAGTTTACAAAAAATACCTGAATTGGCCAAGTTAATGGGTATTAAATAAAAACAGTTTCGAGCAACAGGTCATCCCCCTGTTGCTGCTTTTGTAGAGAGGGAATCATGAATTATCAAGAAACTCGCCGGTGGCTATCTAGTCGCCCGGCCTCTGATTTAGAACATGGGGTTGCACGTGTCAAATGGCTATTGGAAGGTTTGGACAATCCCCAACTTCAAGTGCCGACCATTCACTTTGTGGGCACAAACGGTAAAGGTTCGACCCTCAATGCCTTACAGTCCATCCTACAGGCTTCTGGCTACACCGTCGGCCGCTTTACATCACCGTCTATCATTGATTTTCGAGAGCAGATTGTCTACCAGCAAGAGATGATTTCGGAGGAGGATTTTGCGAGGATTGTGACAGACTTGCAACCCTTGATTGAGGACTTGGACCAGACGGCTGGACTGGATGCCATCTCGGAGTTTGAGATTGTAGTGGTGGCCATGTTTGTCTATTTTGCCCACTACCAACGCCCCGATATTCTCTTGGTGGAGGCAGGCATGGGCGGTTTGCAGGATGCGACCAATGTCCTTGCCCCCTTGGCAGTAGTTTGCCCGTCCATCGGCTTGGACCATCAGGCTTTTTTGGGAGAGACCCACGCTGCTATAGCCCGTCACAAGGTCGCCGTCTTGCGTGAGGGGGTTCCGCTCCTCTATGCGACCAATCAGCCAGAAGTGGTGGCAGTATTTGAGGATCACGCTCGTCAGCTTCAGAGTCCGACCTATGCGGTGGGGCGGGAGATTCTTTTGGAAAATAGCAGAGCAGGCTTTGCAGTTTCAAGTCCTTTCGGCCGTGTTGAGGGTTTGAGGCTACAGATGCAGGGCCGTCACCAGGAGGTCAATGCAGCCTTGGCAGTGACAACAGCTCAGCTTCTAAGCCCTGATTTTCCAAAGATTACCAATGAAACCATCCGCCAGGGCTTGTCCCAAGCCATCTGGCCAGGTCGCATAGAGTTGATTAGACCTAATCTCATGATTGACGGTGCCCACAATAATGAAAGTATCGCCGTCCTGACCCAGCTCTTGGAAGAAAAGTATGCTGACAGAGATATTGAAATTCTCTTTGCAGCCATCAATACCAAGCCAGTGGACCAGATGTTGTCCCAGCTTAGCCAATTTGGACCTGTTAGCGTGACGACTTTTGACGATTTCAGAGCGGTGCAGTTAAAAGATTATCCGTCAGGCTATGAACGAGTTCAGACCTATCAGGAGTGGTTGGAGCAGGCGGAGTTGGGCAATCCCAAAAAACTTTACCTGATTACAGGCTCGCTTTACTTTATTACTTATGTGAGGAAGTACATTTTAGAAGAGTTATTCTGATATTAAAATTTTACCCAAAAAGTTTTTGACAAAATTCTTAAAAATCAAGCAAAATACTTGACAAAAGCCCTGCTATACTAGTATAGCAGGGCTTGACACTTAGGCCAAGCCCTTCCTATTAGCATAATCAGGAGGAAAAGATGAGAAAGAACAATTATATATTTGGAGGTTTTGCAGCGACAACTGCAATTACCCTTGCAACCGTTGGTACACCAGTCCAAGCAGAGGAAGTAACTGCAACAGTTGAAACAGCAACAACTGTCGCTGAGGTTCCTGTAACAGCTGCTACTGTTCAATCTGCCCTTGAAGTAGCTGAGCAAGCACAAGCGTCTGTAGATGCTCAACAAATTGTTGTTGAAGCTGCAAAAGGTTCTCTCGAAACAGCTGAACAAGCAACTTCTCAAGCTAAGGAACAATTAACTAAAGCAGAGGAGAAGGTCGCTCAAGCTACACCAGAAAATATCCAAAATGCTGAAGATGATGTTGAAAATGCTAAAACAAACCAAGCAACTAAAGAAACAGCAGTACAGGTATCTCAAGATGCTGTTAAGGAAGCTCAGGATGCTGTAGATAACCAAACTAAGGTTGTTGAGTCGGCTAAAAAAGTGACCTCTAAAGAACAGGCTGATGTAGATGCAGCACAACAAAAGGTGAATACAGCCGAGGTTGCGTTTGATTCTGAATCATTATTGAAAGCACAACAAGAAGCCGGGTATCTAGATGCAAAAGTAAAAGAAGGGCAAAAAACAGTATCCGATCTAACATCTAGTCTATCTACAAGAGAGCAAGAGCAACGTGACCTAATTGCTAATGGTACTAAAAAGCGTCAAGAACTGGAACAAGCTGTAACAAGTGCAGGACCAGAATACTATACAGAAGTAGTAGAGCGTGAGTTAGGAAGACATGAGGTAAGTGAGAGCGAGTTGGTTTCCACACCTAAAGACCCAACGTATGTTAAAAATGGAAAAACATATTATGTTACAGCTAATGAAAATGTGATATTTGATGGTGAAAAAGTTGAAACAATTGTTCTTCCCAACAAAGAGGCATTCAATCAGAGAAAAACAGTTGACTATAAAAAAGTTTCTGAGTATCTTCGTGAATATATTGTTGAATTACGCCGCATCAATGGTATTGATATTCCAGTTCCTGAGGTAACTGAATCAGCTTTGAAATGGGCCAAAGCCAGAACAGATGAGATGGCAAAAAATCACAAACTCAGCCACGATACGGTCTTGAATCCTGCTGATTTTAATCTTTTGGGTGAAACAGAGAATGCTTCATGGGGTTCATTACCTACTAAGTCTAATTTAGACGAAAGACAAATTGCCTATAATGAATTGTTGAGCTATTTTAACGACTTTTCTAATGCATATCTCTATGGTGCTGAAAATCCTGAGGAAGGAAATGAATTTAATTACGGACACAGAATACCATTATTAGGGGCTACAGGTACAGGATTTGCTATTCAAAATACAGATGGATACAGCATTCTGACCTTTGTTTCGACAACAGATAGGGATGTTTATGGAGTGCTTCCTTCGAACCTAGATGAAAGTGTGTATTCAATATCTGAATATGATGGAAAAATGTATAAAAATCCGCCTTATAGCTCTTATTTTTTAGCTAGGGCAGAAAATAAAGATTCTGACCCACTTCGTTCTGAATACTACTTTAATGGTAAACGTATCAAGTTTCTGCCAAAAACTACTTTCCGTTATGTTTGGGAGGAGACTCTTTACCATAAAAATACTAAGCGAGAAGACGCTGTTACTGCTTTAAATAATTTTAATAATGCACAAAAAATAGCAGAAGAAAAAATTACAAACATAATTTCGAGTATGAAGTCTGAATTAGAAACAGCTCAAAATATTTTATCAACAGATGAAAATGCACTGAAAGTTGCTAATAATCGTGTGACAGCATTGACATCTGATAATGCAGATAAGGTTAGAATTCTTAAAGAAGCTCAGAATGAACTCACAACCCAACAATCCGAACTGAAGTCAGCTAAAGAAGTTTTGACAAAAGAGGAAGAAGAACTTATTCGACTTGAGGGACTTCGTGATAAGGCACAGAAAAATCTTACTCAAGCTGAGACAGGGCTTGAGGAGGCAAAGAAAGCTGTCCGCAGTGCAGAACAGGAGCTGCTTGATTTGCAAAATGCACCTGAGAAACTAGAGGAGGCTAAGGGCAACTACGCAAAAGCCCAACAACAGCTCAAAGAAGCTAAGGAAACATTTGACGATGCGAGTGCCCTTTTAGAAACATTACTGACGGAACGCGATACAAAACTGTCAGAATACAAAGAACTCAAAGCGAAGTTTGATTTGAATCAAGCGAAACTAAAAGATTTAGAAAATCAAGCGAAAAACAAGGTAATTGTCACATTGCCTGACGGAACTGTTGTTACAGTACCCAAAATAGAATCAACAACTGGTGGAAAACCAGTAGTTGTCATCGATGAATTCAAAGATGTTACTGTTAAAGGTCAAGATGCGAAGGTTGTAGGCGGTGAGGTTGTGGTGATGAACACACAAGCAGGTGTAACCGTCACACCACAAGGTATTACTTACTCACGTGTCGAACGAGCTAAGGCCTTGCCAAACACAGGGGAACAAACAAGTCTGTTGGCACTCGTAGGTGTGACAGCATTGTCCAGTCTTGGTCTTGCAGGTGCAAGAAGACGCAAACAAGGATAGTTAGTCAACATAAAAAATCTTCTTACTAAACAGTAGGAAGATTTTTTGGATTGCAAAAAAATTCGGAAAGACTACGCTATTCCAACAATTTTTAGGGATAAAATATGATATACTAGATGAGTAGAAAAGTGAAGACGGTAGCTCTTGATTTTCTGAAAGTGAGGTGATGCCTATGGGCAATTCATCAAAATCTGACGGAAAGGAGGAGCGTTCTTTTGACAGCTTTTGAAGTTGTGCAGACGATTTTAAGTTTCGGTGGTTTCACAGTTGCTTTGATTGGTTTGTGCTATAAAATCTTCAAAGATAATGACAAAAAATAATCCGTCCCCACTTTTGCGCGAGTAGGACGGATTAAATCTGTAATACGAGCCGCCGTCTTTTTAACGGTTCTACATGGGGTTGGTTTGCAGACCAACTCCTTTTCTATTTCCATTATATCAGATTACTTGTAAAATGCAAACGCTATGTTAACTTGGGTGCTTCGTTTGCTATAGGTTTGTTTCTTATAATAGGCTCAGACTTATCGGTGAATGCCAGAATATGACGATACAGGTTAGAGAGCGTTTACTGTTATGTTATTTTTTACTAGTTGGGTAGACTCAGCAATCATAGGGGACTTCTTCGCTTTGCATAACTGTCTAATAATTCTTGATCAAATCAACTGTTGAGCGGTCTAGCTTTTTAACGATAGCCTGCAAGAAGGCTTGAGCTTCTAAGAAGTCATCCATATTGTAGAGGGTTTGGTGAGAATGGATGTAGCGAGCGCAGACACCGATGGTTGTTGATGGAACGCCATGATTTTTCAAGTGAGCTGCACCAGCATCTGTTCCACCTTTACCACAGTAGTATTGGAATTTGACACCTGCTTCTTCGGCAGTTGTGAGGAGGAAGTCTTTCATGTTTTTTAACATGATATGGCCAGGATCGTAGAAACGAAGCAGAGTACCGTCACCAATTTTTCCTTGGTCGCCATAAATATCTCCAGCGGGCGAGCAATCAACAGCGAGGAAAATGTCTGGATTGAACTTGGTTGTAGAGGCATGAGCACCACGTAGGCCAACCTCTTCTTGCACATTGGCCCCAGCAATTAACTGATTTGGCAATGCTTGACCGGATAGGTTTTCCAGTAATTCCGTCACCATAAGGACACCGAAGCGGTTGTCCCAAGCCTTAGAAATAACATTTTTTCCGTTGGCTGTTAGAATTGTTTCATTTTTGGGAACGAGGACATCTCCCGGACGAACGCCGAAAGCCCAGGCTTCGTCATAACTGTCAAAACCAGCATCGAAAATAATATCAGCAATGGCAGGCAGGCCAGGAGCGTTAGCCCCACGTGAAAGGTGAGGTGGTACTGAGCCTGAGATGGCTGGAATGGTACGACCGTCCTGCAACTGAAGAGTGAAGGCCTGGCTAGAAACAACCAGAGGATTCCAGCCACCTAATTCGACAACACGGAAAGTACCGTCTGGCTTGATTTGGCTAATCATAAAACCAACCTCATCCATGTGGGCGGCCACTAGGATACGAGGAGCATTTTCAACAGTCGTATCTCTGATACCAAAAATTCCACCCAGTCCATCTGTTTCAATGCGGTCTACATGTGGTGTGATTTTCTGGCGGATGTGATTGCGAACCTGTCCTTCAAATCCCGGTAGACTTTGTAATTCTGTAACTTCTTTAATTTTTTCAAAAAGAGTCATACTTCTTCCTCCATGATATGATTACTACTATTTTATCACGAAGAGCCAGACTTGTCTTAAAAATATAGAAAAATATGGATAGTATTGACAAGAATGATTGAAGTTTGCTAGGATAGAAATGCCCCTCAAAATAGAGAGGAGGTGATTGCTAAGTGTGGGAAGCATTTATCACAGTTTTTCTTGTACCTTTGTTCGTCAGTTTTCTAACAGTTTTGTTTGAAAGATGGCTTAACAATCGTGACAAGTAGGCCCCAGGGGCAAAAGAAAACCCTCAACGCTGGGAACGTTGGGGGCTTTTTGATTGCCAAGTGTTGACAAACATTTATCACTGTAAGACCATTCTATCTATTTTTAAGTCTTTTGTCAAGTGGTGCGAGTTTGTCTCAGCTGTCACAAGTTCAATGGCATTTTTGGGAAAAATCCTGGGAAATATGATAAAATAGTCAACATGAAAAAGAAAAAGACAGCCTTGCTAGCAGGCTTATTGGGGGCAGGTGTGCTCACCGCTAGTGCTCAATTTTACCGTAAAATCCAAGAAGACCGTAAAAAAGCACAGGCCTTGCAGGAGGTGCGTGACTTTTTCGCTGATTTAGGAGAGATTGCCACGGTCTATGTGGATGAAACAGCCTCAACTCGTGACCAGCTTATTGGCGGGGTTGTGATGGAGGCAGGACAGGTGTTTTTATTTGAAAATACCCAAGGTTCTATTCAGTACAGGGAGGAAGAAAGATGATTTTTCCAACAAATCTTGAAGAAGTGGCTGCCTTGATTGAAGATGGCAAGCCAACCGTTTTTCTATTTGTGACGACTTGGTGTGGGGATTGCCACTATATCAAACCGCATGTGCCAGCTATCGAAGAGGCTTTTCCAGATTTCCGTTTTGTGCAACTGGATCGAGATGACTTTATGCCTTTGGCACAGGAATGGGCTATTTTAGGCATTCCAAGTCTGGTTGTTTTGGAAAATGGTCAGGAAATCGGTCGTTTTGTCGATAAGAATCGCAAGACCAAGGAAGAAATCATGAACTTCTTATCTGGACTGGGTAGATAAATTAGCAGAGAAGCTCTGCCATTTCCCAAAAGAAAGGAAAGAACATGAAGAAATCACTAGGAAAAATCCTTCTAGCACCTGTGGTGCTGGGGTTGAGTTTGAGTCTTGCTCCCTTGGTGCAGGCTGAGATTCAAACAGATGTTATCAATGAAAAATGGGGCAAGCCAACACTAGTCTACGGTGGAGGTTTGTCAGATGCGCAGGCGACAGAGGTTAACAATCTATTTGGTATTTCGGATGTCAATAATGTTAGCCGTCAGGTGGTTGTTGGCGCGGATATGGACCAATATTTAGGTACATCTGGAGCGGACACAGCCTCCCTCTATTCATCTGTCTTGGTGCAAAAGCAGGACGCTGGCAAAGGGGTTGTGGTGGATATTAAGACGCCACAGAACATCACCTTGATTACCGAAACACAGTATGCCAATGCGGCTATTACAGCTGGTGCGACGGATGTCTTGATTGATGTGGCAGCACCGATTAAGGTGACAGGGGAGTCTGCTTTGACAGGTGTTTACAAGGCTCTTGCGGCCAATGGTGAAACAGTTGACCCGGCTCGGACAGAGGTAGCCCAACAAGAATTAACGACTGTTAACGAAGTGGCAACAGCCCATACAGGTGACGCCAATTTTGATAGTTCAGCTTTGGACAAGGCAGTCGCAGAAATCAAGACGGCACTTGCAGACTACAAACAGTCCAACGGTCAGGTAGCTTCTGAATCGGACATCAATACTATTATCAACGATGTCTTGGCCAATAACGGTTTGGAAAATGTCATCACAGCAGATGAAGTTTCAAAATTGGTTACCTTTGCCAAAGCCTATCAGGAAACTTCTGCCATTGATTCGGCTGAGGTTGCTGCCCAGCTCAACCAGTTCAAGCAACAGGCGGAGCAACAAATTTCAGAAGCCTATAAGAATCTACAAGATTCAGGAATTCTAGAAAAAATCGGTGCCTTCTTTGAAAATCTTTGGAAAGGCTTGACCGGTCTATTTGCATAAAGGAGAAATGAAAAGAAATGATTTTTACATATAATAAGGAACACGTCGGCGATGTTCTTATGGTGATTGTGGCTGAAGACAAGGGTCAGCCTGTTCAGTTTGAACGCAAGGGTCAAGTGGCGCGTGTTTTCCTAGAGGAAACAGGAAAAACAGTAGCCTGGAATATCTTTGAAGCATCAAGTTTGGTTGAGATTGCTGGAAATGGTCAAGTTTTCTTAACAGATGAACAAGTTGCGACCTTGAATGCTGAATTGGCTAAGGAAGGTTTTACTGAAAGCTTGGTTAACGATAATGCTCCAAAGTTCGTAGTCGGTCAGATTGTGGAATTGGTTCCTCATCCCGACAGCGACCACCTCAATATTTGTCAGGTCAATGTTGGTGACAAAACAGTGCAAATCGTAGCCGGTGCCCCAAATGCTGCCCAAGGATTGAAAACCATTGTGGCTCTTCCGGGGGCAATGATGCCGAGCGGTAGCCTGATTTTCCCAGGGAAGTTGCGTGGTGAAGATAGCTTTGGTATGATGTGCAGTCCGCGTGAATTGGCTCTGCCAAACGCACCACAAGTGCGTGGCATTATCGAATTGGACGACTCCGCAGTGGTCGGAGAAGCTTTTGATCCAGCTAAACACTGGAAGGGATAGAAAAAAGAAGAATTGGTCAGATGGCCAATTCTTTTATGCTGTTTCAATTTTTCCTTCAATAGCTTGTCGGAGTTCCTCTGTCAAAACCTGATGTGAATTGAGTTGGAAGTAGAGACTGGATAGGAAATGCTGGAGGTTGAGCCACCGGAAGTAGTCCAGAGGTTCTTGGTTGGGAAAGTCTAGTTCGTTCATCCATTCTGTCAGCTCTTGGCTGGTTACTTTTTCATTCAGTAGTAAATATACAGGAATTTGTGCCAGACGGATTTCCTCGCCAGCTGAGAAAACTTTACTTTGTCTGGTCAGACAAGTGACAGTAGTTTGCCAGACTTCTTTGCTTTTTTCAGCGGGAAATTGATCATGACAGCTTGCGGCCAGAAGAAAATCTGCTCCGTGGGCAACGGTATGGATCCAACCGAGTTTTTCATCGTAGCAAGACCAGTCATTTTCAATCGCCAAATAATCCAAGGCCTGCTGGAAGAGTAGGTCACGGTCGTTAGTGCTTAAAAATGCATGATAAATAGACTCTGGCTCATTATCGACAGACAGCAACAGACAGTAAAGTAAGCAAGTAAAACTTCGCTTTAGTGTGGAACTTTCTAGGGAAAGAGGATTGGTTTCTTGAGAGAATTGTAGCAGCGACTGTGCTTGCTCCCTTGTGACCAAGCCCTCAAAAAAGATGTGGCAAAAACTAGCATAGACCAGTTCGTCGCGTATAGCAGGAACATAATGACCGATGTTTTCCAGCAACCAAGCCAGTTCATCATCGGTATATGGTTTAGAGGTTTGCAATTTTTCTATTAATTCTTTCATGATTTTCTTTCTTTTTATGAACTTTCTACGAATAGATAAGTAGGAGGATGTAATATGTATAATAAAACAATTTTAATTGGTCGTTTGACGGCCCAACCTGAACTCACTCAAACCCCTAACGGTAAAAATTTGACTCGTGTAACCATTGCGGTTAATAGACGATTTAAGACAGAAAATGGCGAACGTGAAGCGGATTTTCTCAATGTTATTTTCTGGGGTAAACTGGCGGAAACACTTGTTTCCTATGGCAGCAAGGGCAGTCTGATTTCTGTTGATGGTGAATTGCGAACCCGTAAATACGAAAAAGATGGCAGCAATCACTATGTGACAGAGATTCTAGGTCAATCTTTCCAATTACTAGAAAGCCGCGCCCAACGTGCCATGCGAGAAAATAATACTGGCGATGACCTAGCTGACTTGGTTCTGGAAGAGGAGGAATTACCGTTTTAATATCGGTCCCAAGACCGATGGAGAATGTTGAAAAGTAGGCTATACTATAGTCAATCCTAAATATTTTTCATATCTCCTTAAAAACACCGACGAAAGTTGGTGTTTTTTGCTGTTCATTTTCTATATCTCCACCATTCTACTAGCATAACAATCAGTGACAATAGGATAACACCATAAAAGAAAAAGATGATGTAGTGAGGGTGGCTAAAGAAAAATATCCAGACTAGCCAGAGCAGATAGGCGAATATCATCTTCCCCCAAAAGCCTAATTTACGTTTTAAAAACCATTCGGCAAAACTTTCGTGGGCAGAAAATCGACTCTCAAGGTAATCTGTTTTTAAATCTCTAAAAAATTTCATGAATCCCCCCTAACTTGTTAAAAATAGTATAACATAGTTTACCAACAATGAATAGGTAAATTCTGTCTCATACTTAAGAAGGATTTTCACGAAAAAGGAATAGAATTTTCTTGACTATTTTTGACCAAGTGATACAATAGGAAATGTGAGTTAGCACTCGCATGTAGAGAGTGCTAAAAAGACCAGGAGGTAATAGAATGTTAAAACCATTGGGCGATCGTATCGTCGTAAAAATTGAAGAAAAAGAACAAACAGTTGGTGGCTTTGTCCTAGCAGGCGCAAGCCAAGAAAAGACAAAAGAAGCAAGTGTCCTAGCGATCGGACAAGGGATTCGTACCTTGAATGGTGACTTGGTTGCCCCAGCGGTGGCAGTTGGAGATACTGTTTTGATTGATGCTCACGCAGGATTGGAAGTTAAAGACGGAGACCAAACCGTTCACATCATCCGTGAAGCAGACATTTTGGCAATTGTAGAATAAGAGGTAGGAAAATGGCAAAAGAAATCAAATTTGCAGCAGATGCACGTGAAAGCATGGTCCGTGGTGTCGATATTTTGGCTGACACGGTCAAAGTAACCTTGGGACCAAAAGGTCGCAATGTTGTCTTGGAAAAAGCTTATGGTTCACCACTTATAACAAACGACGGTGTGACCATTGCCAAAGAAATCGAATTGGAAGACCACTTTGAAAATATGGGTGCCAAGTTGGTATCTGAAGTGGCATCAAAAACCAATGACATCGCTGGTGACGGGACAACCACTGCTACTGTCTTGACTCAGGCTATCGTACGTGAAGGCTTGAAAAACGTAACTGCAGGTGCCAACCCAATCGGAATTCGTCGCGGGATTGAAGCCGCGGTTGCGACTGCGGTTGAAGCCTTGAAAGCACAAGCAAGTCCTGTATCCAATAAAGCTGAAATTGCTCAGGTGGCAGCCGTGTCTTCACGTTCTGAAAAAGTTGGTGAGTACATTTCAGAAGCAATGGAGCGCGTGGGAACAGACGGCGTTATTACTATCGAAGAATCTCGCGGTATGGAAACTGAGCTGGATGTGGTTGAAGGTATGCAATTCGACCGTGGTTATCTGTCACAATACATGGTAACAGATAATGAAAAGATGGTGGCAGAACTTGAAAATCCATTCATCTTGATTACTGATAAGAAGATTTCTCATATCCAGGATATTTTGCCACTTTTGGAAAGCATTCTTCAGACCAACCGTCCGCTTTTGATTATTGCTGACGATGTGGATGGGGAAGCACTTCCTACCCTTGTTCTCAACAAGATTCGTGGTACATTCAACGTTGTTGCTGTTAAAGCTCCAGGCTTTGGGGACCGTCGTAAAGCTATGTTGGAAGACATTGCGATCTTGACAGGTGGTACAGTGATTACAGAAGACCTTGGTTTGGACTTGAAAGATGCAACCATTGAAGCACTTGGTCAGGCTGCCAAGGTTGTGGTTGACAAAGATGGTACAACCATTGTTGAAGGTGCTGGCAATCCTGAAGCCATTGCCAACCGTGTCGCTGTTATCAAGTCACAAATTGAGGTAACCACTTCAGAATTTGACCGTGAAAAATTGCAAGAGCGCTTGGCTAAATTGTCAGGTGGTGTCGCAGTTATCAAAGTCGGTGCCGCGACGGAAACTGAGTTGAAAGAAATGAAACTCCGTATCGAAGATGCCCTCAACGCAACACGTGCCGCAGTTGAAGAAGGAATCGTTGCCGGTGGTGGTACAGCCCTTGTCAATGTTATCGATAGCGTAGCGAAATTGGAGTTGAAAGGCGACGATGAAACAGGACGCAATATTGTCCTTCGTGCCTTGGAAGAACCAGTTCGTCAGATTGCCTATAACGCAGGCTATGAAGGTTCAGTTGTCATTGATAAATTGAAGAATTCTGAGCTTGGAACAGGCTTTAACGCTGCAACAGGCGAATGGGTCAACATGATGGATGCAGGTATTATTGACCCTGTTAAGGTGACTCGTTCGGCCCTTCAAAACGCAGCTTCTGTAGCCAGCTTGATTTTGACGACAGAAGCAGTTGTTGCCAACAAACCAGAACCAGCTGCTCCAGCTATGCCACAAGGTATGGATGGAATGGGTATGGGCTACTAAGAAATAGCAAAATGACACAGCTGATTGGCTGTGTTTTTTCTTGAAAATTTCAAACATATCTATTTGACAATGGGTTTGGGATATGGTACTATATTAGACGGTACTTTTTACTTTTGGTCTCTCAAGAGTGTACAGGGACGTGCTGACAATTGTTGCAAAAGTACACACAGATAGGGGTTGTCACCAATGCCTTATCACCAAAAATAAAAAATATATACAGGAGAATGTAGATGCCTACAATTAACCAGTTGGTACGTAAACCACGTAAGTCTAAAGTAGAAAAATCTAAATCACCAGCTTTGAACGTTGGTTACAACAGCCGTAAAAAAGTTCAAACAAACGTTTCATCACCACAAAAACGCGGTGTTGCAACTCGTGTCGGAACAATGACACCTAAAAAACCTAACTCAGCCCTTCGTAAATTTGCTCGTGTACGTTTGAGCAACCTTATCGAGGTTACTGCTTACATCCCAGGTATCGGTCACAACTTGCAAGAGCACAGCGTTGTTCTTCTTCGTGGTGGACGTGTAAAAGACCTTCCAGGGGTACGTTACCATATCGTTCGTGGTGCACTTGATACTGCAGGTGTTAACGATCGTAAGCAAGGCCGTTCTAAATACGGTACTAAACGTCCAAAAGGCTAAGAAGGGGGAAATATAAATGAGTCGTAAAAATCAAGCGCCTAAGCGCGAAGTATTGCCAGATCCATTGTATAACTCAAAATTGGTAACTCGTTTGATTAACCGTGTTATGTTGGACGGTAAACGTGGTACTGCTGCATCAATCGTTTACGGTGCCTTTGATCAAATCAAAGAAGCAACTGGTAACGATGCACTTGAAGTATTTGAAACAGCAATGGAAAACATCATGCCTGTACTTGAAGTACGTGCACGTCGTGTCGGTGGTTCTAACTACCAAGTCCCAGTTGAAGTTCGTCCAGAGCGTCGTACAACACTTGGTCTTCGTTGGTTGGTAACAATCGCTCGTAACCGTGGTGAGCACACTATGATCGATCGCCTTGCGAAAGAAATCATGGATGCAGCAAACAACACTGGTGCAGCTGTTAAGAAACGTGAAGATACTCACAAAATGGCAGAAGCAAACCGCGCATTCGCACACTTCCGCTGGTAAGATAGGATGTGAGGACGTTAAGTTAGTTCTACATAAATCAATTGAGATTATTGTACAAACTTCTCGTTCAATCATCACAAATCGGATTGAGGCTTGCCTCATCCACTTCACACCATTAGTAAGAAATCAAGCGGGTGGGACTTGCCCACTCGCTTTTCTTAAAATATGGTATAATAAAGTATAAAACTAAAATTATAGGAGAACAAACCTCATGGCACGCGAATTTTCATTAGAAAAAACTCGTAATATCGGTATCATGGCGCACGTTGACGCGGGTAAAACAACGACAACTGAGCGTATTCTTTACTACACTGGTAAAATCCACAAAATCGGTGAAACTCACGAAGGTGCATCACAAATGGACTGGATGGAGCAAGAGCAAGAGCGTGGTATCACAATCACATCTGCTGCGACAACAGCTCAATGGAACAACCACCGTGTAAACATCATCGACACACCAGGACACGTGGACTTCACAATCGAAGTACAACGTTCACTTCGCGTTCTTGATGGTGCGGTAACCGTTCTTGACTCACAATCAGGTGTTGAACCACAAACTGAAACAGTTTGGCGTCAAGCAACTGAATACGGTGTTCCACGTATCGTATTTGCCAACAAAATGGATAAAATCGGTGCTGACTTCCTTTACTCAGTAAGCACACTTCATGAGCGTCTTCAAGCAAATGCTCACCCAATCCAATTGCCAATCGGTTCTGAAGATGAGTTCCGTGGTATCATCGACTTGATCAAGATGAAAGCTGAAATCTATACTAACGACCTTGGTACAGATATTCTTGAAGAAGATATTCCAGCTGAATACCTTGAGCAAGCTCAAGAATACCGTGAAAAATTGGTTGAAGCAGTTGCTGAAACTGATGAAGAATTGATGATGAAATATCTTGAAGGTGAAGAAATCACAAATGACGAATTGAAAGCTGCTATCCGTAAAGCAACTATCAACGTTGAATTCTTCCCAGTATTGTGTGGTTCAGCCTTCAAAAACAAAGGTGTTCAGTTGATGCTTGATGCAGTTATCGACTACCTTCCAAGCCCACTTGACATCCCTGCTATTAAAGGTGTTAACCCAGATACAGATGCTGAAGAAGAGCGTCATGCATCAGATGAAGAGCCATTTGCAGCTCTTGCCTTCAAGATCATGACTGACCCATTCGTAGGTCGTTTGACATTCTTCCGTGTTTACTCAGGTGTCCTTAACAGCGGTTCATACGTATTGAACACTTCTAAAGGTAAACGTGAGCGTATCGGACGTATCCTTCAAATGCACGCAAACAGCCGTCAAGAAATTGAAACTGTTTACGCTGGTGACATCGCCGCTGCGGTTGGTTTGAAAGATACTACAACTGGTGACTCATTGACAGATGAAAAAGCAAAAATCATCCTTGAGTCAATCCACGTTCCAGAACCAGTTATCCAATTGATGGTTGAGCCTAAGTCTAAAGCTGACCAAGACAAGATGGGTATTGCCCTTTCTAAATTGGCTGAAGAAGATCCAACATTCCGCGTTGAAACAAACGTTGAAACTGGTGAAACAGTTATCTCTGGTATGGGTGAGTTGCACTTGGATGTCCTTGTTGACCGTATGCGTCGTGAATTCAAGGTTGAAGCAAACGTAGGTGCTCCTCAAGTATCATACCGTGAAACATTCCGCGCTTCTACACAAGCTCGTGGTTTCTTCAAACGCCAGTCTGGTGGTAAAGGTCAATTCGGTGACGTTTGGATCGAATTCACACCAAACGAAGAAGGTAAAGGTTTCGAGTTCGAGAACGCTATCGTCGGTGGTGTGGTTCCACGTGAATTCATCCCAGCGGTTGAAAAAGGTCTCGTAGAATCTATGGCTAACGGTGTTCTTGCTGGTTACCCAATCGTTGACGTTAAAGCTAAGCTTTACGATGGTTCATACCACGATGTCGACTCATCTGAAACAGCCTTCAAAGTGGCAGCATCTCTTGCCCTTAAAGAAGCAGCTAAATCAGCTCAACCAACTATCCTTGAGCCAATGATGCTTGTAACAATCACTGCACCAGAAGATAACCTTGGTGACGTTATGGGTCATGTTACTGCACGTCGTGGTCGCGTTGATGGTATGGAAGCTCGTGGTAACACACAAATCGTTCGTGCTTATGTGCCACTTGCTGAAATGTTCGGTTACGCAACTGTTCTTCGTTCAGCAACACAAGGTCGCGGTACTTTCATGATGGTATTTGACCACTACGAAGATGTACCAAAATCTGTACAAGATGAAATCATTAAGAAAAACGGCGGCAACGCATAATTAATTGCCCATGCCTGCTCGAAAGAGTGGGCTTTTTCGTGTTTACGAGATAACAATTTTACAATAGAATAGAAAAACCACCAGTTTTGCTGGCGGTTTTTCTATTCTATGAAAATCAATTTCAGACGAATTAAATTGAGATGAGAATGTACGGTTAAGTAAGGAAATAGGACAAATGACATTCTATCATAAATGGAATCATTGATTGTGAACTGGGAAAATTCTAAAGAATTGTAATTGTTCTTGGTACAATTGATTGTATTTGCTAGCTTGTGATAAGCTGGATAGAATTGTTTGGGTACGACTTGGATAGTCAGTGATGATACCATCTACTCCGATTGAGTCTGCTTGTTGAACACCTTCGTCAGTATTGACTGTCCATACATAAAGTGATTTTCCTGATTCACGAATATAGTTAAGTAATTCGTCGGTTAGTTGGTCCAATGGAACACTATATCCCGTTAGATTAGGCAATTCATTTTCCGGAGGAGTATTCATTAACAAGTATGTTTCGAATGCTGGGGAGTAGGAGAGGGCAGTTTTCATGAAATCATAGCTGCCAGACTGGAGTTGGTGTCCATCTTTCTCAAAGATTTGCTGATATTTTTTCATGAAATTATCCACCATCTGAGGACTATCCTGTTCTGAAGTTTTAAAGTCAATTAAGAGTTTCTGATTTTGAGCGGATGCTTCAGCTAGAATCTGGTCAAAACTTGCGATTTTGGCTGTATGTCCAGCTGCATCTGTTATTGTCGTTTCTGTTAGACTTGCCAAAGTCAGATCATGGGGACGATAATCAATACCCGCCCAGTTGATCAAACTTGGATCATGAAATGCAATAAACTCAAAGTCAGCGGTCTCCCAAAGGTCGATTTCGATATAATCTGGCTTGCTTTGGCTAGCTATTTGGACAGCCTCAACCGTATTTTCGATGGCTTGATGATCATTTAGAGCACGATGAGAAATGACAAGAGGAGACTGAGGTAGATGAAATCTTGCTTCATACTGGGCGAATAAAAAAACAGGTAAGGCTGGAAGAAAAATGACAAGAAGTGAGGAGGGGTTCCACCAAGTGAATCTTTCGTTAAATACTATTTTCCACCAGACCCATAAAGGAAGGGTAATGGCAAGGACTAGGTTGCTATATAGAAGAGCAAAAAATAGAATATAAATTGTCTGTACATGATTGGGAAATAGATCTGAGAGTAGGGATTGTGAAAAGCTATTGGCTAAACTTAATCCGTACCAAGTTCCCAGACTTAGTAAGGGGATAAGAATGCTAAGGACACATTTTTGCCACCTAGGACGACGTATTCTATTTTTGGGACGTCTTTGATGACTTTTTGAGTGATTTGTTGGCATAAGAACAATTACTTTCTAAAAAAACATTCTTAACAATTGTATCAAATTTTATAGGTTTTAGCCAATTGAATTAGTGGGATTTCAAAAAACAAAGGTAGCTCCATATATTGGGTAAATTCTCAAAGTAAGTTCTAGTTCCCGTCCTTCCAGAAGTTACTTTGAGAAAACTGCATAAAATCAACAGAATTTAGTCTCAGACTAAGTTCTGTTTTTGACTAAAAATGTTGATAATAGTGAGTTTTAGGATTGAAATTGTTGAAAAAAAGAGTACACTAAAGTTACTGGCTCTGAGACGTCTCAAAGTAAGTTCTAGTTATCTGGAATTTTGGATGGGACAAGTTCCTTTCTATTTTGAAATTATTTTTTGATAAAAACTAGCGATT
>NZ_POPB01000678.1 GCF_002964045.1 Streptococcus suis | reverse complement strand
CTGAGCGTTCAGCATATTCTTGGTGATGAGCAATCAGTTGCGGATATTATTGAAATGCTGAATGAAGCTGGGCTAAATGTGACCTATGATAATCATGTTGTCAGTGCTATTTGGCAGAAAGCCTGTGTCAATGGTGTGATGAATCCAACTTGTACCATTTTAGACTGTACAATTGGTGAATTATTTGGTACGGAGGCTGGACTGAATCTAGTACAGGGGATTTTCAAAGAATTTATTGCTGTTGCTAAGTCTGAGGCAGATGGAATTGACGAAGAAGCTATTTGGAAATATGTTATTGAT
>NZ_POPB01000677.1 GCF_002964045.1 Streptococcus suis | reverse complement strand
CAGATGTGCTTAATAATTTATCAATTAAGTCTTGAATCCGCAGATTTCCTTTGTTGTAGAGTGCCTCCATCACTCCAAACTGACAAACTGTCAGTCCGTATTTTTTGATTGTTTCTAATTCTGATTTTGCGATAGTATTAGCTGCTCTGCGAAAGACGACTAGACTGTGAAGTGCATGCTTGTTCTCGTTTAAAGATTGTTCAACAGTTCTCATGAGAATATTTTAGCAATAAATAGTTCGGTTATCAAGCAAAAAAGTTAGATCCTATATTCATAGGTAAAGTACTTTCTATAGCTGGAGGAGC
>NZ_POPB01000676.1 GCF_002964045.1 Streptococcus suis | reverse complement strand
CATTGTAAATATGATAGAATTATTTTAGAAATGATAGATTATTCAAGTTAAGGTGAACGTTTTGTGAATACCTTTATAAGATACACACAGATAGGAAGATAGTTACATACATTATTTTACACAGGCTAGGTGTGGAAAAACTAGTTTTCGGTACGGAAGAAATGCTGGATTACCAGAAAATTGCGGATATCTATGTGGATAAGTCGGAAGAGATGGAAAATTTTGTGAAAAACTTGCCAGATAATCTCTCTTTTCCACAGAAGACCCAGGCCATGTGGCAGGAGTTTGCTGGGCTGACCTTCACAGGTGATACACCTAATCATATTCTGGGCTTGGCTTACGCTAAGGCGGTGGCGGGAACAGGTATTCAGCTCGGCCCAGTTCAGCGGCAGGGAGCTGGTTTTCACTCGGAAGAGGTGGAAACGTCCTACGCCTCGGCGACAGCTATCCGCAAGGGTGCTGACCAGTTGGACTTGGTGCGTGACTTTTTACCGTCTGCCAGTCTCTTTGAAGAGGCGGCCAAGGTAAGCTGGAGAAATTATTTTCCCCTGCTCCGCTACCAGATTGCGACCCACCGAGATCTCAGTCAGGTCTTTCAGGTCAACGAAGAACTAGCCAGTCGTATCCGCTCTGCCATTGGGAGCGCAGCGACCGTGGAGGAGTTAGTGGATGCTGTTGCGACCAAGCGCTACACCAAGGCGCGGGTGCGGCGGGTGCTGACCTACATCCTGGTCAATGCGGTGGAAACTCCCTTGCCAGAAGCGGTCCATGTCCTAGGCTTTTCGGCTCGAGGCCAGGCCTATCTCAAGACCGTCAAGGAGCGGGTAGGCTTGGTGACGCGG
>NZ_POPB01000675.1 GCF_002964045.1 Streptococcus suis | reverse complement strand
TAGTTGGACCACAGGGATGGGCTCTGCGTTTCATAGCAGAACGGTCTGAAGTTGAAACCTTTGTCAAAGACATTGAAGCGGAGTTAAAGATTTCCAAATCCGTTGCCAGCAATCTAGTTAAGCGAATGGAGAAAAATGACTTTATTCGGGTTTTACCTTCTCAGTTTGACAGACGCTACAAGCAGTTGGTCTTGACAGAGAAAGGTCGGAGCAAGATTTGTCACCTAAAATCCTTCCATGAGGAGATGCACCATTCTCTCTTTCGAGGTATTCAAAAGGAAGAATTTGATTTGATCAGACAGGTGGTCGATCAATTAAAAGAAAATATTAGAAATTATAAGGAGAAAAAACATGTTTAAAGAAGCCATTTTACGTTACAAATGGTATGCCTTGGCATCGGTCTTGTTGACGTCTATTGTTGTAGCAACGACCTTGA
>NZ_POPB01000674.1 GCF_002964045.1 Streptococcus suis | reverse complement strand
TTTTTCTTTGTGTAGCATAGGAGAACCTCATAAGTCCTTTTTCTTATATTATACTCCTAAATACGAAGAAAAGCCCTTAGAAAATCAATTCTAAGGACTTTGTCTTCAGTCTGAGTCTAGTGAGAACTAGGCTTTTTTTGGTATACTAGATGAAGCTAGAAAATAAGGAGACACCCAATGATTCAACCTATTATGAGGGACATTTTCTTCCTGCAACAGAAATCTG
>NZ_POPB01000673.1 GCF_002964045.1 Streptococcus suis | reverse complement strand
GTCAGGCATATGGAGGACGGTGTAAGGCAGACCGATTTCGTTGTTGTAGTTGCCTTGTGTCTTGTAAGTCTTGTAAGTCGTCGCCAGAACATCGTGAATCATGTCCTTGGTGGTCGTTTTACCGTTTGAGCCTGTCACAGCAATGACTTCTACCCCTGTTTTCTCTAGGTAGTAGGCCGCTAATTGTTGAAGCGCAGTCAAGCAGTCATCTACTAGGATGTGGGGAACACCAAGGCTGACTTCCGAAAGGGTTACTGCGCAGCCATTTTCAAAAGCTACAGGAATAAAGTCATGACCGTCACGCG
>NZ_POPB01000672.1 GCF_002964045.1 Streptococcus suis | reverse complement strand
AATCACCAACGTTTTCAAGAGCGCAACAACGGCCTTGCCCCTCTTGAAATGAGGAACAAGGCCGCCGCCTAATCTTTTATTATTTCATTGTCCACTTGACAGGGAGCTGTTCAGCCTAGGGCTTTTTCTTTTTTTAGTAGGTCGCCAAGCGTTTTTCCAAATGTACCTGTCCGACAGCATACAAGGTACAGATAACCCAATAAATAAGGGCCACACAGATGTAGACGGTCATATAGTCCGACTTGGCTCCGCCGACTATCTTGGCCTTATTGAAAATCTCTGGCACCGTAATCATAGCTGTCAGAGAGGTACTTTTTACCATGTCTAAGAGAACATTGCTAAGGGGTGGAAGGGCAATGCGAAAAGCTTGAGGAATGATGATTTTTCGGTAAATCACATTGGTCCGCAAACCCAGGGAACGCGCCGCTTCCCATTGCCCCTTATCAATGGCTGAAAGAGATGCACGAATAATTTCAGAAATGTAGGCACTGGACATGGAGGTAAAGGCGATGATAGAGGCTGTTATGGCATCTAACTGCAAGCCCATAAAGGGCAGACCAAAATAGATGAAGAAAAGAAGAACCATGAGGGGAATGCCACGCATGAGAGAAATATGGGTCATAGCCAACCAACGCAAGGGTCCAAACTTAGACATCCGCATGAGGGCTACAAAAAATCCGCAGAAAGTCCCCAAGGCAAAACCAATTAGGGATAGGGATAAAGTGTAGGGAAGTCCCTCCAAAATCTGTGGAATAGCCTCTCTTGCAATATCTGCATTAAAAACTGCCTGCCAGTTAATATCCATATCTTCTCCTCTTTCCTAAAAACCATATAGACCTTGCCAGTCTGGGACTGACAAAGTCTATACAAGATGCATTTAATTTGTTACGGGGTCCTATTCAACTTCGATAACTGGCAATTTATCAGCATTTTCAACAGGAACTGTCAAGTCTTGTCCTGCATAGTATTTCTCAGAAATTGCCTTCAAAGTTCCGTCAGCTTTCATTGCTTCAAGAGCTTCGTCAATTTTTTCTTTCAAACTTGTGTCAGCCTTGCTCATGACAATACCTTGTTCAGTTGGATTGTATTTTGCATCACCCATTTTTACCTTGATGTCTGGGAAGTTGGCATTGACCCATTTGATAGCCATCACTTGCGTGTAGTAGTCGTTTGGAATGAAGTCTGTACGACCTGTTGATACATCACGCAAATAGACATCGTTGGTTACGTTGTCATAGATCACTGGCTCTGCACCTTGCTTTTCAGCAATTTTCATGTACTGAGTACCTGCGCCACCACCAGCTTTTTTACCAGTCCAGTCGCTCAAGTCAGCTGCTTCGATTCCTGATGAACCATCTTCACGGACGATGTAGCCACCAACTGAATACTTGTAAGGGATAGAGAAGTTATACTTTTTCTTACGTGCTTCTGTCATGTCGAAGTTGTTAACAGAAATATCAACCTTGCCACTATCCACAGCTGTAAAGGCTTCTGCCACACCGATTTCTTGGTATTCGATTTCCAATTTCAAACGTTTACCAATTTCATTGATCATGTCAATTTCATAACCGACCAATTCTTTAGCATCATTGTAGTAAGAAGTTGGGAAAAGGGTACCTGGTGTTGCAACCTTCAAGACACCTGCTTCTTGTACTTTTTCCCATTGAGTCTGTTCAGCTGAAGAACTGCTAGTATTAGAACTTGAGCTCGAACATGCTGCCAAGGTCAAAGTAGAAACCAAGAGAGCTGAGGCCAAAACTTTTTTCAACATAAAACAATCTCCTTTGGAAGCGATGGCTTCCTTTTTACTTTTTCGGTGTTAACCCACCAACTTTTACAGGTTAACATTTTGGAAACGTTTTGGCAAATAATTGAACTGAAAAATGAATTCCCTTACAAGTTGAGTAAACCTGCTGCCTCCATTTGGTCTGCCAACTGCAAGAGTAAATCCTCTCGTCCCTTGGCTGCTGTCAATTGGATGCCGATTGGCAGGCCTTGGGGAGTCTGATAAGTCGGCAGGCTAATAGCTGGCTGTCCGGTGATGTTTGCCTGCTGGGTAAAGGGTGTCCAGGCTAGACTATCTGCAAACATCTCCCAAATCAAACTCTGCTGCTCTGCCATTACCAACTCCTGAATATGCAACAAGCGGTCCAGCATCTCTTGCGAGTGAGTGAACTGGTCAAGCTTGGGAGCCACATCTGCCACGGTCGGTGTCAGAAGGAGGTCGTAATGCTGGTGGAAGTCCGCCATTCTGGCACTGTAGCGGTCCCAATCCTGCAAGACCTTGGAGTAGAGTTTGGCTGGAACGTTCTGTCCACTCTGGTAAATGGCCCAGGTCATGACTTCCATGTCATCAGGTGTCATGGACCGACCCAACCCTGCCTCTATCTCTTCAAACATCTGGGCCGTCTCGACGCTGTTCATCAGATAATAGGCCTGCATGACTTCGATACCGTTCAGGATAGGACTTGATAGCTCTGTGACTTGGTGTCCCAAGGCTTCCAGCTGAGGCAGAAGGGACAAGACAGCCTGTTGGGCATCAGTGGAAACCGAACTACCAATTGGCGATTCTAGACTGTAGGCAATTTTCAGGGGCTTGTTCCTGGATGAAAAGAGAGCCTGCTCAGGCAGAAGAGCCAAAGGAAAGGGAGCCTCGACTTGATAGGTCTGCAAGTGATAGAGGAGGCGTTTGGTATCGCGAACCGACTTGGTCAGAGCAAAGTTGCTGGAAGCTCCCTGCCAGCCACGATAGGAATGTGGGCCGACCGGAATACGGCCCCGACTGGGCTTTAGACCAATCAAACCGTTGAAAGAGGCGGGAATGCGAATAGACCCTCCACCATCCGATGCGGCTGCCAAGGGGACCATGTTAGAAGCTACTGCTGCAGCTGCACCACCGCTGGAGCCACCTGCATTGCGGCTCAAATCTAGGGGCAGCTTGACTGGCCCATGAAGGCTGGAGTCTGATATATTCTTAAAACCAAACTCTGGCGTATTGGTCCGCCCCAAGATGATAAAACCGAGATTCTTGAAAGCCTGCACCAGTCTGTCTGTGTAACCTGCACGGTAATCCTGAAATAGACGTGAGCCTGCTGTTGTCAATTGCCCCGCTTCATTTTGCCCCAGATCCTTGAGCAAGAAAGGAACTCCAGCAAATGGCTTGCCCAGATAGTCTTCTTTCTCCGCTTCTTTCAAGGCTTCTTCATATTGCTTGCTGACAACCGCATTGAGGTCGGGATTGAGTTTTTCAATCCTGTCAATTGATTCTTGCACCAACTCCTTGGCAGAAACCTGTTTTTGATTGACAGCCTGGGCCATAGCTGTCGAATCTTTCCATTCCATAGTGCCTCCTAGATTCCATATTTTTCCATAGACTGCTTGATGGTCTTTCCGAGTGCCATAAAATCAGCCATATTGTCCGATGAGGGATAAAAATTGGACAACAAAGCCCCGTTTTCAATCAAGACACGCTCGATTCGTGTTTTCATATCCTCCACCGTCACATCCTGACCTACCAAGTCTGACAGATTGGCCATCGAATCCGGATTTACTTGAGGAAATCGGTCCGATACTTCTTGCGGAGCAAAACTTGCCGCATAAAAATCAGCCACCACTTGCCCTCGTTTGACTTGATTGCCTGACACACTGATATAGGCAGAAATAGCAATGGCCTCTTGGTAAATCCGCTGGGCCAAGCCAGCAAACTTCCGACCAGAGATACTGAGGTCGTAGGTCCCAGGACAGTAGGAAGTTGCCACCTCACCACTGACCACCTCGAAGGGAAAATCCGAAAGCGCCTGAGCAATCAAATCCACCATGACCTGATAAGACTCCCGCAAATCAACCTTGTGACCAGCAAGATTGGGCAAGATCAGAGTGACATTTAAAATCCCCTCATCCGCAACAACTGCCAAACCGCCCAAACTCCGAATAATAGGACTGTATCCCGCCTGACCAATACAGGCCAAGCCCTTGTCCAGCTGGGCAACCTGACTGTCCATCATCCCCAGAATGACCGTTTGGTCCATGGGCCAAAAATGTAAAATCCCTGTATTGGACTGACGATTGACCTCGCGCAAAAAGACCTCAGTCCACACCAATGGCCCCTGTTTCAAACCCGACAAGCCAGACCGATCTTCGTATTTTTTTATGGTCACATTCTCAACCCAAGATTTCATCCGTAAGCGTTCTCTTTCCTTTATTAAACTTATTTTATCACAAACATTTGAAGGGACTAGAAAATTTATCCCAAGATTATGTTAATACTCAATTAAAATCAAAAAAAAAAGCCATCTTCTAATCACTTTGGACGTTAAACGGTAACCGCCCAATAACAAAGTATATTGAAAAGGCTCCAAAGTCCTATCGACTCTGGAACCTTTTTCTATTTACATGCTCTCTTAATTTTTTCCTTCCATGGCAAATAAGCCTCCAGCACCTCCTTTTTTGCGAGTGTCTCCTCATTAGGTAAGTGTTCTAGAAGATAGTTCATATATTTTTCTGCATCAAGTCCGTGTCGCTTAGCTGTTTCTAAAAGACTCAAAATGACAGCTGTTGACTTGGCTCC
>NZ_POPB01000671.1 GCF_002964045.1 Streptococcus suis | reverse complement strand
TCAACGAAGAAGAGCTCATGCACTTCTCCTATATGCGTTTCTTGGAAAATCAAATCCGCAAGGCCTTTGTGTTTGAAGGAACACCGATTCATCTGATTGCACGGAAACGGAAATAAAGAGGGCAACCTCTTTTTTCTTTGCACCTATTCGTAAATATGCTAGAATAGGATTAGGAGGTGGTTCCATGATAGCGGGCAATGTCATTCTAATGTTGTTTGCATTTCTAACAGTTCCGGTTCTTCTACTAGTGGACTACGAAGATAAGCAGTGCAAGCCCTTTGGTCTGCGTTACTGGCTTTCCTTGT
>NZ_POPB01000670.1 GCF_002964045.1 Streptococcus suis | reverse complement strand
CTTATCCGCTGATAAGCCCTCTCCTGTCATCGCCAAGTGACTAGCACGATTAGCCCCAATAGCACGACTCAGTAGAAAGAGCCCCCCCGCATCCGGCGCAAGTCCAACACCTACAAAGGCTTGGATGAATTTTGTCTTGCTGGAGGCAATAACAAAATCAGCTGCCACTGCCATATTAGCCGCGGCTCCAGCCACTGCCCCATCTGTCACCATAATGACCACTTTAGACAATTTCTTCATCGCAAACGAAATATCATTCACCAG
>NZ_POPB01000067.1 GCF_002964045.1 Streptococcus suis | reverse complement strand
AAGGATAAATCAAGTGTAAAGCGTTTAAACTTGTAACCTTTCATCAACTTTCGACTAGATTTAATGATTGAAAAGGCACCTGTATATTCTTCGCGTTCCAATTGTTCAAACAAGATATATTCTACCTGTGAATAAGCATAGAATTGTGGAATATAAAGAGCAATTCCTAAAACCATTAGTAGGATACCTCCCATGACCATTAGCCCTAGTATGGCAAGGATTTCCATAGGAAGTGCATCAGGCTCTAAGGATTGACTGGATGCAGCTATGATTGT
>NZ_POPB01000669.1 GCF_002964045.1 Streptococcus suis | reverse complement strand
AGAAAGTCCGAAAGTTCCATTCCTCTCTCTTCCAAATCATCTAATTTTATAGTGATTTTCAAGGTTGAATCACTAATTTGCTTTACTTTCATAACTACCTCATTCATTGATTCATCAATTTCTTAAAATTGATTGATCATTTTCAATACTCATACATATCTTCCACCATTATACTAAAACCAAGCTCGAAAGACAAAAGAAAAGCAGGTCTCCCTGCTCTTAAAATAAAAATGTGATAAAGGCATAAACCAATAAAATCGCACCTAAAATGATGCGGTAGTAACCAAAAACCGTGAAATCATGTT
>NZ_POPB01000668.1 GCF_002964045.1 Streptococcus suis | reverse complement strand
TACGAATTCTCACTATCTCCACGGGCATTTTACCAATTAAATCCCCAACAAACAGAAATTCTCTATGGCGAGGCCGTCAAGGCTTTGGATATTTCAGGAGATGAAGACTTGATTGATGCCTACTGTGGCGTGGGCACAATCGGCTTCGCCTTTGCTAAAAAGGTCAAATCTGTTCGAGGTATGGACATTATTCCAGAAGCCATCGAGGATGCTAAAGCAAACGCTAAGCGAATGGGACTATCCAATACCCACTATGAGGCAGGTAAAGCAGAAGAAATCATTCCAAAGTGGTACCAAGAAGGCTACAGGGCCGATGCCTTGGTAGTTGATCCTCCACGGACTGGACTCGACGAAAAGCTCCTCAAAACCATTTTGGATTACAAACCAGCTAAAATGGTTTATGTATC
>NZ_POPB01000667.1 GCF_002964045.1 Streptococcus suis | reverse complement strand
ATAGGGATGAAAGGAGTTATCAACTACTAAAAGCTTTAGTTAATGAGAGATTACGTACAAAAGACCACCTAGAGCTTTTACATCATCTGCTAGATACTTCTGTAGACGATGATGAAAAATGCTTGTTATTATCAAATTTATTTGTTGCTTATATTAATAGTAACAACTTCGCTGGATATCGTGAAATACTCAATAAATCTGGAAAGTTTTATCATAAAAATTTTCTCAGCTCTAAACATTACCCCTACTTGCTAAGAAATGTTGCATTTTATCTTCCTTTTGA
>NZ_POPB01000666.1 GCF_002964045.1 Streptococcus suis | reverse complement strand
TGGAAATAGCGCACCGAATGCGACTCCTTCTTCCATCAGACGAGCATAGGTAGCTCCTCCAATAACCAGCGGTGCTTCCTGTCCACCTGTTTGGTCTCGATAAACGTTTTGCAGGCATTGAACCAGCTCAGATGATGGAGAAACAAAATGTGGGCTCAACTTCTCATATCCAGTCACTTGGAAACATTCTCCCAGTTTTGACGCCGCCAAAGTCTGAATCCTAGAGAATTCAATCCCTTTTGGATAACGGCAATCACACGAAATC
>NZ_POPB01000665.1 GCF_002964045.1 Streptococcus suis | reverse complement strand
CTAAGACACGTTACATGGTCGGACAAGGTGCAAGCTTCCTAGTAGGTCTTCGCCGTATCCTCGGTGACCGTGCTTACGACGCTTTGATGCTCAGCCAAATGAAATAAAAAGGAGAGGATTATTTTCTCTTCTTTTGGACAAACTGTATAAATATTGCCTGATTTGGTAAAATTGTTCTAGAAAGAAGGGGAAATATGAAACTTGCCATTACAAATCAATTTCAAGAATTTCTAAAAAGCATCGGAGCGGATATCGCCGAGCTTTTGCAGCGGGCGGAAGTGCCAAACAAGCTCTGGCAGGAAGAA
>NZ_POPB01000664.1 GCF_002964045.1 Streptococcus suis | reverse complement strand
TATCAGCTTTTAGAATATCCTTTCCAAAAACAATTTTTCCTTCTGAATTTGTTCTGACTCTAGCCAACTCTCCAGAAAAAGTATCTCCATTACGTGTTGAATAAAGTTTGAATTCAACATTCTCAAGTGGTCTTTGGAATGTAGAGGATTTTTTCTCCAAGAATAACTCAAAATCCTTAGGTTGATTCGTAACGGTTGTTGTATCAAAGATATAATTATGATACACTTGGTCAACTTCCAGACCCTCACGATATGCTACCACAAAACCATTTTCATTTGGATAATATT
>NZ_POPB01000663.1 GCF_002964045.1 Streptococcus suis | reverse complement strand
GGGGACAGAGGCGACTGTCTTCATCAGTGGCAAGCGTCGCTTGTTTGTGACTGATTCGCGTTATACCTTGATAGCCAAGGCATCAGTAAAAGGTTTTGATATTATTGAGAGCCGTTTTGCCCTTGAAGAGATTGCAAAGGTGATTAAGGAAGATGGACTTGAAACCATTGGTTTTGATAGCGAGGTGACCTATGGTTTCTATCAAAGTCTGACCAGCATTTTTGAGGGTTATCAACTGGTTGCTATGTCAAACTTTATCGAAGACTTGCGCATGATTAAGGATGAGAAAGAAATTGCGACCA
>NZ_POPB01000662.1 GCF_002964045.1 Streptococcus suis | reverse complement strand
TTTTAGTAGTGAAATTTGTTGCTTGTCAGACAGGGCTGGCGAGAGTTTGAGGAATAGAGGAGAGTAGCTATTTGCTAGTTTTTGGCAAATTGTATCGAACTTATTTCCGACGACTTCACTACTCAAATCGTCAAAGGAAACGAGCAGGACAACCCGTTCGCGATAGGTTCCCATGTATAGACGTTGTTCATCTGGATTCAATCGTGTTTCGCCAGAGGCTTTCTGTAGTATGGTAGTATTTAAATCGTTCATGGTTTCAGTATAACATACTCAGTTAACTTTGAAAAGGAAGGCGTTTACATTATT
>NZ_POPB01000661.1 GCF_002964045.1 Streptococcus suis | reverse complement strand
TTTCTAAAGGATAAAGACAAGGTTTTAAACGCTATGGAATTGCCTTATTCCAACGCCAAACTGGAAGCTACCAATAATCTCATCAAAGTCATTAAAAGAAATGCCTTTGGTTTTAGGAACTTTGAAAACTTTAGAAAACGGATTTTGATTGCCTTGAACATAAAGAAAGAGAGAACCAATTTCGTCCTCTCTAGGTGTTAGCTTTTCATCTACCCACTACAGTTGACAAAGAGCCTCGACTTGATTGTTGATAGCCACTTTTCTGCGTTCTACTTTAATTTTATATACCACAAAATAACAAATTTCTCTGCGTACTTTTTCTAAATATTACTACTTATAAAAGTAATACTAAAAACGTTTTTCTTCGTTTTTCTTCGTTTTTCTTCGTTTTTACTTCATTTCTAACTTGTAGTACTGACTACGATCCCTTGTACTAGTGCCATACCAAGTTAAAATTTCTCTTTCACGTAGTCCCTTTAATATTTTTGATGAATATGATACACTCCGCCCCAATAATTCTGAGGCTTTTTTTGTAGTCATTTGTTCACCAGTGTTATACATATACTGAAGTAATAATTTCTCATCTATACTTAATTTGCTATAATCTTCAACTTTATTCTCTAAAGAATCTTTTGTGCGTAATGTTCGACTAGTAATGCTATTCTCCAATGTCAGAACAACCTTATTCCCAGGTTCTGAGTATTTTGGTTCATGGAGAAAAGCAGATTCCATCTCAGAATAGATCCGTTTAACACCTTCATTCATCTCACGAACCCAACCAAACTCTGTCAAGGTTCTAGCAATGCGAGGGTTTCTCGAAAAACGTTCATGCTTGATATTTTCAACTGTTACAATATTAGGTAATTTCCCTGGGCTATGAATCTCTAGTCGATCATCAAACATAAGGACACGAATGTGATCTCCATAGACAGAATAATCACGGTGAGTTACGGCATTGACAACACCTTCAACCCAAGCAAATTCAGGATATTCAGGTAAAACTTGGAATTGCCCGTTGTCATCTAAATACTGAAATTCACGAAGCTGGGTACGGATAAAATCCCGAACTTTGATAATCAAAGTTGGGAGAGCATCATCAAAAGTCACTTCCTTGATAACATTAAAACTACTTCCAGTCCCCATATCAGTACCATCAAATCTCTGGAATCGAACACGCGCTTGAGGAAAGAAGGCTGATGGATACTTACCAAAAAGCAAAATGGCTGCCTTGGTTAATTTCCCATTGATTAGAAAACGACGAGCTTTGAGGATTTCTTCAGTAGAACGGTCTGAAATATCAAAACGATTTTTAAAATCCTGAACCAGATGGTCATCAATATCTTCCAAGGTCGCATCAGATACAATTTCATCCTCAAAGAAACGTTGTCCCTTATCATAGCTGAGCTGAGTGCGTTGCGCGTAGCTCAACTTAACTGTTTCATCACCCTGACGAAGATAAACCTCATCATTTGGTGCTGCAATCACACGGTTTGACGACAATTCAACCGAGATAACCAAAATTAAATCATCTTCACCCTTATGATTAACCACAGGGATTTCTTCAAAAGATAAATCTAAAGGTGTTTCACGCATCTCACGGTCAATCTTTTTGAAGTCTTCAATCGGATAGGCATTCCCATCTTTGAAACCAGTGATAATATTACCCTGTTTCTCATCTTCAATACCAATCACCAACTGACCACCATCCGCATTTGCAAAAGCAATCAGGTGTTTGAGAAGTTCAGACGGTTTCTTTCTGGCTGATTTTCTATCCAAGTACTGGCTTTCCTTTGCTGTTTGCCAGTGTGACACATTTTTATACATATCCATCTCCTATCGTATTCCTAGTTTTATTATAGCACAGTTCCGCTCCTTTAATCAGAAAATACTATTTGTAACCTGGCCATCTGATTTTATGCTTAAAAACCACAAAAAAGACATCCAAGAAGTAATTCTTGAATGTCCATAAACGTTGATATAATCGTGTTGATTAACGTTTTGAGAACTGTGAAGCTTTGCGGGCTTTTTTGAGTCCTGGCTTTTTACGTTCAACCATACGAGCATCACGTGTAAGAAGGCCTGCGCGTTTCAATGAATCGCGGAAGTCTGGGTCTACTTGAAGCAATGCACGCGCGATACCGTGACGGATCGCACCTGATTGACCACCGTAACCACCACCGTTCACGTTAACGAAAACGTCGTATGAACCTTGTGTTGAAGTTACTGCGAATGGTTGGTTGATAACCAAACGAAGGTCAGCGTGTGGGATGTACTCTTCTACATCTTTTTTGTTTACTGTGATTTTACCAGTACCTGGGACCAAACGTACGCGTGCAACCGCGTTTTTACGACGACCAGTACCTGTGTATTGTGCTTGTGCCATTTAGATTACGTCCTTTCCCTTAGATAAGACCTGAAATATCAAGTACTTCTGGTTGTTGTGCAGCGTGAGTGTGCTCAGCACCTACAAACACTTTCAATTTCATGCCTTGTGCACGACCAAGTGTGTTGTGTGGAAGCATACCTTTAACTGATTTTTCAATCAAACGAACAGCGTTTTTAGAACGCAATTCACCCGCTGTGATTGATTTCAAACCACCTGGGTGCAATGAGTGAGTGTAGTACACTTTGTCAGTTGCTTTTTTACCAGTCAATTTCACTTTCTCAGCGTTGATAACGATAACGAAGTCACCAGTATCAGTGTGAGGTGTGAAAGTTGGTTTGTTTTTACCGCGAAGAACGCTAGCAACTACTGCTGAAAGGCGTCCAAGAGGTACATCAGTAGCATCTACTACATACCATTTACGTTCAACTTGGCCTGGTTTAGCCATAAATGTTGTTTTGTTCATGA
Source organism: Streptococcus suis (assembly GCF_002964045.1). GTDB lineage: Bacteria > Bacillota > Bacilli > Lactobacillales > Streptococcaceae > Streptococcus > Streptococcus suis_U. The sequence goes on along the minus strand of NZ_POPB01000661.1, from coordinate 1,302 downwards.
TTTCTCCTATACGAATCGTTTTTGTTTACTGGGCGGATGTTCCGGTCCGCGGGTATTTGGAAGGTTCCGGGGCCTTTCAAATGGGGTAAACAATACCGTCTACCATTCTATCAAATATGGACATTCTCGTCAAGCCATTTTACTTTACTTTTTTTATTTTTTCTACAGCCCAAAACAAGAATAGAAAACCTGAACAGGAAGTAGGGAAAATCCCGCCAATTCCTTATCTCCTCACTGATTGGCCTATTTTAAAATAGGTGTGTCGCTTGCCTCTGACTGCCAAGGACAGAGCCAAGATATTTTCAGGGTCTGGCATCCGACCGTAGCCCCCGTCTCCGATATGGTGGACATCCGAGCCCACCCGCTTGTTGCTGAGCCCAAACTCCCGCACCGTCTGGCTGTCCGCACTCTCCTGACTGGTCCCAATGGTCGAAATAACCAGACCACCACGCGCCTTGACCTGACTGACAATTGGTGCCACGATCTCCTCTCGCACGCCTGGCACCGTTCCGACCGCAGGAATGAGGACACCGTCTGCCCCCAAGCCCACAAAATCCAGCAGGGCTTGGTTGTCCACGACCGACTCTCCCAGACCTGCACCGTGCATTTTCCCCGCAAAGATGAGGCCCTCAAAGTGTTCTTTGGCAAGGCCAATAGCAGAGCGGATTGCAGCCATGGACACACCCGTAGCAGGATTGCCTGTCAGCATGATAAAATCTACGCCAAGGGCTTGGGCCTGTCGCAAACTTTCTGGACTGACCTGACGACCAGGTTTGAGAAAGACCTGCTGGTCTTGGACCTCTTGGCTAGCATCCACAGGCTCCAAGTTAATCCCGACCAATCGACCTGTCAACCGCTTGATTTCCGCGATAGGATTGTCGCAGTCGTAAAAACCAACAATCTCCGGATGAAAGACATCGAATTCGTTGAGCACCAAGAGGTCACAACCAAAGGCAGCCATCATCTCCGCATTGGTCACCCCGGCAATCAAGGGAGCCGCTGTGACCACCGTTTCTCCCATGATAATCCGACCTTCACTGGATAAAATGGACTGCTTGAGCTCCTCCTTGGTCGCTCCCAGCAAGTCACTGGCATAACAAGACAACAAGCGTTTCATAAGAACCTCCAAATCGAAATTAGTTTGTAATCGCTTTCTGTTTCTGTAAAAAGAAAAGAGATTATCTCTCTTCAGACTGAAGACAAAGTCCTTAGAATTGATTTTCTAAGGGCTTTTCTTCGTATTTAGGAGTATAATATAAGAAAAAGGACTTATGAGGTTCTCCTATGCTACACAAAGAAAAA
>NZ_POPB01000660.1 GCF_002964045.1 Streptococcus suis | reverse complement strand
TACCTTTTGCCATTTTAATGTTGTCTAATATTTCTATACTACATACTATTAGTAAACTTGTCAACTATAACAGCTTCTTCTACATGTTTTTCAATTTCTTTTCCCATAAAATGGTCCTTTAGAAAGAAGAGACAGACCTAGCACAACGAACCTTTAACTCTCTGTATTCATCGCTTCTTCGTTCGAAACAACAGTTATTCTGACCTAAAAATAATTTAGAGCCTGAAACTCCTGTTCCAGACTCAATCAATATAGTTGATAAAATGACATTAAAAAATCGCATCCAGCA
>NZ_POPB01000066.1 GCF_002964045.1 Streptococcus suis | reverse complement strand
TTGGTTTGTTCAAAAGAATATTATTTTTAAAGAAAGGAAATCATTTTCCCATGAAATTGCTTAAAAAACCCTTTGCCTACGCATCCATCTTCGGAATGCTTTTGACAGGAGGCTTTACTTACTCCATGTTAAAAACCTTCGTCATTTCTGAAGCGATAACAACCGTCTCAGCAAGCAATGCTACTTCTACGAGCCGGCAGAATACGACCGCAGCTTCATCTTCCACCACTACCACAACAGCAACCAATGTATCTACTACTGATACTAGTTACTCT
>NZ_POPB01000659.1 GCF_002964045.1 Streptococcus suis | reverse complement strand
GAATAATAAATAGGTTATAGAAAGGAATGGAGTATGAATTTTAAGAAGTTTTCTCAGCTAGGGCAGGCCTTTATGCTGCCAATCTCAATTTTACCTGTTGCTGGTCTCTTACTGGGAATTGGAGGCGCCTTATCAAATAGTAATGCTGTAGCACAATTTCCTGTATTGGATCAAGCGTGGTTGCAAGCTGTATTCACTATCATGAGTACGGCAGGTAGTGCGGTATTTGCGAATTTAGCGTTGATTTTTGCAATTGGTGTTGCTGTAGGTTTGGCAGATGCTGATAAGGGGACTGCTGGCCTATCTG
>NZ_POPB01000658.1 GCF_002964045.1 Streptococcus suis | reverse complement strand
AATATCACCTGCAGGCGAGCAATCAACAGCAAGGAAAATATCTGGATTGAACTTGGTTGTAGAAGCATGAGCTCCACGTAGGCCAACCTCTTCTTGCACATTTGCCCCAGCAATCAACTGATTTGGCAAAGATTGACCGGATAGGCTTTCCAGTAGTTCGGTCACCATAAGAACACCGAAGCGGTTGTCCCAAGCCTTAGAAATAACATTTTTTCCGTTGGCTGTTAGAATGGTTTCGTTTTTGGGAACCAAGACATCCCCTGGACGAACGCCGAACGCCCAAGCTTCGTCATAATTGGCGAAACCA
>NZ_POPB01000657.1 GCF_002964045.1 Streptococcus suis | reverse complement strand
CTGGTAATATAAAGAGAATTGATTTTAAAGGGAAGATAACCAAGCCGAATTGGATATTAAGTTCGTAATCGTTTTAAGTTTCAACAAGGATTTACATTGGATATTTTTCGAGATATTATGTTGCAACGACACTAATTATTCTAAAGGGAGTGGCATTTCCCTACCGCAATCATTTTTGACGGTCAAAATTTGACCGATAGTAGTCGTGATTGGCTTCATGTTTTCCAAGGTTTAATAAATGAAGAAAAAGTTGCTGAATTAGTCTATTATCGTTAAGAATAAAAGAAATGGCTAAAACCAGTTAAGAT
>NZ_POPB01000656.1 GCF_002964045.1 Streptococcus suis | reverse complement strand
CGATCCGACTAGAGAGAAGGGCTAGAGGCGCTATGTCCTCTAGCTTTTTTGGAGGCAAACATGACACATTTAGTAGATTTACGGAAGAAACCTTACAGCCTTGATGAAGAGGCTATTTCTTGGATTGAAGAAACCATTGCTCAGATGACCTTGGATGAAAAAATCGGTCATCTCTTTGTCAACATGGGGAGCCAGCGGACAGAAGACTATCTGACTGGAGTATTAAATGATTATAAGATTGCTGCTGTTCGTTATAATCCTGGACCTGCTGCAGATATTTGGGAGCAAAACTATATTTTGCAGACCAAG
>NZ_POPB01000655.1 GCF_002964045.1 Streptococcus suis | reverse complement strand
TGTCATCTCTGTCATAATCTTCATGCGTTCCTTACCAGACTCTGTTCTAGGATTAGCAACTAACACTGCATAAGACTGCTTATGACCACGTCCCACACGCCCTCTCAACTGATGTAATTGGCTTAAACCAAAACGATCTGCATCCATAATAACCATCACCGTTGCATTGGGCACATTGACTCCGACTTCAATAACAGTGGTAGAAACCAAAATATTCGTTTTTCGCTCCTTAAAAGCCTGCATGATGGCATCTTTCTCGTCATTTTTCATCTTACCGTGTAACAAATCCACTGTAACTTGCTCTCCAAA
>NZ_POPB01000654.1 GCF_002964045.1 Streptococcus suis | reverse complement strand
GCTTTAATGAAATTCATCGTGTCTACAATGGCAAGACCTGCTGACACCGATCCTCCTGGCGTATTAACATAGAGGTAAATATCCTTTGTAGGATCTTGGGCATCAAGGAAAAGCAATTGTGCAATAATCGAATTAGCCATGTTGTCCTCAACTGGTCCTGTCAACATGATAATGCGATCCTTGAGCAAACGGGAATAAATATCATACGAGCGCTCACCACGGCTAGTTTGTTCAATAACTACTGGAATCATAAAATTACTCCTTTTCGAGATTTTCTGTACCCATTATATATGAATAGTCAAAATTGGTC
>NZ_POPB01000653.1 GCF_002964045.1 Streptococcus suis | reverse complement strand
TATATTGACTTTTTAGCTAAAAAATTAGGTGAAAAGCATAAAGGAGATCAGGCAAAAATCAACCGTGATTTGGCTTTGATGTTAGCTTATCAGGATTATCATCAAAATGGTCTACAAAAATTAGTCAATAAATTTATTGTTCCATACAATCACAAGGATAAGAAAAAAACGACTGAAGTTATTTCTAATAATCATAATGAACCGTCATCAGATATAGATTTTGCGCATACAATGACAACCCTGGCTTCACTTGAAAAGCAAGACAATCATCTGAATAATATGACGAAAGGAATCTTTAGTTTAAAACATC
>NZ_POPB01000652.1 GCF_002964045.1 Streptococcus suis | reverse complement strand
TGATTCTCGGTAACAACAGAGTGATTATACGTATTGCGATCGACAACTGCTATTTTAGTAGGAGTAATCGCCAGGTTTGCTCCTGAACTTGCCGCCTCTAAACTTACTCCTTCGGTCAATAATTCAAGATCCGTTGAGTTAAATGAACCACGAGCATATGTTGTTGAATTAGCCTGACCTAACCCACCTAAGCCAGAGATATCAATTATCGGATTTGTTACAGCTTCACTGAATGTAATCGTTAAAAATCCCTGGTCAACTTTACCATTAAAGTTAAGTTTATCAATTAGCTCTTGGCTTCGCTCAGGAG
>NZ_POPB01000651.1 GCF_002964045.1 Streptococcus suis | reverse complement strand
CTTGGTGCAAATTGCTCAGATTCCCATTCTCAAACAAGTGGCTCGTTTCTATATTTGGGTTGTTCGAGGGACACCACTCTTGGTTCAACTCTATGTGATATTCTTTGGGCTACCAAGTCTAGGAATTGTCTTGGATGCCTTTCCGTCGGCGGTTTTGGTTTTTTCTGTCAATACAGGTGCCTACGCTGCGGAAACCATACGGGCTTCTATCGAGTCCGTGCCTAAGGGGCAGTTGGAGGCTGGCTATTCTGTCGGGATGAGTTTTGCCCAGACCATGCG
>NZ_POPB01000650.1 GCF_002964045.1 Streptococcus suis | reverse complement strand
CAAACGTAGGGAGCCTTTTTGAGCAGAGGGCAGGCCTCACAATTGGAAGTACTAGAGTTCTCTTTCACCACTCTATTTCTCCGAACTTCTTTTGAGATTGTGGACGGATCTTTTCCTAGCTTAACAGCGATAGCTGAGAAGGACTTAAGTTGTTCGATTCCTATTTGAATATCGTTGCGATCAGAGAGAGTTAAGTGTTTGTTTTTCATTGTCAGTTACCAACTTGTCCCAAAGTAAGTTCTACCTTATTTCCTTGTCTCAGTCTAATTTCCAGTTTTGGTGTTAGACTAGAACTTACTTTGAGAATTTTGG
>NZ_POPB01000065.1 GCF_002964045.1 Streptococcus suis | reverse complement strand
AGGATATAAGGATTTGACTGAAGCCTTGGACGGTGTTGACGCGGTTCTTTTCGTTGTACCAACCAAGGTAACACGTCTCGTTGCCAAGCAAGTCGCACAAGCTCTCAAACACAAGGTAGTTGTCATGCACGCTTCAAAAGGCTTAGAGCCTGATAGTCACAAGCGCTTGTCTGAGGTACTGGAGGAAGAAATTCCTGCTGAACTCCGTTCTGAAATCGTCGTGGTTTCAGGGCCAAGTCATGCAGAAGAGACTAACGTCCGTGATTTG
>NZ_POPB01000649.1 GCF_002964045.1 Streptococcus suis | reverse complement strand
CGGTAGTCGCTTAGCAAGTTGGAGAGAGATCTCCATTTGGGAGTTTAGCTCAGCTGGGAGAGCATCTGCCTTACAAGCAGAGGGTCAGCGGTTCGATCCCGTTAACTCCCATATAAGCGGGTGTAGTTTAGTGGTAAAACTACAGCCTTCCAAGCTGTTGTCGCGAGTTCGATTCTCGTCACCCGCTTTGAACTTTGTTCATTTCCAAACATTTTTGTTTGGGCGCGTAGCTCAGATGGTTAGAGCGCACGCCTGATAAGCGTGAGGTCGGTGGTTCGATTCCACTCGTGCCCATATATGGTCCGTTGGTCAAGGGGTTAAGACACCGCCTTTTCACGGCGGTAACACGGGTTCGAATCCCGTACGGACTATATTCGGAGGATTACCCAAGTCCGGCTGAAGGGAACGGTCTTGAAAACCGTCAGGCGTGTAAAAGCGTGCGTGGGTTCGAATCCCACATCCTCCTTTTTATTATCGCGGGATGGAGCAGCTAGGTAGCTCGTCGGGCTCATAACCCGAAGGTCGTAGGTTCAAATCCTGCTCCCGCAATTGTATTGGCTCGGTAGCTCAGTTGGTAGAGCAATGGATTGAAGCTCCATGTGTCGGCGGTTCGATTCCGTCTCGCGCCATTAACTTAATATTTTGGAGAGATAGCGAAGAGGCTAAACGCGGCGGACTGTAAATCCGCTCCTTCGGGTTCGGGGGTTCGAATCCCTCTCTCTCCATACCTTTACGGGCATAGTTTAAAGGTAGAACTAAGGTCTCCAAAACCTTCAGTGTGGGTTCAATTCCTACTGCCCGTGTTATATGGCGGGTGTGGTGAAGTGGTTAACACATCAGATTGTGGCTCTGACATTCGGGGGTTCGATTCCCCTCACTCGCCTATTTTAATATTGGGGTATCGCCAAGCGGTAAGGCAAGGGACTTTGACTCCCTCATGCGTTGGTTCGAATCCAGCTACCCCAGTTCAACTATATGCCGGCGTGGCGGAATTGGCAGACGCGCTGGACTCAAAATCCAGTGTCCGCAAGGACGTGCCGGTTCGACCCCGGCCGCCGGTATAGTTTATAAAGAAGAAACGTTGATTTATCAGCGTTTCTTTGTTTTTGTCCCCCTGAATCCTTTATTAACCACTAGCTATGCTAGTAGTTCAGTAGATCTTCAGGTGAGGTATTAAAAAGGGCTCTTTGTCAACTGTAGTGGGTAGATGAAAAGCTAACACCTAGAGAGGACGAAATTCGTTCTCTTTTTATCTCTTTCCAATTTTTGGGAGATAATCTGAAAAGGGCTATTCTCAGCCCTTTTCATTGTTCATGTCAATCAAAATGCGTTTTTTTTGGTAGCTTCCAGTTTGGCATTGAAATAAGGTAAAACAAAAGCGTTTAAAATGTCAAGCCCCAGATAAAATGGACAGTTAAAAAAGTTAGTTTTTTAGAAGGTATGCTTCCCTAAATTCTAAGGGATTCATACCTTTTAATTTTTCTTGTGGTCTGTGTCAATTATACCAGTCGATGTATTCCCTGATTTGTTGGACGAGGGCTTCCCTATCCTCTGGTGGAAATAGTCTCAAGGATTCACTCTTCATGTGGGAAAAGAAATTCTCACATGCCGCATTATCATAACAATTTCCCTTGCCAGAATGAGAAATGGTCACACCGAATTGATCTAATTTTCGGAGATACTGTTGAATTGAAATTGTTGAAAAAAAGAGTACACTAAAGTTACTGGCTCTGAGACGTCTCAAAGTAAGTTCTAGTTATCTGGAATTTTGGATGGGACAAGTTCCTTTCTATTTTGAAATTATTTTTTGATAAAAACTAGCGATT
>NZ_POPB01000648.1 GCF_002964045.1 Streptococcus suis | reverse complement strand
TTATTTATGGTGAAACAGAAAAGCCAATATCTCCTTGTGGAGCTTGTCGCCAAGTTATGGCAGAATTTTTTGATAAGGATTTAAAAGTGACCTTGGTCGCTAAAGATAAATCGACAGTCGAGATGACAGTCGGGGAATTACTTCCATATTCCTTTACAGACTTAACCTAGTCTGTATGACAGTCATTTGACTGTAGCAATATTACTCTGCAACAATGTAGTTGCAAAAAGATTTTTAGGAGGGTTCAGAAATGAACAAGAAACTTGTTGGACTTGGTCTAGCAGCTGTTGCGGCTGTATCTTTGGCTGCATGTG
>NZ_POPB01000647.1 GCF_002964045.1 Streptococcus suis | reverse complement strand
TCTGAAGCTGGGGCCAATTGCATAAACATTTGACGTCCGTCCATCTTAGCGCGTTGTTCGATAATGGCAATATCTTGGGTTGCTTCAGCGAACTCAGCTAATACTTTCGCTCCAACTTCTTTGTGGGTAATCATACGACCCTTGAAACGGATCGAAACCTTAACCTTATTTCCTTTTTCAAGGAATTTACGGGCATGACGAAGTTTTGTCTCGAAGTCCCCTTTATCAATAACTGGACTTAGACGCACTTCTTTTACAGTGACAACACTTTGTTTTTTGCGTTGTTCTTTCTGTTTCTTCTGATATTCAAATTT
>NZ_POPB01000646.1 GCF_002964045.1 Streptococcus suis | reverse complement strand
GGATTAATACTAGGAAACCAGTTAATATCAAATATTTTTACTACCCTATTCTTATTACTTATTTTACAAAGTAAAGGTTCAATTCTATATCTATCATAAAGTTCTTGAATTATGTCTTTTTGATTACTAGACAAATATAAATCCTTATCCTCAATATATATTTTATCGTAACAATTTAGAAAACTATAAGCTGCTTTTACTTTCTCAACTGGCAAATCCATAAATTTATTAAAGTAATCATTAACAGAATTATTCGATTGAGTATCGCATAAATATAAATGACATTTTTCTTCTCTACGATAGTAGAA
>NZ_POPB01000645.1 GCF_002964045.1 Streptococcus suis | reverse complement strand
AAACCGTATTGCAGAACAGAAAATAAACAGAGGGATTCAACTCTTGGATAGCGCTGATTTTTCAGGCTTTTCGTTTGATGAAGACAGGCTGGCTGTTTTGTATTCAGAATCTGGAAGCTATTTAGGTCAGGCTTATTTGTCCAAACAGAATAAGGGAATAGGCTGGCTGTTTAGTAGAAGCAACCAAGACTTGACCATGGATTTTTTTGTTAAATTATTCGTGGATGCTAAACAGAAACGTCAACATTTTTATCAATCTGAGATGACGAATGCTTTTCGTTTATTTAATCAAGATGGAGATAATTTTGGTGGAATGACGGTTGACTTGTATGATGAATACGC
>NZ_POPB01000644.1 GCF_002964045.1 Streptococcus suis | reverse complement strand
AAAATCCCTCTGATTGATGTTGCAGACTACCAAAAGCCAGACCAGCAAGTCTTAAAAGACAGCTTGACCGACCTCCAGTATCAAGTCACTCAAGAAGCTGCGACGGAAAGACCCTTCGAAAATGAGTTTTGGAATAGCGACCAAGCTGGCATCTACGTCGATATTACGACTGGTGAGCCCCTCTTTCTCTCGACGGACAAATTCGACTCAGGCTGCGGCTGGCCCTCCTTTACCAAACCAATCAGCAAGGAAGTTGCGACTTATTTCCAAGATCTCTCCCACGGCATGAACCGCATCGAAGTCCGCAGTCGGGCT
>NZ_POPB01000643.1 GCF_002964045.1 Streptococcus suis | reverse complement strand
TCTGAGGTATGATAAAGTTGTTCCATATGAGTCTTTCTAATGTGAGTGTGGTTGCTTTTCATTATAGGTCATATGGGACTTTTTGTATATACTCAAAAAGGCTCCATAATCTCTACAGTGGATTTACCCACTACAGAAATTATAGAGCCAAATAAAATACCAGGTTTGTCATAAACTATTTAAAGTAACTTAACATGATTTAAAGCACACACGACAAAAATGTCCTGTAGAAAGCCAGAACTTTTCGATACACTAAACCCATTAACAAAAGGAGATGTGTTTATGAAATTCGAACAAGTGTATGCCAGCGTTAAA
>NZ_POPB01000642.1 GCF_002964045.1 Streptococcus suis | reverse complement strand
GATTGCTACTGTTCGTTCCGGTGCACAAGGAACAGAGTACACAGTCTCTGGTAAAATTATTAGCCTAGTAAACGGTTGGGGAGGAAATGGTTTCTACCTCCAAGGTTCTGACGGTGCTGGTATCTATATCTACCCTGGGGCTGCCTTGGGCTATCAGCCTGGTGATACCGTTCAATTAACAGGAACATTGGGTGAGTATAAAGGCGAACTCCAACTAACCACAGTTAGCAACCACAAGGCTATATCTGAGCATTTCAACACTCCTATTACAGAAACAAACATCGCTCAGTTAGCAACGCAAGCACAGGCAACACTA
>NZ_POPB01000641.1 GCF_002964045.1 Streptococcus suis | reverse complement strand
AATAGAAAGGAACAGCCAAATGAAAACATGGAAAAAATTTGCCTACTCCTGCGTGACACTTGCGTCCGCAGCTGCCCTTGCCGCTTGTGGTAGTCTGACTGGAAATAAGACCGCATCAAGTAGCGCTACAACAGAAGATGGATTGACAAACATCCTCATGTATCAAATCGGAGACGCACCGAAAAACATCGATGTTCTTTTGGAAAATGCCAATAAGATTATCGAAAAAGAAGCAGGTGCCCATCTAGACATCAAGTATATCTCATGGGGTGACTATAAGGATAAAATGGCCATTATTACCTCATCTGGTGAGGAATA
>NZ_POPB01000640.1 GCF_002964045.1 Streptococcus suis | reverse complement strand
CTTTAATATGTCCACAGTTAGCCCTAAAACAAGCATTTCTACAAACTCTCTAACTATTCTTCTTTTTTGTTTTTGAATAGATACAAGCCTGTGGCAAGAGTGGCTAAAGCACCACCTAGCCAGCCTATTGCGCTACTTGCTTCACCTGTATTTGGCAAAGTTGCTTTTGGTGCCTCTGCTTTTGGCATCATTGAAACCTTAGATTCAGGCTTCATACCCTCTGTCCGTGGCATTTGAGCTTTCTCTGCTTCTTGTTTATCTGCCTTCGGTTGCTTCATATCTGGTTTCTTAGTTTCTGGCATTGG
>NZ_POPB01000064.1 GCF_002964045.1 Streptococcus suis | reverse complement strand
GGTTCCACAATAGATGGACCATGAATCCCTACAAACCAGAACAAAGCATAGGCACCAAAGATAATGGTAATACCAACATAACCATCTGCGGCTGTAAATAGAGGCTCAAATAATTTCAGGATCGCCTCAGCAACGTTTGTTCCAAGGAATTGACGTGTCACAAGATCAATGCCATACAAGACAAAGATAGACAATGCATATGGAATTACATCTTTAAATGCCTGGGATACGTTCGGTGGAACTTCGTCTGGCATACGAATGGTGAAGATCGGAAG
>NZ_POPB01000639.1 GCF_002964045.1 Streptococcus suis | reverse complement strand
TCTCTTTCTATGATTAAACCAAATTGCCTTCCAATTCGCAGCTTTCGCTCCTACCACATCATTTTCAAACGAATCTCCTAGATAACAAATATCTTCGCCTGACATCCCCAAACGTTCTTCCATTAGTTGAAAAATAGCAGGATTTGGCTTTGTGATACCAACTTGTCCAGAAATAAGGACATGTTCTAGCTCAAACCAATTAACTAACCCCATCGTGCGTATCTTTCTCAACTGATGTCTATAAGGTCCATTCGTAATAATCCCCATTGCAATTCCTTGCGCCTGGCACCACGAAAATATTTCTGGAAACACTGGACT
>NZ_POPB01000638.1 GCF_002964045.1 Streptococcus suis | reverse complement strand
CCTTTTGACAAAGATATTACCAGTCAAAAAAATAGTGCAAAACAAACGGATTTCTCTATTGGACAAACCATTGATTATAAATTAAAAACCACCATCCCAGCAGACATCGCTGCAACCAAATTAGTCGATGGTGTAGCTAAAAAATTGTACAATGTTTTCCAATTTGTAGATAGTTTTGAAACAGACCAACTTGTCTTTATCAATGAACCAGCTACTTACTCAGTAAAAGTGGCAGACGGTCCTGTATTGGCAGCAACTGAGGACTATACTGTAACAGTAGCGGAACAAGGTAGTAAAACCACTGTCACAACGAAATTAA
>NZ_POPB01000637.1 GCF_002964045.1 Streptococcus suis | reverse complement strand
TCGCTACCAGCGTTTTCAAAAGGATAATGATCATAATGAATTAACAGTTGGGAATATGACTATTTTCTTGGATAATTGGAAAGTGACTTTGGATGGTCAGGAAATCAAATTGCCTAATCGTGAATTTGAATTGCTGGTTTATCTAGCAAAACACCCTAACCGAGTATTCTCTAAAGATCACTTGTTTGAAACCATTTGGGGATATGACTATGTTGGAGATAGTGCAACAGTTGCTGTTCATGTCAATCGGATCCGAGATAAATTGGGAGCGGATTTGA
>NZ_POPB01000636.1 GCF_002964045.1 Streptococcus suis | reverse complement strand
TTGGTGCCGCTGATTCTCGGTATGCCCGTATCGGTTGCCCTCTTCGCATCAGGTGTCGGGACCTTGATTTACCAAGTAGCGACACAGTTTAAGGTTCCGGTTTACCTAGGTTCTTCCTTTGCCTATATCTCAGCTATGGCCCTTGCTATCAAGGAAATGGGTGGTGATGTGTCGGCAGCTCAGACTGGTATTCTCTTCGTCGGCTTGATTTACGTGTTGATCGCTGCACTTGTCAAAGTTATCGGTACTAAGTGGATTGACAGCCTCTTGCCAC
>NZ_POPB01000635.1 GCF_002964045.1 Streptococcus suis | reverse complement strand
TGTCTCTTAAAAATTCACAAATAACCTTATTAATAGCTACGTCGTCTTCTAATACTAAAATTTTTGCCATCCCTCTTTACCCTTTCCTAAAATGATAATAACTCTCCTAAAAATTAATAATTAGATCAAACTATGAGTAAAAAACTAACAGTTTCATCTATATATTCCCAAGTATCTGTCAGAAATCCCACACCCTGGTCTCAAAACCACCTATACAGCAAGCAACCGAGTCTCCCCTATAATAAAATGTTCAAGCAGGATAGGATTCTTAATTTCTCATTAGGAATAACAAAATTGATACCTAAAT
>NZ_POPB01000634.1 GCF_002964045.1 Streptococcus suis | reverse complement strand
TGTGTAATTGGTAAGCTTAGAATTTTTCCTTGAGTAACTGTCCCAGCAATTTTTCCATCTACCAGGAGTGGAAGTTTTTGGGAGGATAGTTGTTTGATAGGTTTTGGATAATGAATAGTAACTCTCATATGAACCTCCTTGTAATCTAGTTTCATTATAGCAAAAAAAGAAAATATGTAAACGATTTCTGACACTGTTTTCCACTGTAGGCTTGCTTGAAGAATAAGAAACTGCTATAATTTTGAAGAGGTAGGAGTTTATATGAATTATCTTCAGAATTATATTTTAAGTAAAAGCAGTTATTTGCCATCTGATAAGTTA
>NZ_POPB01000633.1 GCF_002964045.1 Streptococcus suis | reverse complement strand
GGTTGTGCGATTAAGATTGAAACAAAGCAAGAAGTGAACTGGGGATTACCACGTCAGCCAATTGACTTGGTAATCTTGCAGGATGCGAGTGGATCTTTTAAAAATACTATCGGTAGTGTGCAATCTGCTCTACGAACGCTGACAACAGCGGTAGATGCTAATGCATATGATGAAAAAAATCCACGACTTGTTTTCACGGGAGATGAGAAAACAACAGACCGTGTAATGGTTGCGACTTTCCAAGGTTTGGATGGAATACAGTACTATGATAATGCTACGTTTTATAATAGTGGTGCAATCTATAGTACAGGACCAGATACC
>NZ_POPB01000632.1 GCF_002964045.1 Streptococcus suis | reverse complement strand
TTGGCAGACTTTCACAAAAGTTATTTTTCCTCTTTCCATGAACGGTGTCCGCTCTGGTGTTCAGGCGGTTTTCATTCCAAGTCTGAGCCTCTTCATGTTGACCCGTTTGATTGGCGGTAATCGAGTCATTACACTGGGAACAGCTATCGAACAACACTTTCTCACAACACAAAACTGGGGAATGGGTTCAACCATAGGTGTGGTCTTGATTTTAGCCATGCTATTGATTATGTGGATGACGAAAGAGAGGAAGAAATAATGAAGAAATTTGCAAATATCTACTTAACAGTTGCCTTTCTCCTTC
>NZ_POPB01000631.1 GCF_002964045.1 Streptococcus suis | reverse complement strand
TTGACCACAGTTGCCACGGTCTAATGTGATCTGGCCTTGTTCAGTGTCTACAGACAAGACCAAGCCTTTTTCTTCTTCATTTGCGAACAATACGATTTCATGCTTCGTGCCTGCTGAAAAATCAAGTTCTAATTCGTAAACATTATTGGTTTCTTTTTGGGCTGAAAATGGCTGAGCTTCTTTACGAAGACTGGTAATAGCATCGACTGGATATTGGTAGAGCTTACCGTCCTTGATGGTTAATTCTTTAACCAATGACAGACAGCCTTGGTAGTCATAAGCATCGGTTGGGTATTCCACATCTGGAAG
>NZ_POPB01000630.1 GCF_002964045.1 Streptococcus suis | reverse complement strand
CTTTCGCACAAATCCTCTCAAAGAAAGTCAATTGGACTTTGAGCAACCAATCCCTAATATGACTTGGTCATACTATGGTAAGGTCTCAGGAAAGTCTCCAGAACATGTAACTGGCTTAGTCTACTCACAAGAGCCGGCTGCACAGGTTGTCGGTCAGATTGCAGCTCCGGAAAAAGGGATGAAAGTGTTGGACTTGGCAGCAGCGCCAGGAGGAAAGTCTACTCACTTGCTTTCATACTTAGAAAATACGGGGCTCTTGGTTAGTAATGAAATTTCCAACAAACGAGCAAAAATCTTGGCTGAAAATATTGAGCGTTTCGG
>NZ_POPB01000063.1 GCF_002964045.1 Streptococcus suis | reverse complement strand
TATGCAGGAGCCTGGGCCAAATATGTTGATGGACAAGGCATCTTGGATGCTGGTGATATTGACGAAGCTATGAATGCTGCCCATGCAGTTGGTGACGATACTCTTCAACAGGAAGCCTATGGCCGTACTGTTCCAGACAGTTTTACCCACGGCACTTCTGAGCAAAGGAAAAAATGGTTTAATCTCGGTTATACCTATGGTGACCTTGCTCACGCCGATACATTCTCCGTAGAGAACCCTTAACCTCTACGCTATCAATAAAAGCAGATCGGAAG
>NZ_POPB01000629.1 GCF_002964045.1 Streptococcus suis | reverse complement strand
ATGTGCAAATATCACATAGTTTTCACACCTAAGTACCGGAGAAAGTCCATTTACTACAAAATTAGGCAGGACTTAATTGATATTTTCCGTCATCTATGTCAATACAAAGGCGTTGAAATCATTGAGGGACACATGATGCCAGACCATGTTCATATGCTTGTCTTGATACCTCCGAAACTTTCGATTTCCGATTTTATGGGATATTTGAAAAGCAAAAGTGCTCTAATGATATTTGATAAACATGCCAATTTAAAATATAAGTATGGAAATCGAAAGTTTAGGGCTAGAGGCTACTATGTTAGTACCGTTGGACTGAATGAAAAGACAGTTGCGAAATATATTCGCGAGCAGGAGAAAAATGACATTGCACTTGATAAATTGAGTGTCAAAGAGTATGAAGATCCATTTTCAGATGGCAGTTTTAGAACGAGATAAAAGCCCGTTGTTACGGGCATTAGTCAAGTAGTTATAGCACTAACCTGAACGAAGTTCAGCGAACGTCTTTAGACGTCGCTGGAGAGAAACGGCTTATAGCCGGTGTACAAGCCACCCGTTTTCACGGGTGGTTATGACTTTCTCGCCCCAAATTCGCTCCAAATTTTTCCATTAAATTCCTGACTTTATTAAATGACTGTTCTTGTTTTGCTTTGAATAAGTGCGAATATGATTTCTTAGGTCGTGATTATAGCCGTGAGAAGTTTTCAGGAAGTGTATCTTGTAAGACATTGTTAGAGATAAGGTTAGCACAACCGAAAAAGCATATAAAGAAATCGTTGACCTAATGGGAGGTAAAGCGCCTAAAACACTAGAAAAGTATAGATACATGAGGTATAATAACACTGAAGAATATAGGGCTATTCAAAAATTGCAGCAGATGTCAAGTGGATGAACGAGGCTAAAGCTAATGGTTCGGTTATCTATGATGAAAATATCCCAATTTTATCAACACCTAACAGTGCGATATCGCTAATAAAAGATGGAGAACTCTATTCAAGGTGATATTTTGACAAAAGAGGTAGATCTAAATTTGATTTAGATAATACTAACCATAAGAATCTGACAAATCATCCAATAGTTCCACATCAACTTAGTTGGACATGGTATAAAGCTAAAAAAACCGGGGAGTTGAAAAAAATCACGTTCGAAATATAAGTCATTAACTAAAACTCAAGAGATTTCAAATTCAGATTTGGAGGGTATCAGACATGAAAAAGACATTTTTTTCATCTTTGGATGAGTTAAAAGAGGGATTTGATTGTAATATGGAATATGACATCAAGCTAGTTGGATGTGAGTACTATATCGTTTTTTTTGGCGAGGAACGTGTCATTTCAGAACTATTCGGAGTCAATGCTATTATTGTTAAAGACTTTGACGATTTGCTAGACGCAGATTTACACGGAACAACTTTACGCCAATCATGGGATAGAGTAACGGCATAAACGCTTTTACAATTCATTGACGAATTAAATAAGAGTTTTTTTAAAGCAATATCATGAACGGTACAAGCCAAAAGAAACAGACTATAATTTGAAGAAATATAAGACCTTTGAGTAGCTGGTGTCAGATATTGATGCCTATATCTACTTTTATAATCATCAACGTTTTCAAGAAAGCAACAACGGCCTTGCCCCTCTTGAAATGAGGAACAAGGCCGTCGCCGAATCTTTTATTATTTCATTGTCCACCTGACAGGGAGCTATTCATAGGCTTTTTGTTATTACTTTCTTATCTGTTGTCCATAAATAGTCTGTTTTCTGTTTACAAGATAAGCTATGGCAAGGAAAGGAATGGCATAGGGGATTAGGTTGGCTCCAAATACCTCATACCCAATAAATATCGGAGCTAGTAAGGTGTTGGTGGCTGTTCCAAATACGGCACAATACCCAAGGGCTGCAACAAGTTCAGTAGGTAGACCAAGTAATCCAGCTAAAACAGCACCAGCACTTGCTCCAATCGCAAATAGTGGCGTGACTTCGCCCCCTTGAAAACCTGCAGCCAAACAAAGACAGGTGAGTAGGAGTTTTAGTAGCCAATCGTAATCAAACACCTGTTCCCCAGCTAAACTAACCTCAATCAAATTGGTTCCCAAACCAGCATAACGACCTTGATGGAAATAGAATAGTAGAATGCTTAGCTCGATTCCCATGATAGCAATTTTTATATAAGGATTTGGAAGCAATCTAGTTGAGATGTTTTTTGCTTGTGCCAAAAACCAGGCAAATAGATTACCGACAAATCCGAAGCAGATGGCAATCAAGGTCCATTTGAAACTATCTGTAAACTGGAATGAGGTAGTCACGATGGCATGCGAAAATTTCTCTAATCCCAAAAAATAAGAAGTAGTAGAAGCTGTGAAAGCGGCGACTAGACAATAGGGAAGACTAGTCCAAGTATATTGGCCAACGATTAATACTTCAATGGCAAAGAAACTAGCAGCCAAGGGTGTTTGAAATAGCCCTGCAAAACCTGCGGCCATACCAATCTTTGTTACCATGTCTTTGGGCAAGTCTTTGAAGCCTTGTTTTTGTAACCAGTGTGAAAGACTAGCACCAAGTTGGACAGCTACCCCCTCGCGGCCAACGGAAGCGCCAAAAAGATGACTGAGCCAAGTTGTGGAGATGATGAGCGGAACGAGAACTGGAGAAATGTGCACATTCTCCCCTTGTCCAGCTTTGAAGACTAAGCCCATACCTGCTTGGACTTCCCTCCCCCATTTTTGATAAACGAAAACAATCACCAACCCTGCAAGTGGTAGAAAGGGGATTAAATAAGTAAAGAATTCAGACCGTAAGTCACCAACCTCTAGTAGAATTTTCCCAAAGAGTGTGGTCACCAATCCTGCTATCAGTCCTATTAGAATAGAAAAGGCGAGGAATTGGGTAGCTTGCTTGACTTTACTGGTCATCTTGAGCTAATTTTGCAGCTTGATAGGCTCTCGATTGTGCCATCATATCGCTAAAGGTCGCTTGAATAGCAGAGCGGTAATCCTCCTTTTGGACGAGGTTTCCAACTCGTTCAAGGACCGCATTTTCTCGGCTGGTATCTAAAACAGGCTTACCTGTTGCTCGTTTGTAAGCTGTAACTTGGTCGACCAACTCCATACGTTGTTCTAGCAAGTCAACCAATTGGCTATCAATCGAATTTATCTGTTCGCGGATGTGTTCTAAATTCATTTTTTCCTCCTTTTTAAGAAAACCGGGAGTGGGAAAGAACTCGACTAGTCAAAAAAGAGTTCTCCTCACTTCCAAATATCTAGGTTCGGGCTAAAATAGTCCACTGGACTATTTTACTCCCATCCCCGTACAGCTCAAAAGGTTCAGTGAACCTTTTGAGGTTGGAAATGAAGCGAACTCTGTTCGCAACAGTCGTGAGGTCAGATTTGAAGTGAGAAACACGAACAAATCTGCCAATCAACCACTGCGCTGAGATGTTGACACGAACTCTGAGAAACGGCATTGAACTTTTGTTCAGGCTGGTTAAGTTAATTATTCATTTACTTTTGCAGCAAGGTCAGTTGCAAATTGCTCAAGGTTGACGATATCCTCGTCTTCAGCAGCCAGGTCTACCTTGACATTTTCAGCACCTTTGACTGCACCACGTGACCCCAACATGACATCAAAGTCATCTACTGCACTACAGAAGTCATCATAGAAGGTATCACCAGAACCGCAAACACCGTAGACCTTACCAGTCAAATCTAAGTCAGCTAGGTCAGCATAGAAATCCACAATTTCATCTGGAAGCTCACCGTCTCCACCGTAAGAATAGGTGTAGCTGGCAACGACAATAAGGTCCGCATCCAAGATTTCTTCTGTCTCAATAGTCGTACATTCGTGAACCTGTACTTCCAAACCTAACTCTTCTAGCTTACTGGCGACAATGTCAGCAATTTCTTCTGTGTTACCAGTCATACTAGCGTAAACTATTTTTGCTAGTACCATAATTTCCTCCAAATTACATAGTAATCATATTATATCACACTCCCATCATTTTCAAAAGGGGAAGTTTGTGCTAAAATGATGAAAAGGAGTTGCTATGACTATTTATAATACTATTATTGAAAAAATTCGTGAATACGACACCATTATCATTCATCGCCACCAACGACCAGATCCAGATGCGATTGGCAGTCAGGTGGGTTTGCAGAAACTCTTGCAGAAGAATTTTCCTGAAAAAACCATCAAGGTAACCGGTTTTGAGGAGCCGAACCTTGCTTGGATGGCAGGAATGGACGTAGTTGCAGATCAAGACTATCAAGGAGCCTTGGTTATCGTGACAGATACTGCCAATACGGCACGTGTGGATGATGACCGCTATACTCAGGGTGATTTCCTGATTAAAATCGATCATCACCCCAATGAAGAGCCTTATGGCGACCTGCTCTGGGTCAATACGGAAGCTAGTTCTTGTAGTGAAATGATTGCGGAATTGGCCCTTCAAAGCCAACTGGAACTAGACGCAGAAACTGCCCGTCTACTCTATGCAGGAATTGTTGGCGATACAGGACGCTTTCTCTATCCGGCAACCAGTTCACGTACCTTTGAGATTGTTGCTCGTCTCCGCCAAGAAGATTTTGACTTCGCAAGGATGTCTCGCCAGATGGATACCATTGATTTCAAGATTGCCAAGTTGACAGGTTACGTCTACGACAACTTGGAAGTGGATGAACATGGTGCGGCACGTGTTGTTTTGACACAGGATATTCTCAAAAAATACGGTGTGACCGATGCGGACACTTCCTTTATCGTAGGTGCACCAGGACGGATTGGGATGGTTCAATCTTGGGGGATTTTTGTGGAACAAACTGACGGAAACTATCGAGTACGACTACGCAGTAAGTACATTCCAATCAACGAGATTGCCAAACGCCACGATGGCGGTGGCCACCCACTAGCAAGTGGTGCTAACTCTTATTCACTCTCCGAAAATGAGAAAATATACCAAGAAATACAAGAGGTAGTGAGGAATGCAAGCAAGTAGTCGCTCCCTTCGTCTTATGGGAACCATCATTGAAACCAGAATTTGGCATCCTCAGGCAGAACCGATTTTGGACCAGGTAGAAGAGTTACTCTATCTCTACAAGGATCGGTTTTCTGCCAATGATTTGACCTCTGAATTGATGGAGGTCAATATCAATGCGGGTGTTCAGGCGGTTCCTGTTGCCGATGACCTGTATGAATTGATCAAATTGGGCAAAGAACACAGTCTGGCTCAGGGATCTTTTTTGAATATTACCATTGGCCCTCTTGTACAAAGCTGGCGGATTGGATTTAGTGATGCCAAACTTCCAACTCAAGAAATGATCAGTGAAAAACTCCAACTCATCAATCCAAGGGACATTGAATTAGATGATGAGGAGCAGACAGTCTATTTGAAAAAAGAAGGTATGGCGATTGATTTGGGTGCTCTGGCTAAAGGATATGTAGCTGATAAGATTGTCGACTTCCTTAAAAGAATAGGTGTGGAGGCTGGACTGATTAACCTGGGAGGCAATGTTCTGACCTTTGGTCAAGCTCCCCACAATCAAGATGGTTTCTGGCGAATAGGGATTCAGGATCCTCAGAAACCACGTGGTGAAAATGCCCTCGTCCTCAACATAGGAGAGGAATCGGTTGTCACCTCTGGTATTTACGAAAGAACCCTTACAGTAAACGGGAAGACTTACCACCATATTCTCAGTCCTGAAACAGGCTATCCAATCGAGTCGCAGCTAGCTAGTTTGACCATTGTGTCCAAACAATCTGTTGATGGTGAGATTTGGACGACTCGACTGTTTGGTCAAGATATACCTCATATTTATAAGATAGTGGAAGCAACAGATGGTATTGAGGCGGTGCTGATAGGGCTTGATGGTAGGATTCTTGTGACTTCGGGACTGTCTGAGAAAGTTCTTGCTGGTAAAGAAAGGATTTCTGATAGCTTGGGCAGTCCTTCAAGAGGGGGATTTGGCGCCAGAGTAACTTCTGACCTTGCTTCAGGAGCTTCCGTACTATAACTTGAAAAAATATTAAAAAAATAGGTAAAAAGACTTGCCATAAGAACAAACTTTTGGTAAACTTAAATGGTTATAATCTATGGCTCGGAAAGAGACCATGGCAGAAAGGAATTATTAAAATGAAAAAAGATATCCATCCAGAATATCGCACTGTTGTCTTCATGGACACAACTACTGGCTACAAGTTCCTTAGCGGTTCAACTAAGAAATCTAACGAAACAGTTGAATTCGAAGGTGAAACTTACCCATTGATCCGTGTGGAAATTTCATCAGATTCACACCCATTCTATACTGGACGTCAAAAGTTCACTCAAGCAGATGGACGTGTGGATCGTTTCAACAAAAAGTACGGTCTCAAATAATCAGCGTTATAAAACCGTTAGAAACGTTGATTTCAAGCCATTCCCGAGCCTTGGGAATGGTTTTCTTTTTGAAATGGTAACGGAAATGGTAACGGCTGGGCGTTACATTCCCAAAAATTGGGCAAACTTTTCAGCCGTTTTTTCTTTTGTATTTTCCGTAACATGAGCGTAAATATTCATAGTTGTTTTTATATCTTCATGCCCTAGTCTTTCCTGTACTTCTTTAATCGATGCCCCAGCTTCAAAAAGTAAGCTACAATGTGTATGGCGGAAACCGTGGGGCGTTATGTAAGGTAAGTCATATTTTTTTAGAATACAACGTAGATTATAGTTTATATAATCAAAACTATGCGCGTTGCCTGTTTCTGCTGGAAAAACTAGGTCAGTTGGTTTCACGCGCTGGGGGAAGTTTAAAAAATGTCTAGTCTTTTCCCACTTTTTCAGAATAGACACGGTAACAGGGTCAAGCGTGATAGTGCGCTTACTCTTTTTTGTTTTGGGTGTTTGATAGACAATAGTGTTATTTTCTCCGTAGGCTACTATTTGGCTAACTGATAAACGTGAGGTAAAGAAGTCTAAGTCTTTCCACCGTAGGGCAAGAACTTCGCTTTTTCTCATACCTGTAAAGGCAAGTAAGCGGAAAATACAAGCTATTTCTTCCTTGTCTTCCTTTGCTACGCAGTCTAGGAACTTTTGCAAGTCTTCACGGCTGTAAAAGTTTTCTTTTTTCTTTTCTTCTTCATCGACTTCAGAGGATTTACGGGGCTTTATTATCTTCTTCATGGGGTTATCATGAATATAGCCCATATTTACCGCAAAATCTAAAACCATCTTAGTCATACCGATAAAGTTAGCATATTTCTTGTAGCCCTTAAACCATTCTTGTGCCTGTTTTTGGCACATTGGTAGGCTTATTTTATCCACGTAGCACGCGCCAAATGCTGGAATGATATGTAGGTCTGCTTGTGCCTTTTGTCTGGCGTATGTACTGGCCTTCACGGTGTTTTTATAGTGTTCCAGCCATATCTTATAGACTTCCTCAAAGGTTATTCTATCTGGCTTGTCAAAAAATCCTTCATGATCCACTTTTAGAAGTAATTGGCTTTCAGCTATTTTGGCTTCTTTCTTAGTTTTAAAACCTCTTTTCCTTACGCGCTTTTCTTTGCCTGTAAGTGGGTCTATACCTACATAAGCAATATAAGAGTATCTAACAGAGCCGTCTTTTAGTTGGTATTGTTTAATCATTTGTTTATCCTTCCTATTGGTTTCCCCACCTAATCGAAAGAATAAAATAGTATGCGCGTGTTTATAAGTGGATTCTAATAGTGTTGCTAAGAATGAAAAAAAGTGCCTAGCAAAACTAGACACCTCACGCAAATATACACCCTCGGGCGTTATAAATGCTTTCTCCGTTTATCTAGTTTATAGTATTTGGGATTAAATATCAATTATAAAAATATGGTTGCTTACATGTTGCCGTGTGTAAGCGGGGAGAATTTGACAACAAAATAAATTATCTGATAAGATATACAAGCCCCCTGAATTTACTGAAGGGAGGTGATTTAGTTGCTAGAACTTATCCTCACAAGTATTCTAGCGCCGTTATTGGTTAATATCTTGACTGAAGTAGTTAAGTATTATTTAGACGATAACGACGACTAACCCCAAACAGGGGCAAACAAAAACCCTCAACGCTGGGCACGTTGGGGGCTTTTTTGATTTAGCGCTAGAATTGTCCTCACAACAATTCTTTACACTATGATTATACCCCCATTATAGGTTATATGTCAATCAATTTGTATATTTCCACGCGCCGACCTGCTGGGGTTGGCGTTTTTAGGTGTCTTTGTTAGCCATTTTTTGAATTAGGTCAAAAACTATTAGTCTATCTGAATTGTTTAAAGAAATATAGTTTATAAGGATATCAGCGAAATTGGTACCAAATTCCTTATCACTTTCGATAAGTTTTTGGATTATAAGTATATAAGACTGATTTACATTAGTCAGCCCCTTACCAAATTTTTCATACTTCAAAGGGTTATCTATATAGTTTTCTATTTCCGTGTATGCTTCAGAGATTTTTTCTAAAGTTTCATAGTCTGGGTAAGTTTCCGATAATTTTTCAAAGTCTATATTATTAAAAAACTCTATTACTTTTTCAAGAATATCTTCCTTGTTATATCCCAATAGGTATCCTACAGGAACACCAAAAAAATCTGCTAAAGCTTGGGCTGGCTTGGATTTTATTTCATTATTAGGGTTTTCCCAGTTTTGATAGGTTCGCAAAGTTACATCTAGTTTTAACTTGGTTTTCACTATGTTTTCAAAAAAATCTTTTTGGGAAAAATTACTTGCTTTCCGTAATTCTTTTAACCTGTTTTTAGTTTCCATGTTTTCTACCTCTCACAAAAACAAGTATAACATGAACATTTAAAAAAATAAAATTATGAACGAAAAAAATTTCATTTCCCTGTTGACAACGAAAGTTTTTTCGGTTATCATTGCTTTGTAAACGAAAGTTTTTTCGTTTAAGAAAGGAGGGATAAAAATGCTACTAACGGAAGACCATGCTAGAAAAGTACGGCGCAAGCGTGCGGACTTACAAATCGGAAAACTAGAACTTGCTAAAAAGTTGCAAATCACACCGCCCACACTTGCCAAAGTAGAGCAGGGCAACTATGACGCCCCGCGCCGTATCTATGAAAGTGTCATAAATTGGCTACTAGAAGATGTGTAATTTTCCTAACTACCTTTCACACACACTACAGGAAAACGACACAGACAAAGAAAGGAGGTAAACCATAGGCGGACTACTTTATCTAACCCTAAAAAAGACAGCTAGGCACATTCTAGCTATCTTACAATGGCTATTTACTCATGATTGACCTCCGACCAAGGGCAATCACGCGCAGAAAAAAGAACTAAAAACTATTTTAAGGGCGTACCCCTTAAAACAACGACCAACGACAAAAACAAATGATTAAACGATAATACAGGTTTCCCCACCTAATCCAAAGAATAAACACGCAGGCGCGTGCTAGAAAGGAACTACAACATGACCACACTTGAAGAACGCTACTGTATAGAGCGTAGAGCCTTTTTAGGACAACAGGCAACACGCCAAGAATTACTAGAAAGGGTTATCAGCCTAGAACTAATGCTAATGGATATGGCGGACAGTACACTAGATACAGACTTCCCAGAAATGGCAGTCACTACAACACTAGACCATATCGCAGATTTTGGCGATGAAGCTCTTTACTTACTAGAGAGCCTAGACCATGACGGCGATTATAAAGCCCTTTGGGAGCATACAAATGACACAGGGGCAGACAATGGCAAGTAAACAACTTGAAGCACTCCTAGAGCGTGCTAACAAGTCAGATGAAGAGCTAGACTATATTACCGATTATCTAGCTAGTTTGAATAATGAAGCCATAGAAACGACACTAGCAGGCAAATTTGAAGCCGTTAGCCGTTTCATATGGGAGATACAGGACTATTTACAAGAAAAACTAAAGGAGAAAACACAAAATGAGCAAGAAACAGACCTATAAAGAGTTTAAAAAATGGGTAGATGACAAGGTAAACATGGCGGAAGCTATGGGGCTAGATGAAAACGCTGAAGTTTTGCCTGATATGGTGGAACATAACGCCCAAGCATGGGTACAGATCCAAGAAATGCTAGAAGAACGTACCTTACATTATCGAGCAAAGGGCAAGAAACGGAAGAAAGCCCGTAAAAACTATACTATCAGCCGTAAAAAGTACCTAGATTTACTCAAACAACTGTATGAATTGTATGACCTAGCCGAAAAAGTAGAGGACTTTCAGCCCCTTATCCCGAAAGAAGCAGACAAAAAGGAATTTTGCGAACTATGGGTAGGCTTACAAGAAGGGCTAGGCTACTTACTTTCTGAATACAATAGCACTTTGACAGAAAAGGAGCTGGAATATATCGAGGGAGAAACGGAAGATGACTAAAACACCATTTACACAGGAACTACTACAACAAGTTTATGAAGATAATGGGCTAGTTAGCTTTGATTTACTCCTAGAACGGCTAAAAGGTTGGACGATAGAGGGAATTAAGGCACGTTTTAACCAATGGCGACACCGTGGCATTATCTCTTATAGCTTGTTGAATGATGAAATTGACGAATTTCAATTCTTAAAAACCAAACGAGAAGAAAAACAAGAAATTACCGAGGGGCGGAAGTTAAAGCTAGACGAGTATTTCAAGCAAGTTTTGGCAACGGCTGACATTATCAATAAGCCAACGGCAAGCGATACAAACCGCCTAAAGGCTATCCAGCTCCAGCAACAAGCCCTAACGGAAATCCCCGACGACATTTACAAAGAATTTTCTGAGGTTTACGCCTAGAGGGTGTTAAATTCTCAAAAAAAGGCACATTCTAGCTATTTTTTAGAATGGGTAGTAAAAAGATACCAGAAAACAAAAAAAACGCCGTATAGACGATTTTAGGCGATATATTGAACAGGAAGGAAAAAACAAATGGCAGAAGCATTGTTAAGCGAAAGCGCAAGCCTTGAACTTGTCCGCGGTGCGCTAGTTTTGGCGCGTGAAATGGCAAAGGACGAAATAGAACGGCTAAACAAAAAGCCCCTACGACAAGGGGAGGTAATGGAGTTATACGGCTTTGACCACAAATACATGAAATATTTAAAGTCATGCGGGTTAAGGTCACGACGTCAAGGGAAGTCTATCTACTATGATGTGCGAGATGTTGACGAAATACTGGAAAAGTTGAAAGAATGACAACAAAAAAAGGCTTACACCAGCGACCAAACTGACAAGCCTTCAAATGATTAAACAATAACCAAGGAAGGGCAACCCCTTGTAAGCCTTTGTTATTGCCTTAATCATACCATAAGCGCAATAAGAAGGCAAGTTAATAATATTTATTTCAAGATATTAAGATTTTCAAAATCATAAAGCACACACTAGCTAGGCTATTATTTTGGCACACACTTACAAGATAAGTTTGGGGCGGGCAACCGCTGGGGATAGTCTAGGCTAGTTCCAAAACATGTATAGTAAAAGAAAAATTGTAGACAGGTCAATACACGGAAAAAGCACGCGCCACCGCGCGAGCCAATACCAGAAATACAAGAATAAAATGTGGAAGGGGGTCAAAATGGACTTAAAAGGAAACGACAAGCGTATATATAGCCTAATCGGTGTAGGGATTGAAAAAGCCATCACGGCACGCCACATAGCACAACAAACCAACCTAGATAAAAGAACGGTTAGGGAATGTGTTAGACGGCTGATAATCAAGCATAAAATACCAATTATTGGCAACCGCAAAGGCAATCATAAAGGCTATTTTATACCAGCCAATCATAGCGAACTAATGGCAGGTATAGGAGCGCTTGAAAAACAAATCGAAGAAGAAAAGAAACGGCTTGAAGTATTGCTAGAAGCCAAGGTATAAGGAAAATCATACATGAAACAGTATTTTAAACAATTTGAAGAACGGTTACAAGTTGCAGAAGAAAAGCTAGATATTTTAAGCGATTGGCATATCGCCAAAGGTCACAAGGGAGCTACTGAAATTGCTGAAGAGTGTAGGACAGCTATTACAACACTCTGGATGGAGTTTTACAGGCTTTCAGAGGCTTATAATGAGGCTGAGGCAGGTCATGAAGAGTTTTATCAAATGAATGTAGATTATTTGTTAGGGGAGTTACGGAAACACGATAGCGAGGCACTAGAACTTGCGATAAAAGTTAACGGAAAGCGCCCCAACTATCTTTTGTTTGATTATCTGGATAAAGAACAACGGATTTTTGAAAATCCTAACAATTTAGCAACAGCGCCAACTGGGAATATTTGGCGCTATATCCGCAATCTAATTATCAAAGACCAAAAAGAACGAGGTATTTTATAAAATGCAAGAAATGACAATAGAACAAGCGTTAACACTCATTGCAATATTTACACCGCTAAACCTCTTTCTATGGTTTGGCGTTGGTTTAGGCAGTATTCAAGCCCCTAGCAAGCCTAAAAAAGTTTCTGAGGGCAAACATACCACGCAACATTTAAACGATAACTACGGGGCTTATATTTGGCTTGCAGGAAAGAAGTATAATTAGGAGTTTCAAGAATGGATATAGAAGAACAACTAAAAATTATTGCAAGAGAAGAGCCAGAACTATTTGATGTGCTTTTCGCGTTTATAACTGGAAAAATAACAAAAGAGGAAAGAGATTATTTTTTATCTTTATCAGATGAGAAAGATAGGGCTGAATGGGTAAAGCAACAAATAGCGAAACACAAGAACATAGAAAGGGAAATAGATGTATAGCATTGTGGAAGTGACTATAAAACGTGGGGAACAAACACTACTAGATTTACTAAAAGATAATCCAACACGCGCAGTAATGCAAGATAATTTTTCCGCTTTTTCTACTACTTGCCGTTTGGTGGTTATATCACACCTTTCAGCCTAAACAATATTACTTTGAAAGTATTTGAAAAAGTACCAGCCCCGAAAGGGTGGGAACTTATTAGAGATTATCCAATAAGTATCATGAAAACAAGTCTATTAGCAAAGTTAGAAGACTTTGAAAGATACACGATAGACCAGCAAAGACAAGCAAGCAGACTATACCTAGATGGCTGGATGTTTGATACTATCACAAATGGGATTTACACCAAGGAAGAAACGGCTATTTTTATCAGACAAATGTATCTACATGGCTATGATTTTGAACAAGCAGTAGATTTATTTTCTGCCATTGTGAAAAGGTCAAGCCTAGCAAGTTATTTCTTAGACATGATGAAACGGTTTTATTTTGCTGAAGATACAGGAAATACAATAGCATATATTATTAATCAGCAAAAACTAGATACAAAAATCATAAGCTAGACCATAGAAAGAAGGTGGGTAGTATTACACAGTACGGAAAACAAACAACAGGAGAAATGTCATATAATGCGCGTGATATACGGCTTAGAACGTTTAAAGGTTGGCAAGGGAAAGTATTTCAATTTGTCCAACACAAGCAGGAAGAACGCTATAGAAAGCTATTAGAAGACGGGTTAGACGATAAGCAGGCACAAGCAGAAATTAAAAAGCCTGTTCCACCTTTGATAGTTGCCCAATATATGGCGGAATTGCTGACAGTTTGCAGAATTGAAAGCGATGAGGGAACAAAACCCGTTTATTTTTATAACCCTGATGAGGGAATTTATATCAATGATAGGGAATTTTTAAAAGACTTTATAAGCATTATAGAGCCACGGCACAACGAAAAAAGGGCTAGTGATTGTATTTATCACTTAACCCGAAAAGCACCGCATATACAGGCGGAAAACGCCCCACATTTGATAATAGTTGGCAATGGTATCTACAACCGCAAGACACGGACACTAGAACCATTTACAGAAACAAGGGTATTCACTCATAAGATACAAACCAACTACAATCCACACGCCCAAAGCCCGACTATAAAGGGCTGGGAGTTTAAGGACTGGCTATTAGATTTATTTAACGGGGATAAAGAACTTTATCAGCTATCACTTCAACTACTCAATGCCGTTGTACGTGGAGAAAGTTACGCTAAAATGTTTTGGTTTGTAGGAGAAGGCGGAACAGGCAAGGGAACGTTACAAGAGTTATTTATAAACCTAATAGGACGGCAGAACATAGCAAGTATAAAGATAACGGATTTAGATGTAAATAATCGCTTTACCCTAGCCCAAGCAATCGGGAAACAAGCTATAATAGGCGATGATGTGCAAGCTGGGGCGGTTATTCGTGATACTTCTAAACTATTCAGCCTAGTTGGTGGGGATACTGTAACGGTAGAGAAAAAAGGAAAAGACGCGTATAGTACTTTTATAAAAACCGTTGTCATCCAGTCAACAAACACCCTACCAAAGATACGGGGAGACTATCACGCTATACGGCGTAGAATGGTTATTTTGCCCTTTAATAAGCACTTCAAGGGGAAACCTAACCGAGCAATCAAAAACGATTATATCACGCGCCCTAGCGTTTTAGAATACGTATTAAAAACAGTTATCGACCTAGATTTTAAGGACTTTATAGAGCCTAGCAAGTCTATAGATTTACTTGACGAATATCAGGAAGCCATTGACCCTGTTTTAGCATTTTCACAAAATCTATTTACTAATTTACATTCTACCTTTATCCCTAATGATTGGGTATGGTGGTACTTTACAGGCTTTGCAGATTATCATAATTTTCAACATAATTTCAGTAGTCAAGGTTTTCACACTCACTTTCCGCAATATTTACCCGAAGACTGGGAAAAATTGTCTTATCCTATTAGTCTACCAAGAGGGGCAGACCTTCCCAAAGGTTTCTACCCCAAGGAAGACCAGCCCCACTATTTACCCCTATATGTGCCAATCAAAGGGAAGGCGCAGAGGGGCTATAAGAAAAAATAAGTTACAACACTTACAACACTTGGCACAACACTTTTTAGAAAAAGTGTAGTGACGAAACCCCAACAGCCCCAACGCTTTACATAATATTACTACACTTACTACACTTATAATATATAAAGTAATAAAAAAGAAATATACTTTCTTGTGTATGTATATATATTATAAAAAAATTCAACGTATTCAAAAAAAGTGTAGTAAGTGTAGTAAAATCTCCAAACCCCTTGCGCCCCAAGGGTTTTCGCTACAACACTTTATAATTCTAAGTGTTGTTAAGCGTTGTAAGGTGTTGTAATTTTAATACAGAAAGAAGGTGGAATTATTGAAGCAAACCAATGTAGAGAACTTCAGAACGCGAACCGATGGAAAGAATAAGGGAATGATGGAAGGGCACGCCCAATGGTTAGAAAACTTAGAGCGTCACTATTTCCCGAATAAGTCCGCTAGTGAATATGACAATCTGAATGCGCGTGAGGAAGAAGGGAAAGAAGCTAATGAATGCAGTTGAGCCAATACGCGACAAAGACGATATTCAAGCCATGAAGGACTATCTAAGGTCATGGAATGAAAGGAACTATATACTATTTCTTGTGGGAATAAACACAGGGTTTAGAATTGGCGATATTTTAAAATTAAGAGTTAAGGACGTCCAAGGCTGGCACATTCGAGTTCGGGAACAAAAAACAGGTAAGCAGAAAACTATAAAAATGACCCGAACATTAAAGAACGAGTTAAGGAAGTATGTAGAAGGTAAACCGCCCCATCATTATCTATTTCAAAGCCGTAACGGTGTAAACAAACCACTAGACCGCCGTACAGTTTACTGGATATTAAAGACCGCTGGGAATGATTTAGGGATAGAGAATATAGGTACTCATACCATGCGGAAAACATTTGGCTATCATTATTATAAAAAGTATAAGAATGTAGCTGATTTGATGACTATATTTAATCATTCAAGCCCAGCAATCACGCTAATATACATAGGAGTTAGACAAGATGACCTAGATACTAAGATGGCTAATTTTGACATTTAAAGGTAAATATCAAGTGTTAATTAGACATAACGAAGAAAATGCTAGTAATTATTTAAGAAATAGCTGAAAGCCTTGATAGTATTGAGTTTAGAGAGTGAAACATAATTAGACAGAATATAAGATATGACTAATTAAAAATGGCGGTATTTTGCAAAATTTATAATAAAAATGATACAAATTTGATTAGAATAATTCAATAAAAGGGAGTTACAGAGTTTAAAAAAAGAATTTTTATTATAAAAATTAGAGAATGTGAAATATAGCCCCCCCTTGATTTTACTGGCTTTGTGATGGAATGGGGACCGGGAAGGGGAACCTCTTCCCTCCCTGAAGCAATCTGAAAAATTTGAACAACACCCCAAAAACGCGACTGTTTTTCTAAAATTTCTATTTTTTCAATATTGCCTCACACAATAAACTGGATCTAAAACAAACGGAACTGAAAAAGCTAGAAATACTAGCTTTTTATTTTTATTCAAAAATGATGTATAAAAATAAGGGTTTTTATTCCTTGGAATAGGTGGGGAAATCTTTATTTTGGTAACGGAAAAAGTTCCGATTGATGATAGTTGATAAGAATATATAAGAATTTAATAAAAACTTTCTTCTATTTATATATTTATCTTATTATTTAATGAAAAATGATAATAAATAAAAGGGTATAAAGTACGGTCTCAAGTAAAAAAACAGTCCTTAATGGACTGTTCAGACTGAAGACAAAGTCGTTAGAATTATATTTCTAACGGCTTTTTCATATGTAAAGTAGTATAATAGAGATAGGAATACTAGCTAATAAGCAGAGGGAGAATCGCTATGT
>NZ_POPB01000628.1 GCF_002964045.1 Streptococcus suis | reverse complement strand
GGTGATAAAGACAGGTTGGTCTTGATAATTTCCAGCGATGGCGACAATTTTATTGGCTAATTTGTCATGACCAGGCCACCAACCTGCGATATAATAATCTTTGTCAGCTATTTTAACAAGCGTTTTAAATCCTTCAGGAATACCTTCAATCCAATTACCGGAGTTGGAATAGAAAAGTCCATTCATGGCGTAGCCACTTGTTAATGGATCTTTATCATCAATAATAGCCCGCATGAGACCTTCATAGTCACCACCATCTGTAAATTGTTCCGCATTGAAACCTGCTAAGATTCCTAATTCCTCCAGTTTTTGCATGGCGACACCACCTACGATGATAATTGGTTTCTTACCAAATACACTGGCATCGAATTGGTCTGATTCGAGAATGATAGCATCAGCCTCATCTGCACTATTGACAATTTCAAAGCCCATTCGTTCTACCGCAAGTGCAGCATTTGCAAGAATGGCAAAG
>NZ_POPB01000627.1 GCF_002964045.1 Streptococcus suis | reverse complement strand
TGAAAGAGTGAGCCAAGTCAGCTGAACCTCCAAGGAAGGTTGGCAAAACTTTAGCCGCTGCGTTGAGGGCATCTTGTGATGAGTTACGAGTTGCTTGTGAGAAGCCATTTTCGTAAACTGGGAAGTCTTCTGGCTTGATTTCAACTACGTCACGACCTTCCAAGATAGCTGTTACTTCAGCTGCTAATTCTGGATGAGCTACTTTGTAGTCTTCAACTAATTTCACCCAAGCATCGTAGGCTGCTGCACCGCGATCAGCTACATTAGCTTTAAAGTCCGCATAGACTTCAGCTGGAATTTCAAATGGACCATAGTTCCAATCAAGCGCCTTACGAGTTGCTTCTGTTTCTTCTGCACCAAGTGGAGCACCGTGAACGGCATTTGTACCTTGTTTGTTTGGTGAACCATGACCG
>NZ_POPB01000626.1 GCF_002964045.1 Streptococcus suis | reverse complement strand
ACTTGACTGGTCAGTCAAAAAAAGATGTTGACACGAATCATGACCACCCGTCAAACGGGTGGTTTGAACAAGGGCTGTAAGCCCACATCACCAGCCAGCGCCTAAAGACGCTGGCTTTCACTTTGTTCAAGCCTCACTGCTTTTGACTCGTCACTAGCCTCTTAAAGAGGCATTCGTACTACTTGCCATTATCCCTAAAGGGATCTTCATACTCTTTTACACTCAACTTATCAAGTGCTATATCATGTTTTTCCTGTTCTTGTATATATTTCTTAATTGTGGCTTCATTTAGTCCAACCGTACTTACATAATATCCCTCTGCCC
>NZ_POPB01000625.1 GCF_002964045.1 Streptococcus suis | reverse complement strand
TGCCTTTACAACTTCAGTTGTAAAGGCCATACTATCTCCAATTTTTTATCTAATATTTCAATTAACATAGTAAACGTTTTCTATTGAAAAATCAAGTTTTTACTGTGATTCTTGGAATTTTTTAAAAAAATCTGCAAAACGTTTGACATATTCGCAAAAACCATATATAATAAAAACATCGAAAGAGTGAAAACACTTTCAAAAAAGAAAAAATATAAGGAGATTTTTGCAAGATGAATAATACAGAAATTGCAAAAAAAGTCATTGACGCCCTTGGCGGACGTGAGAACGTACGTAGTGTTGCCCACTGTGCGACTCGCCTCCGTGTAATGGTTGTTGATGAAGGAAAAATCGACAAGGATACAGTCGAAGACATCGAAAAAGTACAAGGTGCTTTCTTCAACTCTGGTCAATACCAAATCATCTTTGGTACTGGTACAGTAAACAAAATCTATGATGAAGTCGTTGCCCTTGGTTTGCCAACAGCGACTACTGGTGAGCAAAAAGCGGAAGCTGCGAAACAAGGTAATGCTTTCCAACGTGCAATCCGTACATTCGGTGACGTATTCGTTCCAATCATTCCTGCTATCGTAGCAACTGGTCTCTTCATGGGTCTTCGCGGTCTTCTTGGAGCTCTTGGTTATACTCTTCCAGAAGATTTGAACGTTTACTCACAAATCTTGACAGATACAGCATTCATCGTATTGCCAGCCTTGGTAGTATGGTCAACCTTCCGTGTATTCGGTGGTAACCAAACAATCGGTATCGTTCTTGGTATGATGCTCATTGCGGGTCAATTGCCAAATGCTTGGGTTGTAGCATCAGGTGGCGATGTGAAACCAACTATCTTCTTCGGTTTCATCCCAGTTGTAGGTTTGCAAGGTTCAGTATTGCCAGCCTTCATCATCGGTTTGATTGGTGCTAAATTTGAAAAAGCTGTCCGCAAGGTTGTTCCAGAAGTTCTTGACCTCTTGGTAACACCATTCGTAACCCTCTTTGTTATGTCTATCCTTGGCTTGTTTGTCATTGGTCCAGTCTTCCACGTGGTTGAAAACTACATCTTGGCTGGCACACAAGCAATCTTGAACTTGCCATTTGGTCTTGGTGGTCTCCTTATCGGTGGTGTTCACCAAGTTATCGTGGTATCAGGTGTTCACCATATCTTCAACTTCTTGGAAGCTCAATTGGTCGCAAACACTGGTGCTAACCCATTCAACGCCATCATCACTGCAGCGATGACAGCACAAGGTGCTGCAACAGTAGCGGTTGGTGTGAAAACTAAAAATCCTAAGTTGAAAGCTCTTGCTTTCCCAGCAGCTCTTTCTGCCTTCCTCGGTATTACTGAGCCAGCTATCTTCGGTGTTAACTTGCGTTTCCGTAAGCCATTCCTTCTTTCATTGATTGCGGGTGCGATTGGTGGTGCTGTAGCATCTCTTCTTGGTCTTGCCGGTACAGGTATGGGTGTTACTATCATCCCAGGTTTGACACTTTATGCAGGTAATGGTCAAATTCTTCCATACATCCTTATGGTAGCTGTATCATTCGCTCTCGGTTTTGCTTTGACTTACCTCTTTGGTTATGAAGATGAAGAGCCAGTTGCTGGTAAATCTTCTGCAGTTGCAAAGGAAACAGCGGCTCTAGCAAATGAAGCTACAACAGCTTTGCTTTCTGAAGAAACTCTTGTTTCTCCACTTTCAGGTAATGTAGTTGCTCTTGAAAATGTTAATGACCCAGTCTTCTCATCAGGAGCTATGGGTAAAGGTTTGGCTGTTAAACCTTCTGAAGGTGTTGTTTATGCACCAGCAGATGCAGAAGTAACAATTGCTTTTGAAACAGGTCATGCTTATGGCTTGAAAACAGCTTCTGGTGCTGAAATTCTTATCCATATTGGTATTGACACTGTTTCAATGAACGGTAACGGATTTGAAAAATTAGTAGTAGCTGGCGATAAAGTAAAAGCTGGTACTCCAATCGCTAAATTCAATGCTGCGAAAATTGCTGAAGCAGGTCTTGATGATACAACGATGATCATCGTGACAAACACTGCAGACTTCACAGAAGTTTCACCACTTGCTGAAGGTACAATCGCTCATGGTGCTGACTTCTTGAAAGTTGCTAAATAATTCTAGCCCCCCTCTTTGTTTTCATTACTTCGTTAACTCGCTTTGGCGTACTTCAGTACAGCCTTCAGCTCGTTGCCTAGTACTGAAAGTAAGATGAGAACCTAGAAGAAAAAATATTTAGAAAAAGGCGGTAAGCCTTTTTCTTCTGTTATTATCTATGGTATAATAGAACAGATAAAAAATGGGAGATCTTCACATGACAAAACTTTACGGAAGCTTGGAAGCTGGTGGTACAAAATTTGTTTGTGCTGTTGGTGATGAGAATTTCCAAGTAATTGAAAAAACACAATTTCCAACGACAACACCTTATGAGACCATTGAACGTACAGTAGAATTCTTCAAACGTTATGAAGACCGTTTGGCTGGTATTGCCATTGGTTCATTCGGTCCAATTGATATTGACCAAAACTCACAAACATATGGCTATATTACATCAACTCCTAAGCCACATTGGTCAAACATCGATTTGCTCGGTTTGATTGCTAAGGAATTTAATATCCCATTCTACTTTACAACAGATGTGAACTCTTCTGCTTTTGGTGAGACCTTGGTTCGCAAGGGAGTTAAAAGCTTGGTTTATTACACAATCGGCACAGGTATCGGAGCAGGTGCCATTCAAAATGGTGAATTCATTGGTGGTTTGGGCCATACAGAAGCAGGTCATACTTATGTAGCTTTGCATCCATATGATGTCAAGCATGAGTTTAATGGAACTTGCCCATTCCATAATGGTTGTTTAGAAGGATTGGCAGCAGGTCCATCTCTAGAAGGACGCACTGGTATTCGTGGTGAGTTAATTGAATTGAATTCAGATGTTTGGGATGTTCAGGCATATTATATTGCTCAAGCGGCTGTTCAAGCGACTCTTCTTTATCGTCCACAAGTCATTGTATTTGGTGGAGGTGTAATGGCACAAGAACATATGCTCAATCGTGTACGCGAGAAATTTGTTGGTTTGATGAACGATTATCTTCCAACACCAGATGTCAAAGAATACATTGTAACACCTGCCGTTGCTGAAAATGGTTCAGCCACACTTGGAAACTTTGCATTAGCAAAACAAGTTTCTGAAAAATAATTGAAAAAGGATTTAGTTTGTTGAAACAAATTAAATCCTTTTTTTGATGATAATCCACTGTATAGAAAAGACTGGCACCCATTATCTGATTGATAGTTGGAAATTGCGAATTGAACGAAAATGTCTTGAATCAAATGTTAAGGTTTTAGTACAGGATTGTGAATGTACTGGGTTGGAAATATGAAAACGACATTTCCTAGCCTGTCGAAGGAATCAGAAATACACTAAAAAGATTATACAGACTGAGGAAGCTTGACGTGAATGAATGTGGTTTGTATTTATGTGTTGTACACCCACTTATTATTTTGTCAAAAAATCGGTTAAATCTACTACACTACTGGAGTTTCCTGATTTACACATCTATTTGAATTATCTAGCTTATGTTAAGTAGTATTTTTATTTATGTTTCGGTGCTGTAGAATCTAGTCAAAATCTTGAAAGTTAGCCATTTTTATGGTAGAATAATGCATTGAACTAAACTGATTATAGGATGAAATTTATGATAACAAATGTACTTCGTTCTCTCATTGAAAATGAAAAGGGAGAGCAAAGAAAATTAGAAAAAATGGCAGATAAGGTCTTCTCGTATGCAGATGAGATGGCTGCTCTTACAGACGAGCAACTGCAAGCCAAGACAGTAGAGTTTAAGAATCGTTATGCGAATGGCGAATCGCTTGATGACTTATTGTACGAAGCTTATGCAGTTGTGCGTGAGGCTGCAAAACGTGTGTTAGGACTATATCCATATAAAGTACAGGTTATGGGAGGAATTGTCCTACATAATGGTGACGTACCAGAAATGCGTACAGGTGAAGGAAAAACATTGACAGCTACCATGCCAGTTTACCTCAATGCTCTATCTGGCGAAGGTGTTCACGTAGTGACGGTAAATGAATACCTGTCAACGCGTGACGCGACGGAGATGGGTGAATTGTATTCTTGGTTGGGCTTGTCTGTAGGGATTAACTTAGCAGCAAAATCACCTTCAGAAAAACGTGAAGCTTACAACTGTGACATTACCTACTCAACAAACTCAGAGATTGGTTTTGATTACCTTCGTGACAACATGGTTGTACGAGCGGAAGACATGGTTCAACGTCCTTTGAATTATGCCTTGGTTGACGAAGTAGACTCTATCTTGATTGATGAAGCGCGTACTCCGCTGATTGTTTCAGGTCCTCAAGGTTCTGAAACTAACCAACTTTATTTCCTCGCCGATCAGTTGGTTAAATCATTAAATAAAGATGACTATATTATTGATGTTCCATCAAAAACGATTGGACTTTCGGATTCGGGAATTGATAAGGCTGAAAAATTCTTCAAGTTAGATAACTTGTATGATATCGAAAATGTAGCAATTACCCACTTCTTGGATAATGCCCTTCGTGCAAACTATATCATGATTTATGATGTGGATTATCTCGTCAACGAAGAACAAGAAGTTATGATTATCGATCCATTTACAGGTCGTACCATGGAAGGGCGTCGCTATTCAGATGGTCTTCACCAAGCGATTGAAGCAAAAGAAGGTGTACCGGTACAGAACGAATCCAAAACAAGTGCCTCTATTACCTACCAAAACCTATTCCGTATGTATAAAAAACTTTCTGGAATGACTGGTACAGGTAAGACAGAAGAAGAAGAATTCCGCGAAATTTATAACATTCGCATTATTCCTATCCCAACTAACCGTCCAATTCAACGTATTGACCATGAAGATTTACTTTACCCAAGTTTGGAGTATAAGTTCAATGCGGTTGTAGCGGATGTTAAACGTCGTTACGAAAAAGGTCAACCAGTTCTTGTTGGTACTGTAGCTGTTGAAACTTCTGATTTGATTTCTCAAAAATTAGTTGCTGCTGGTGTTCCACACGAAGTCTTGAATGCCAAGAACCATTACCGAGAGGCTCAAATCATCATGAATGCTGGTCAGCGTGGTGCAGTTACTATTGCGACCAACATGGCTGGACGTGGTACGGATATCAAATTAGGCCCAGGAGTATTGGAACTGGGTGGTCTATGTGTCATTGGTACAGAGCGTCATGAGAGCCGCCGGATTGATAATCAGCTCCGTGGTCGTGCCGGTCGTCAGGGTGACAAGGGGGAGTCACA
Organism: Streptococcus suis; assembly: GCF_002964045.1. Lineage (GTDB taxonomy): Bacteria > Bacillota > Bacilli > Lactobacillales > Streptococcaceae > Streptococcus > Streptococcus suis_U. The sequence goes on along the minus strand of NZ_POPB01000625.1, from coordinate 18,137 downwards.
ATTTTATCTCTCACTTGAAGATGACCTTATGAAACGCTTTGGTTCAGAACGTATTAAGGCCTTTATGGAACGAATGAACTTGACAGAGGAAGAGTCTGTGATTAAGTCTAAGATGCTGACTCGTCAAGTGGAGGCGGCTCAAAAACGAGTCGAAGGAAATAACTACGACTCACGCAAACAAGTCTTACAGTATGATGATGTGATGCGTGAGCAGCGTGAAATCATTTACAGTCAACGCCACGAAGTAATTACAGCAGATCGTGACCTTGGTCCAGAAATTAAGGCAATGATTTTGCGGACCATTGAAAGACAGGTTGAGGGACATTTCCTTGGTTCAAAAGAAGAAGCGGTAACTGGAATTGTTCAATTTGCTCATGCAAACCTAGTTGAAGATGGAAGTCTAAGTATTGCAAGTTTGGAAGAGCTTGATAAATATGAAATCATTGACGAATTGTATGAACGTGCATTACAAGTCTATGATTCTCAGATGAAAAAGCTTCGTGATGAGGAACGCATCCGAGAATTCCAGAAAGTGTTAATTCTTCGAGTTGTAGACAATAAGTGGACAGATCATATTGATGCCTTGGATCAATTGCGTAATGCGGTTAGTCTTCGTGGCTATGCTCAGAACAATCCGATTGTTGAGTATCAATCAGAAGCCTTTACAATGTTTAATGACATGATTGGTGCAATTGAGTTTGAAGTGACACGATTGATGATGAAGGCGCAGATTCATGATAATATTGAGCGTGAACGTGCAGTTCAAGAAGCACATACTACTGCTGTGAAGAATATTATGCCACATCAGTCAAATCATGCTGAGGAAGCAATTTCATTTGAGGGTATTGATCGAAATGATCCATGTCCATGTCAGTCTGGTAAGAAATTTAAGAATTGTCACGGCCGTAAATAGAAAAATGGAAAGGACTGGGTGGCAAACCCAGTCTTTCTTGTTTTCTTCATGTAAAAAGAAAGAGAAACTGATGATAGTTGGTCATGGGATTGACCTTCAAGATATTGAAGCGATTGATGAAGCGCGAAAAAAGCATATCGGCTTTCCAAAACGAATTCTAACGTCAAAGGAATTTGAACGATACTCTCAGTTAAAGGGCCGTAAACAAGTCGAATACTTGGCAGGTCGTTGGGCAGCTAAGGAGGCTTTTTCTAAGGCCTTAGGAACGGGTATTGGCAAAGTTGGATTTCAGGATATTGAAATTCTCAATACCAATCACGGTGCGCCATTTGTTTCATTCAGTCCATTTTCTGGAAAGGTCTGGATCAGTATTAGCCATTCAAGTCATTTTGTTCAGGCTAGTGTAATTTTGGAGGAAGAGAATGATAGAAAGTGAACATCGCCCCACACGAATTCATATTGATTTAGATGCAATTGCTGGCAATGTGGATCAAGTAATGTCCCGTCTGTCTTCTAAAACAGCAGCATTTGCGGTTGTAAAAGCTAACGCCTATGGTCATGGAGCTGTAGCTGTTGCAAAGAGATTATCCAACAAGGTAGCTGGATTTTGCGTCTCAAACCTTGATGAAGCACTTGAGTTACGACAAGCTGGATTGGAGCACCCGATACTCATTTTAGGAATTGTTCCGACACAGCATTTGGCTCTAGCACAAAAACTAAACATTAGTGTCACATTGGCTAGTTTAGAGTGGTTAGAAGAAATCAAAAAATTGAATACGGATGTTTCTGGTTTAACCGTCCATCTAAAAATTGACACTGGGATGGGGCGAATTGGTTTTCGACAGAGTGAGCAAATTCACGAAGCGCTTGACCTTTTGAAGGATTTAGACATCGAATTCGAAGGAATCTATACTCATTTTGCAACAGCAGACGAAGAAGATATTGAATTATTTGAAAGGCAATTATCACATTTCCAGTCCTGTTTAGAAAGTCTACCTACCAAGCCTCGATGGGTTCATGCAAGTAATTCTGCCACAAGTATATGGCATTCAGAAACAGTTTTTAATATGGTCCGTCTAGGAAATATTATTTATGGAATGAACCCAAGTGGTCATACGTTAGAGTTGCCATTTGAAGTTCAACCTGCTCTATCATTGATTTCTGAAATTGTCCATGTCAAGAAAATTGAGGCAGGTAGTCATATCGGTTATGGTGCCACCTACACGAGTTCAGAGCCGGAATGGATTGCGACAGTGCCAATTGGTTATGCTGATGGGATGGTACGGAGTTTGCAAGGATTTCATGTTTTAGTAGATGGTCACATTTGTGAAATCGTTGGTCGTATTTCCATGGATCAAATAACGATTCGCTTGCCTCAATATTATGCTATTGGTGAAAAAGTTACTTTAATTGGACAAGATAAAGAAAATAACATTAGCGTTCAAGATTGGGCAGATTATATTGGAACAATAAATTATGAGGTGGTTTGTTTGTTGACGGATAGAATCCCTCGAATTGTATAAAAAAGTTCATGCATTTTTTTGCATGAACTTTTTTACTTAGTTACTTGTTTCAAAAAAAGCTTGATAGAGGGCTTTGAGGGCCTTTTCTTTTTCTTCGGTTTTAACTACAAACATGACAGAAACTTCACTTGCTCCTTGCGAGATCATTGCCAGGTTGACGTTTTGTTGGGATAGGGCAGCTGTTGCAGTCGCTGTCACCCCGACGTGGCTCTTCATGTTCTCACCAACAATCATAATGATTGATAGACCGTGTTCAATCTCAGCCTTATCTACTTCAAGTTTGGTATTGAGTTGGCGAAGGATTTCTTCTTCCTTAATCGGTGTCAATTCACGCTCACGTAGGACAATTGATAGGTCATCGATACCAGTTGGCATATGCTCCCAACGGATATTTAGATCTTCAAGGATTTGCAAGACCTTACGTCCAAAGCCGACCTCACGGTTCATTAAATATTTAGAAATATTGATACTTACGAAGTCGTCATCAGCAGCGATACCAACTACAGGAACAGTTTCTTCTGTATGTTTGTGAACGATTCGAGTGCCAGGATGGTTAGGATTATTGGTATTTTTAATAACTAGAGGAATGCGTCCACGATAGGCAGGAAGGAGGGCTTCATCATGAAGAACAGAGAATCCAGCATAGGCCAACTCACGCATTTCACGGTAGGTTAATTCTTTAATAGAATGTGGATTTTTGATAATGCCAGGGTGGGCAGCAAAGATACCATCAACATCTGTAAAGTTTTCATATAAGTCAGCCTTAACACCAGCTGCTACGATGGAACCGGTGATATCTGAACCGCCACGAGAGAAAGTACAAATTTGATTGTCGACAGTTACACCAAAGAATCCAGGGATAACTAGAATCTCATCTGAATCACGTAGTTCTTCAATTTTGTCGTAGCTTGACGGAAGAATGCGAGCATTACCAGGTTCAGAGCTGACAATAATGCCAGCTTTTTTGGGATGGACATAGCGGGCAGGTAAGCCTTTAAAAGTGAAATATTCGGCAATCAATTTTGCATTGTTATCTTCACCAGCAGCTAAGAAAGCATCGTAAAGAAAATCGTTGTTTTCAATTGGAAGACTAGCCAATGACTTGATACTTTCCGCAATTTTCTTCATGCTTTTTGCTGTAAATCCAAGCTCGTCAACCATTGCTTGATAGCGGTTAATAATCCATTCTTGACTAGCAGATACATCTTTTCCATTGATGTATTCTTTGTAGTATTTAATCAAAGCATCTGTGACTTTTGTATCTTCTGCATTTCGTTTTCCAGGTGCAGATACCACAACAAAGCGTCGTTCGGGATCTGATTGTACGATATTGAATACTTTTTCTAACTGGCCGGCAGAAGCAAGTGAACTTCCACCAAATTTAATGACTTTCATTTCAATCTCCTTGGATATTTTTTTCTATTATATCAGAATGATGTCTAATTGTCAGTAAGTTCAGACAAATCTTATTGAGATTTAGCTGGAAAGTGAACGACAACTCATTGAAAGTTTTCAGAAAATACTTGTGATATGTTACAATAGAGTAGGAATAGGAGGAATACATGGTAAAAGCAGTTATTTTTGATATGGATGGGGTCTTGTTTGATACAGAGAATTTTTATTTTGAACGCCGGATAGAATTTTGGGCTACAAAGGGCATTACGATAGACCATTTGGAACCCTCATTCTTTGTAGGTGGTAGAGCCAGCCAAATGTGGCAGCGTGTTTTAGGGGATGATTTTGAAAAATGGGATATCCCAGCTTTGGAGGAGGAGTACCGTCTTTATAAGGAGAAACGACCAACTCCCTATGCGGAGACTATTTTTCCAGATGTGAAACATACCTTAGATCGTCTGTCTAAGAAGGGTTTACCTTTGGTATTGGCTTCTAACACAGATAAGGAGGAAATTGACCGAGCAATTTCTGAAGCAGGGATTGCCCAATACTTTAAGTATGTTTTCTCAGGTATGGATTGCTATGCCCCAAAACCACATCCAGCAGTGTATGAAAAAGCTGTTCAAGCCTTAGGCATTGATAAGGATGATATATTGGTATTTGAAGATAGTTTCAAAGGGATTGCAGCAGCTAAGGCAGCCGGTCTGACTGTGTGGGCCATCCGAGATCAACATTATGGGATGGACCAATCCCAAGCAGACATCATTATAGATAGCTTAGATCAAGCGATGGAACTATTAGACATAGGATAAAAGAGTTGGCGATGCCAGCTTTTTTTCAGATGTCACACTTTATTTTTTGTAAATTCGTGACATTTTGAAAATCTGTGCTAGAATAGGGAAAAGAAATTTAAATTTGATTTTCAAATGTTTTAAATATCAAACTATCTAGTGAGGAAATGAATGGTCTATCAAACTATTGCCTATGAAGTGTCTGAAAATCTAGCGACCTTGACACTCAATCGTCCGGATGTGGCAAACGGCTTTAATATTCCTATGTGTGAAGAGATGCTGGCTGCTATTGAGGAGACCGCTCAAAATGATCAGGTGCAGTTTCTAAAAATTGAAGCAGCAGGTTCCATCTTCTCTGTCGGAGGAGATTTGGTGGAGATGAAGCGAGCGGTGGATGAGGACGACATTCCTTCTCTTGTGCGCATAGCAGAGCTGGTTAATGACATCTCCTTTTCTCTCAAGCAACTACCAAAGGTTGTCATTATGATCACCGATGGAGCAGTAGCCAGTGCTGCAGCCAATATGGCGGTTGCTGCAGATTTTGTGATTTCTTCGACTAAAACAAAATTCATCCAGGCCTTTGTTGGCGTCGGGTTGGCGCCAGATGCGGGTGGTATTTTCTTGCTCAGTCGTGCCATTGGTGCCAATCGTGCTAGCCACTTGGCTATGACGGGAGAAGGTTTGTCTGCGGAGAAAGCCTTAGAATACGGCATTGTTTACAAATTGGTTGAGCCAGAAAAGTTGGAAAAAACTGTCCAACAGGTCCTTAAGAAGCTCATGCGTTGTTCCATCAATTCCTATGTGGCGATTAAGCAACTGGTCTGGGAGAGTCAGTTCAAGGGCTGGGAATCTTATCGCCGCTTGGAGTTAGACCTGCAAGAAAGTCTGGCCTTCAAAGAAGACTTCAAGGAAGGTGTACGTGCACATGCAGAGTGGAGGAGACCCGTTTTCAAAGGAAAATAATTAGCATTTTCTGAAAAAATATTTGACAATCAAATTATTCTGGAGTATACTTTGGCTATCAAAGTAAAGGAGGCCTGTTTTGGAAGATCCAAAAATCAATGAATATCTAACGGCAATTTTTAATAATGTCCTGGTCATTCAGGAGAATAGCCTCCGAAAGAGTCGTTTCAACGACATTTCCATAAAGGAAATGCACACCATTGATGAAATTGGTGATAAGAAGGGAGCGACACCGAGTGATATTGCTCGGGCTTTGATGGTGACACTTGGAACGGTGACAACCAGTCTCAACAACTTGGAGAGAAAGGGCTATATCGAACGCGTGCGCTCTACCAAAGACAGACGGGTGATTCATCTCTATCTGACAAAGAAAGGTCGTCTGGTCTATCGCTTGCACCAACGGTTCCATAATGAAATGGTCAAGCAGATTACAGACGGCATGGATGAGGCGGAATACCAAGTGATGAAAAAAGGGCTCTACAAACTCTATAATTTCTTGGAGGATTTGAAATGAGAACCTTAGCTAAAATCAGTCAGGTTGCCCACTATGTTCCTGAACAGCTTGTGAGCAATGATGATTTAGCACAGATCATGGATACCAGCGACGACTGGATTGCTTCGCGGACGGGTATTCGTCAAAGACGGATTGTTGTAGATGAAAATACCAGCGATTTAGCTAGTCAGGTTGCCCAATCCTTGCTAGACAAGTCGGGTGTGGCTGCTGATGAAATTGATTTTATCATCATCGCAACCATCACACCAGATTCAGCCATGCCGTCAACGGCAGCTCGGGTCCAGGCGGCAATCGGTGCCAAGAAAGCTTTTGCCTATGACCTGGTGGCAGCTTGTTCGGGCTTCGTTTTCGCCCTGTCCACCGCCGACAAACTGATCTCCTCTGGTATCTACCAAAAGGGAATCGTGATTGGAGCAGAGGTCTTGTCCAAGACTCTTGACTGGACAGATCGTGGAACGGCAGTCTTATTTGGAGATGGTGCTGGTGGGGTTTTGTTGGAGGCCAGTCCTGAGCAACACTTTCTAGCAGAAATCAACCGAACGGATGGCAGTCGTGGTCTAGGTTTGACCTCTGGTCAAACAGGTTTGCACTCTCCCTTTTCAAAAGAAGGGAGCAACCAACCTTACTTGCAGATGGATGGTCGAGCGATTTTTGAGTTTGCTGTTCGCGACGTGACCAAGACCATTGCAGAGCTGTTAGACAGTCAGGGTCTGACTGGTGATGAGGTGGATTACTTCCTGCTTCATCAGGCAAATAGTCGGATTTTGGATAAGATGGCACGTAAGCTAGGTATTGGTATCGAGAAATTTCCAGCCAATATGATGCACTATGGCAATACCAGTGCAGCCAGCATTCCCATTCTCCTATCAGAATGTGTGGAAGCAGGCAGCTTGCGCTTGGATGGTAGCCAAACGGTTGTGTTGGCAGGCTTTGGTGGCGGCCTGACTTGGGGCACGCTACTACTGAAACTTTAGTTAATACGTTGCCTCTGGCAATGATTAAAAATATTTTTTATACAAAAAGGAGCACTATCATGGCAGTATTTGAAAAAGTACAAGAAATCATCGTTGAAGAATTGGGTAAGGATGCTGAAGAAGTAACCCTTACAACAACATTTGAAGATTTGGATGCAGATTCATTGGATCTTTTCCAAGTTATCTCTGAAATCGAAGATGCATTCGACATCCAAATCGACAATGAAGAAGGTTTGACAACTGTAGGCGATTTGGTTGCTTATGTTGAAGAAAAAACAATATAGATTTCGATAGAAAAGTGCTATTTAGCATTTTTCTTTGGACAGATAGTTTGATAATCAAAACATTGAAACATCAAACTAATTATTAAGTGAGGGCTTGGCCCTCGCTTGTTTAGCTAATTGTTTGATGTTCAAATGATTAGCCAAGCAAAGAAAGAATGAGGGAACTATGAAAACAAAGATTACAGAATTATTAAATATTGATTATCCAATTTTCCAAGGTGGTATGGCCTGGGTTGCTGATGGCGATTTGGCTGGTGCGGTTTCAAATGCTGGTGGTCTGGGCATCATCGGTGGAGGAAATGCTCCCAAAGAGGTGGTCAAGGCAAATATTGACAAGGTTAAATCTATCACGGACAAGCCTTTCGGTGTCAATATCATGCTTTTGTCTCCATTTGCGGATGACATTGTTGACTTGGTCATCGAAGAAGGTGTCAAGGTGGTGACGACAGGTGCGGGCAATCCTGGTAAATACATGGAACGCTTGCATGCAGCTGGTATTATTGTGATTCCAGTGGTTCCTAGTGTGGCTCTTGCCAAACGCATGGAAAAACTGGGTGTGGATGCCGTCATCGCAGAAGGAATGGAAGCAGGTGGCCACATCGGTAAATTGACCACCATGACCCTAGTCCGTCAGGTTGTTGAAGCCGTATCCATTCCTGTTATCGCAGCGGGCGGTATCGCAGATGGTGCTGGTGCTGCCGCAGCCTTTATGCTAGGGGCAGAAGCCATCCAAGTGGGGACACGTTTTGTTGTTGCCAAGGAGTCAAATGCCCACCCAGCCTACAAGGAAAAGGTCCTCAAGGCCAAGGATATTGACACGACTGTTTCTGCCTCCGTTGTCGGACATTCGGTGCGTGCCATTAAGAACAAACTTTCCACAGCCTATGCTGCTGCGGAAAAAGATTTCCTAGCAGGAAAAATTACAGAAGAAGAAATTGAAGTGCTTGGAGCAGGTGCTCTTCGCAATGCCGTTGTGGACGGTGATGTGGTCAATGGTTCGGTCATGGCAGGTCAGATAGCTGGCTTGGTGACCAAGGAAGAAACCTGTGAAGAGATTTTGAAAGACATCTATTATGGAGCAGCCAAGGTGATTCGTGAAGAGGCGAGTCGCTGGGCTTCCGTTGGAGAATAAGATGACAAAAATAGCCTTTTTATTTGCAGGTCAGGGGGCCCAGACACTTGGTATGGCCCGTGACCTCTATGACACCTATCCCATTGTTAAGGAAACTTACGACCAGGCTAGTCAGATTCTGGGATATGATGTGCGGGACTTGATTGACCATCAGGAAGACAAACTCAACCAGACCCGCTATACCCAGCCTGCGATTTTGACAACTTCCCTTGCCATTTATCGTTTATTGGCAGAAAAAGGGATTAAACCCGACATGGTGGCTGGTTTGTCCTTGGGAGAATACGCAGCCTTGGTTGCCTCAGGTGCTTTGGCCTTTGAAGATGCCATTTCCTTGATTGCCAAACGAGGTGAGTTTATGGAGACGGCTGCGCCAGCAGGGACTGGTAAGATGGTCGCTGTCCTCAATGCAGATGTCAGCTTGATTGAAGAGGTCTGTTCATCAGTTACCTCTGGGATTGTTTCCCCAGCCAACTACAACACACCGGCCCAAATCGTTATCGGCGGCGAGGTGGCAGCTGTGGATGAGGCGGTGGAAGCCTTGAAGGCGGCGGGAGTCAAACGCATGATTCCCCTCAATGTGTCAGGGCCTTTCCACACGGCTCTCCTGCGACGAGCTTCGGAGCAACTGGCTCAGGCTCTGAAAGAGGTGGAGTTCGCAGACTTCCAAGTAGAATTAGTTGGCAATACAGAAGCTAAGGTCATGAAAAAAGAAGACATCAAGTCCCTCTTGACCCGTCAAGTGATGGAACCAGTTCGTTTTTATGAGTCAATCGCAACCATGCAGGAAGCTGGTGTGACTAACTTTATTGAAATCGGTCCAGGCAAGGTCTTGGCAGGTTTTATCAAGAAGATTGATAAGACGGCAACGGTTGTGACAGTAGAAGATGTGGCAAGTCTAGCCGACTTGTTGACTAGCCAATAAGGAGAAATCATGGAACTTACCAATAAAAATGTGTTTGTGACGGGTTCAAGTCGTGGAATCGGCTTGGCCATTGCCCATAAGTTTGCAAGCCTTGGTGCCAATGTGGTGCTGAATGGTCGTGGTCAGTTGGGGCAGGACTTGCTGGATAGCTTTTCAAGCTACGGTGTCAAAGTAGTGGCGATTTCAGGTGATATTTCCAGTTCGGCAGATGCCAAACGGATGGTGGCTGAGGCAGTTGAGGCTCTTGGTAGCGTCGATATCTTGGTCAACAATGCAGGGATTACCAAGGATGGTATGACCTTGCGAATGACGGAAGAAGATTTCGAGAGCGTTTTGAGTATCAACTTAACAGGGACCTTTAACATGACCCAGGCTGTTTTGAAACCGATGACCAAGGCACGTGAAGGGGCTATTATCAACCTTTCCAGTGTGGTAGGTTTGACAGGGAATGCTGGTCAGGCCAACTATGCCGCTTCTAAGGCAGGTGTTATCGGCTTTACAAAATCCATTGCCCGTGAAGTCGCTAGTCGCAATGTTCGTGTCAATGCTATCGCACCAGGCTTTATCCAGTCAGATATGACAGATGTTCTGTCTGACAAAATCAAGGATGCCATGTTGGGGCAAATTCCTATGAAACGTTTCGGTTTAACGGAAGAAGTGGCAGATGTCGCTGTATTCCTTGCCAAGCAAGAGTATCTGACAGGTCAGGTCATTGCCATTGATGGCGGTTTGACCATGCAATAAGAGAGGTTTGAAAATGACAAAATTAAATCGTGTAGTAGTGACAGGCTACGGTCTGACATCTCCAATTGGAAATACACCAGAAGAATTCTGGGATAGCTTGGTCAATGGCAAGATTGGAATCGGAAAGATTACCAAGTTTGATACTAGTGACTATACTGTCCATAATGCAGCGGAAATCAAGGATTTTCCTTTTGATAAATACTTTGTTAAAAAAGATACCAACCGCTATGACAATTACTCCCTCTATGCTCTCTATGCAGCTCGTGAGGCAGTAACCAATGCCAATCTTGATACAGAAGCCGTTGACAGTGACCGTTTCGGTGTTATCTTGTCAACTGGTATCGGTGGGATTTTGGAAATCGAGGAGCAGGTTGCTCGCATGAACGAAAAAGGACCAAAACGAATTCGTCCGATGGCACTTCCGAAGGCTTTGCCAAACATGGCGGCCGGAAATATTGCTATGCAGGTCGGTGCCAATGGTGTCTGCAAGTGTGTCATCACAGCCTGCGCTTCGTCTAACGATGCCTTGGGTGAAGCCTTCCGAGAAATCAAGTTTGGCTTCCAAGATGTCATGTTGGCAGGTGGTTCAGAAGCGGCTATTACACCCTTTGCAATCGGTGGCTTCCAGGCTTTGACAGCTATGTCGACGACTGAGGATCCAGAACGTGCTTCTATTCCCTTTGACAAGGACCGCAATGGTTTTGTTATGGGAGAGGGTGCTGCGGTCTTGGTCTTGGAAAGTTTGGAGCATGCAGAGGCGCGTGGGGCAACCATCTTGGCTGAAATCGTTGGTTACGGAAATACCTGCGATGCCCACCACATGACTTCTCCACACCCAGAAGGTTTGGGTGCTATCAAGGCTATGAAGTTGGCCATTTCAGAAGCAGGTTTGGAGCCAGCTGACATTGACTACATCAATGCCCATGGAACTTCGACACCGGCTAATGAAAAAGGGGAAAGTCAAGCTATCGTATCCGTCTTCGGCAAGAACACGCCAGTTTCTTCCACCAAGTCCTTCACAGGTCACTTGTTGGGGGCGGCGGGTGCTGTTGAAGCAGCGGCTGTTATTGAGGCTATGCGTCATTCTTACGCACCAAAGACAGCAGGTACGACGGAGTTGTCTGACTACATCGAGGCAGATGTCATCTACGGTCAAGGCCGTGATATGGAAATCCGTCATGCCATTTCAAATACATTTGGCTTTGGGGGTCACAACTCGGTGATTGCTTTCAAACGTTGGGAGGCTTAAGTGAATATTACAGAAATAAAGGACTTGATGAGTCAGTTTGACCAGTCAAGTTTGCGAGAATTTTCATATAGCAATGCTGGGGAAACCTTGCATTTCAGTAAAAACCAGCAGGCAACAGTGGCACCAAGTCCAGCCCCTGTGCAAGCAGTTGGGATTAGTGAGGCAACTCCAGTAGAAGAAAGCTCTGTGGCAGAGGGTGCGGTAGTGGAAAGTCCACTTGTTGGTGTGGCCTATTTGTCACCAGCCCCTGACAAGCCAGCATTTGTAGCGGTCGGCGATATGGTCAAAAAAGGCCAGACCCTCATGATTATCGAAGCCATGAAGGTCATGAACGAAGTACCGGCTGACCGTGACGGTGTAGTTACAGAAATTTTGGTGGCCAACCAAGATGTTGTAGAATTTGGACAAGGATTGGTACGCATCAAATGATTGATATTGTAAAAATTAAAGAGGCTCTACCTCATCGCTATCCTATGCTCTTGGTCGATCGTGTCCTTGAAGTATCAGAAGATGAGATTGTCGCCCTTAAAAATGTGACCATTAACGAGCCCTTCTTCAACGGGCATTTCCCTGACTATCCTGTCATGCCAGGTGTTCTCATCATGGAGACTTTGGCACAAACCGCAGGTGTCTTGGAGTTATCCAAAGAAGAAAACAAGGGCAAGCTGGTCTTTTATGCCGGTATGGACAAGGTCAAATTTAAGAAGCAAGTTGTCCCTGGTGACCAGTTGATTATGACAGCTAAATTTGTCAAACGCCGTGGAACCATTGCGGTCGTTGAGGCAAAGGCAGAGGTGGACGGAAAACTGGCTGCGTCGGGGGTGCTAACCTTTGCCATTGGAAATTAGTATCTAAAGGAGATAGGATTCATCATGTTTGAGAAGATTTTGATTGCCAATCGTGGTGAGATTGCGGTGCGGATTATTCGTGCGGCCAGAGAGTTGGGGATTGCGACGGTGGCTGTCTATTCAGAGGCTGACAAGGAAGCCCTCCACACCATGTAGGCAGATGAGGCTATCTGTATCGGACCTGCCCGTTCGACAGATTCCTATCTCAATATGCAGGCGGTCATCTCGGCGGCAGTTGTGACAGGTGCCCAGGCCATTCATCCCGGCTTTGGATTTTTGAGTGAAAACTCCAAATTCGCTACCCTTTGTGAAGAGGTCGGCATCAAGTTTATCGGACCTTCTGGAACGGTCATGGATACCATGGGGGATAAAATTAATGCTCGGGCAGAGATGATTAAGGCTCAAGTGCCTGTCATTCCAGGCTCAGACGGCGAAGTTTTGACCAGCCAAGAAGCCCTTGAAATCGCTGAAAAGATTGGCTACCCAGTCATGCTCAAGGCATCGGCAGGTGGTGGCGGCAAGGGGATTCGTAAGGTGGAAAAAGCTGAAGACCTAGTGCCAGCCTTTGAATCAGCTTCCAGTGAGGCCAAGGCAGCTTTTGGTAACGGAGCCATGTATATGGAGCGAGTTGTCTATCCCGCCCGCCACATCGAAGTACAGATTGTGGCGGACCAGCACGGTCATGTCATCCATCTGGGAGAACGGGATTGTTCCCTTCAACGCAACAACCAGAAGGTCTTGGAAGAAGCTCCGTCTATCGCTATTGGTCAGACCATGCGGGAACGTATCGGTCAAGCAGCGGTGCGGGCTGCCCAGTCAGTTGGCTATGAAAATGCGGGAACCATTGAGTTCCTTTTGGACGAAGCCAAGGGCGAATTTTACTTCATGGAAATGAACACACGGGTGCAGGTGGAACATCCAGTTACCGAGTTTGTCACCGGTGTGGATATTGTCAAGGAGCAAATCAGGATCGCGGCTGGTCAGGAACTCAGTGTCCGCCAAGAAGATGTGAAGATTATAGGTCATGCCATTGAATGCCGTATCAATGCTGAAAATCCAGTCTTTAACTTTGCCCCAAGTCCAGGTAAGATTTCCAATCTCTACCTGCCAAGTGGTGGCGTTGGTTTGCGTGTGGATTCGGCAGTTTACCCAGGCTACACCATTCCGCCTTACTATGATTCGATGATTGCCAAGGTCATCGTGCATGGGGAAAATCGTTTTGAAGCCCTGATGAAGATGCAACGGGCTCTCTATGAATTGGAAATTGACGGAGTGGTGACCAATACCGACTTCCAGCTGGACTTGATTTCCGACAAGCGAGTGGTGGCAGGTGACTACGATACTGCCTACCTCATGGAAGAATTTTTACCTCGCTATCAGGAAGAATTAAAAAAGTAAACTAGGAGAATGCTATGGCTTTGTTTCGCAAAAAGGACAAATATATCCGCATCAATCCCAATCGTTCGCGGATAGAGTCGGCACCTCAAGCAAAGCCAGAGGTGCCAGATGAACTCTTTTCCAAATGTCCTGCTTGTAAGGTCATCCTTTACAAAAATGATTTGGGATTAGAGAAAACCTGTCAACACTGTTCCTATAATTTTCGGATTACAGCCCAGGAACGCCTGGCTTTGACAGTCGATGAAGGCTCGTTTGAGGAATTGTTTACAGGGATTGAAACCAAAAATCCCTTGGACTTCCCCAATTATTTAGAGAAATTAGCAGCCACCCGTCAAAAAACGGGCTTGGACGAGGCTGTTTTGACAGGCAAGGCGACAATCGGTGGTCAGCCAGTTGCCCTTGGCATCATGGATTCGCACTTTATCATGGCCTCTATGGGCACGGTGGTTGGTGAGAAAATCACCCGCCTCTTTGAGTTGGCGATTGAAGAGCGTTTGCCAGTTGTCCTCTTTACAGCTTCTGGAGGTGCTCGCATGCAGGAAGGCATTATGAGCCTGATGCAAATGGCCAAGATTTCGGCAGCAGTGAAGCGTCATTCCAATGCTGGTCTCTTTTACCTGACGGTCTTGACAGACCCCACAACAGGAGGTGTGACGGCTAGTTTTGCTATGGAAGGCGATATTATCTTGGCTGAGCCGCAGACCTTGGTTGGTTTTGCAGGACGACGGGTTATTGAGTCAACCGTTCGGGAAAATCTGCCAGACGACTTCCAGAAGGCTGAATTTTTACAGGAACACGGCTTTGTTGATGCTATTGTCAAACGCCAAGACCTGCCTGCGACCATCAGTCGCTTGTTGAGAATGCATGGAGGTGTCAGATGACCAGTGATGTAGCACGTATGATCCGTTTGGCACGTGACCAGGCTCGCCTGACCACCTTGGACTATGCCAATCAACTCTTTGATGACTTTATGGAATTGCACGGTGATCGCAATTTCCGCGATGACGGAGCTGTAGTGGGTGGTATCGGCTTTCTAGCAGGTCAGCCTGTGACAGTTATCGGTATCCAAAAGGGCAAGAACCTCCAGGATAACCTAAAACGCAACTTTGGCCAGCCCCACCCTGAAGGTTACCGCAAGGCCCTTCGCCTCATGAAACAGGCGGAGAAGTTCGGGCGTCCCGTTGTCACTTTCATCAATACTGCTGGAGCCTATCCCGGTGTCGGTGCCGAGGAGCGTGGGCAGGGTGAGGCCATTGCCCGCAACCTTATGGAGATGAGCGACCTCAAGGTGCCTATAATCGCTATTATCATCGGCGAGGGCGGCTCTGGTGGAGCTCTGGCTCTAGCAGTCGCAGACCAGGTCTGGATGCTGGAAAACTCCATGTACGCCGTCCTCAGCCCCGAAGGTTTTGCCTCTATCCTCTGGAAAGACGGCAGTCGGGCTATGGAAGCGGCCGAACTCATGAAGATCACCTCTTATGAGTTGGAGAAGCTCCAAGTGGTCGATCGGGTTGTTTTGGAAAATGGCAGAGCGACCAAGGAAGTTTTGGCTGATATCAAGGAAAACCTCATCAGCCAGTTGGCTCAACTCCAAGCCTTGCCACTTGATAAATTGCTCGAAAACCGCTATCAACGCTTTAGAAAATACTAGGAAGACCTAGTATTTTTTTGCTAGATTTGATACAATGGGTAAAATAGTTTTCAGGAGGTTTTTCATGTTAGTAAAAGCAGATTTATCAAACGCAGAAGAATTGTTGCCTATTCAGCACCGAGCATTTGCGGCTTTGTATGAAACCTACCAGGACCAATACAACCCTGCTATTGAAACTCTGGACTACTTTCAATCACGCTTTGCACGACCAAATTGCAGCTATTATAAGATTGTCGAAGAGGGTCAGACAGTCGGACTGGTACGAACAACGGTCGCTGAAGATGCAGACCAGGGCTGGCTGGGTCTGATTGGCATTGATCCAGACCACAGAGGAAAAGGCTATGGTCATAAGGCTATGCTAGAGTTAGAACAACTTTATCCAACGGTTAAGCGTTGGGTACTCTGTACTGTCTTGCAGGAGCCTAGATTGGTCGCTTTCTACGAAAATCTGGGCTACAAGGCTATCAAAACCGAGCCTGAGCAGGAAGGCATGGATATGGTCTATATGGAGAAGTGGATAGGAGATTCAGATGCTTGAACAGTGCCGTAGATATTTGGAATATCAAGGAGTTCATTATTGCAAGCCTGAAAAGGTAGGAGATTCGGCAGGCGAGATGACAGTCTTAAGAAACTTAGCACAGGCAGCACGTAAGGAGTTTCAGACATTAAGTTTAGCCTTAACTGAACAAGTCGGTCCCTTGGTGCCCGAGAGAGTCAGTCAATGGATGAACCAAGCCCAGATTTGCAGACCGCATTTTTGGACCTATTACCGCCTTCCCTCTGCTAGTCCATCGGCCCCAGCTTTCGCCATTCGTCTGTATGGTAAGGGAGTTGAAGCGGGGATTTCAGTAGAAGTTAGCTTCATTGAACGAAAGAAGGTAGAGACTTCTCTGCTTCAGCAAAACCGTGTGCTGAACTGTCCGATTCAGGCACCGCTTTATTACTGGGTACAGGAGGGACAGGTATTTTATCGCTTGGATGGAACGGAGGAGAATAGGCAGATTTTACTAGAAGCTGTTGAAACGGGACGGGTTCGAAAAGTACTGGTCAAATATGACGTACCATTTGAAACGGTTGAGTCCGAAGAGGAACTGCTAGACCACTTGGTTGGAGGCTTTTCTCTGCTAGAACCTTATCTGAATATGACAAAACCCACTGAATGATCAGTGGGTTGACAGTAAACAAGCATTGTCAGGATGTTTGTTTTTTGTTATATTGACAAAAAGTTTGTATTATTGTAATATTGTACTATATAAACGATACGAAACATTTAATTGATATAATTGTTTGAATATTTGTATGTTGTGTAGCAGTAAAGGAGATGGGTGTGGAGAATGTAAGTCAAGGGATGAAATGGCTTGGTCGCAAGCTTTGGATACTACTGAGAGCGTTTGGTTTGTTATTGATTTCTGTTTTTCCAGATGCTATTTTAGAAATGTCTACCTCACCGGTAGCTCATTTGGGAATAGCTTTATCTTCCATTGGAGTTATGGTCTTTATGTATTGGAGGGCTGAAAAGAATGACATTACCATCTGGGATAGAAATTTTTTAACTTGGAAAGGTCTTGGTTTTGTTGTCTTAACTTTCACAGTGGCTCAGCTATTTAAACACCTTGGCTATTACATTATGGAACTTCAGGGGATTGAAGAAACCAGTAATGATCTTGAATTGACAAAGTTATTAGAAAACATTCCATTTTGGTTAGCCTTTGTAAGAATAGCCTGTCAGGCAGCCATTACCGAGGAGATCATTGTCAGAGGCTATCTTTTCAAAAAGTTTTTTGAAAAGCATAAGATGTTAGGAATTTTGGTCTCTGGGTTGATTTTTGCTTTCTTACATGGACCGACAGATTTGGGTTCATGGATTATTTATGCTAGCCCAGGTTTCTTGCTGGCTTACCTCTACTATAAAACGGATTATCTGATTTATCCTATCGCTGTTCATTTTATCAATAATGCTTGGTCAGTAGTGGCATTCTATTATTTAAAATAAGGGAAGATAGAGACAAGAATCAGGGAGCAAAAGGAGAATAGTATGGAAAAATTAAGTCAAGGTTTAGAGTGGATTGGTCGGAAGATATGGATTTTATTGAGAGTTTTTGGTTTTTTAATGATTTTCGTCATCCCGGATTTGATTTTAGAAGAGTCCAAGTCGCAACCTGTTCTGCTGATAACGGGGCTTGTGACAGTGGGAATTGTGGGATTCTTCTGGTGGCGAGCTGAGAAAAATAGCTTACCCGTTTGGGATTCCAAGATTCTTTCTTGGGATGGAATGGCTCTCGTCATTCTGAGTTTTGCCATCATGCAGTTGACGGATATGGCTGGCTCGTTTCTACTAGAGTTACAAGGAGCAGAAACAACTGTCAATGAGACCCTGATTATGGAATCCTTGAAAGGAGTTCCGTTTTGGTTGGCAATTTTAACAACGGCATTTTTACCAGCCGTTGGAGAGGAAGTTATGCTACGCGGCTACTTTTTCAAAAAATTATTTGGTCATCATGCCATTTTAGGAATCATTGCCTCAAGCCTCCTTTTTGGATTGCTTCATGGACCAACGGACATCGGTTCATGGTTGATTTATGCGGGGAGTGGTATCATTTTGTCAACTCTCTATCATAAAACAGGCTATTTGATTTACCCGATTGCAGTGCACTTGGTAAACAATCTGATTGCCACTATTTTCTATTATCTATAAAAAAGCGACTCCTAGAAGGAGTCGTCTTCAGACTGAAGACAAAGTCCTTAGAATTGATTTTCTAAGGGCTTTTCTTCGTATTTAGGAGTATAATATAAGAAAAAGGACTTATGAGGTTCTCCTATGCTACACAAAGAAAAA
>NZ_POPB01000624.1 GCF_002964045.1 Streptococcus suis | reverse complement strand
CCTGCATGAGTACAGGTCTTACAGCGCTTGCCCCTGTTGTTAGCGCCAATACATCTGAATCAAATACTTACGTAAAATATAATACAAAAGAGACGGTTACTTACCGTCGCAGCTCAGCTGTGGATGTGACATTATCACAAAAAACAGGTATTCCAGGTGCACGAGTAGAGGTAAAACTAAAACAGAAATATGCAGAAGCACCAGATGTTTACTTCATTTTGGGTGAAAACTATGTTATCCCACTCGATCAAACACCATCTGGCGACTAT
>NZ_POPB01000623.1 GCF_002964045.1 Streptococcus suis | reverse complement strand
AACAATTCCTAATTTTTCCAGCCAAGGTTCCTTCCATACGATTTATACAACTGGGAAAAATGATGGTTTCTATCGCTATGTGTTGAAAGCTCAAGAACTTAAGACACTTTCAGAAGTTCTCTATCGTCATGTAGAAACGACTCATCAGAAAATGGTGGACATGGATAGAGCCTTGGCTGTGCATATCACCAACCAGTTTTTAAACAGCCCTTCAACCAGTTCGGATGATAAGCGGTTTATCCGAGAACATCCAGAAGAGGCGGTGAGGTATATTCAGAGTGAGATGAAGAAGTCAACACCATCTTCAGGAGGTGGATCATGACA
>NZ_POPB01000622.1 GCF_002964045.1 Streptococcus suis | reverse complement strand
CCAAGAGAGTAGAAACAGAAAGAAAAACACAGACAGTTCGGCTGGATTTCATCTGAAGCAGCTCAATCTGTCTGTGTATTTTTTTAGTTATTGGCTAGTTTTTGCCCAGCCTCGAGTCTTAAAAAATCGCATCAAGAAGTGACGTACTTCCTCCACCGCCATCACCACCAGCACCGACAATATGATTGCCAATGACCTGAGCAAAGGTTTCAATGTTCAAACTTTGAACGTAAATTTCCCCGTATCCTGAGAAGGTATTAACAATTCCTTCCCCTGTACCGATAGATTGCAGGAACCCGTTCTCCATATGAATGTCATAGTTGAGGTCACGGCTCCAAGCTACCACATGGGCATTATCAATGGTAATACTCCCGCCATCCAAAGTTAGCTTCTTAATAGAACCAAAGGCATTTGCCAAAAGTGTACCATGCCCCTCTGTCGTCATGACAAAGAGTCCGCCCTGACCACCAAAGAAGGCACGACCAACACTTTGGCGTTCCATCTTATACTGAGCTGAACCATCAAGGGCAAGAAATGCGCCATCATTAAGGCGGTATTGCTCTGCACCAAGTTCCAAGGCAATAACCTGACCTGGCGTTGAAGGCGCAAGTGCAATTTTTCCATCGTCACTATTGGAAATGGCTTGCGTGATAAACATGGACTCACCTGATACCATTGACCGACCGATGGCCCCCATCAATTTACCAAAACCTGAACCACCACGCGCATTGAGCTTGGTATTCAAGGTCACACTGGGCGTATGGTAGACCATGCTCCCTTGTTGAATATAAGCTGATTCACCAGCTTCCAAAGCAATTTCCACCAAAGGAAATTGCATATTGCTATCAATCGTGTATTTCATCCGGTTGTCTGACATAGTTGCCTCCTATTTTTTACGAAATGTACCTGTTAACCACAGGATTGCTATAATAAACCAAAAACAAGCTAAAATAAACCAAATCATTTTTAACTCCCTTTTGTACTATTTTTATAACACAATTCTACACCTTAAAAATGACAGTGTCAAGCATTTTTATAAAAAAATAAAGGAATCCAAACAATTAGATTCCCCGTCATCATATAACCTCTGTCATCCGACCCGTATCCACATCATAAACCGCTCCAGAAATTTCAACGTCGTCAGGTATGAGCGGAGATTGTTTCAAGAGAGCAATATCTTCCCGTACGCTTTCTTCAATGTCTGTAAAAGGAAGAAAGTCCTGACCAGCCACATCCACTCCCAAATCCCGCTTGAGTTGGACCGCAAATTCTTCATTGGTAAAGGTCTGGGCACCGCAGTCTGTATGGTGGAGGACAACGATTTCCCTTGTGCCGAGCTGCTGCTGGGAAATGACTAGCGAGCGAATCATGTCCTCCGTCACGCGCCCACCTGCATTTCGCAGAATGTGAGCATCACCAAGAGCCAAACCCAAAGCCTGAGCAACGTGAAGCCGTGAGTCCATACAGGTCACGATAGCCACCTTGGTCTTGGGCTTAAGTGGCAGGTGATAGGTACCATGCAGGTCAACATAGGCCTTGTTGGCCTTCATAAAGTTTTGAAAATAAGACATAGGACCTCCTTGTCTGATGAGAATTTCTGAAATTTTCAGAAATAGGTTAGACCTAGCTTATCACATTCCCGACTATTTGTCGCAAAAAGAGGAGCGACTAGCTATCACTCCCGAATGATTTTATCAGTTGAATACTTTCTGCAAGACTTCGCCAATGGTGGTCACGCCGACAACAGTGATTTCCTTGGGCACCTTGATACCTGTCAGGGAATTTTTGGGGGCATAGACCTTGGTAAAGCCCAATTTGGCGGCTTCGTTAATCCGTTGTTCAATCCGATTGACGCGGCGGATTTCCCCTGTCAGTCCGATTTCGCCTATAAAGCACTCTTGTGGGTTGGTTGGCTTGTCCTTGTAACTGGAGGCAAGGGCAACTGCGACTGCCAGGTCAATAGCTGGCTCATCCAGTTTGACTCCGCCTGCTGACTTGAGATAGGCATCTTGGTTTTGGAGGAGCAGGCCTGCCCGTTTTTCCAACACCGCCATAATCAAGCTGGCACGGTTGAAGTCCAAGCCTGTCGTGGTCCGCTTGGCATTGCCAAACATGGTCGGCGTCACCAGAGCCTGCACTTCCGCAAGAATGGGGCGGGTGCCCTCCATGGTCACGACAATAGCCGAGCCAGTCGCTCCGTCCAGACGCTCTTCCAGAAAGACCTCACTTGGATTGAGAACTTCGACCAAGCCCTGTGACTGCATTTCAAAAATGCCGATTTCGTTGGTAGAACCAAAGCGGTTTTTGACCGCCCGCAAGATACGGAAGGTGTGCTGTCGCTCGCCCTCAAAATAGAGAACGGTGTCCACCATGTGCTCCAAGGTCCGCGGTCCAGCCAGGGTTCCTTCCTTGGTCATGTGGCCGACGATAAAGGTTGCGATGTTGTTGGTCTTGGCAATCTGCATGAGTTCATTGGTCACTTCACGGACCTGACTGACAGAACCTTGCACGCTAGAAATATCAGGGCTCATAATGGTCTGGATAGAGTCGATAATCAGGAAATCTGGCTTAATCTTCTCAATCTCGGTCCGAATGCTCTGCATATTGGTTTCCGCATAGAGATAGAACTCGCTGTCGATGTCGCCCAGACGCTCCGCCCGCAACTTAATCTGCTGGGCAGATTCTTCCCCCGACACATAGAGGACCGTTCCAATAGTAGAAAGCTGGGTAGATACCTGTAAAAGCAGGGTGGATTTGCCAATCCCTGGATCGCCTCCGATTAGGACCAGACTGCCTGGCACCACACCGCCACCGAGGACACGGTTGAACTCCTCCATGTTGGTCTTGGTGCGGGCCACTTGAATAGAGGAAACTTCATTGAGTTTCATAGGTCGGGTCTTCTCACCTGTCAGGCTGACCCGCTCGTTCTTGACTTCAGCAACTTCCACTTCCTCGACAAAGCTAGACCAGGAGCCACAGTTGGGACAACGGCCCAGATACTTGGGCGAGTGGTACTCGCAGGATTGACAGACAAAGGTTGTTTTTTTCTTAGCGATGATGATTTCCTCCTATTTCCCCGTCGAGCCAAATCCGCCCGTCCGAACGCCGTCGGCCTGGTCACCGTCAGCCAAGAGGAAGGGGGCAAAAACAGCCTGCACAATTCGCTCGCCTGCTTCCACCACGACAGTTTCCTCTGTGATGTTTCGCATCTGGGCAAAGATATGACCTTCATTGGCTGGATTGCCGTAGTAGTCGCCGTCGATAACCCCAACCGAATTAATCAGGACCAGCCCCTTCTTACGAGGGTTAGACGAACGGTCGTAGAGATAGAGGACCTCATTGGCCTGCATATAGGCCTTGACACCCGTTGGCACCAGCTTAATCTCGCCTGGCTCCAAGCTGACGGTTTCTGCAGCCTTAAGGTCGTAACCTGCTGCGTGGGCCGTTTCACGTTTTGGCAATAAATTTTCATCAGTAAACTGGCTGACCAGTTCGAATCCACGGATTTTCATAAGAACTCCTTACATCATTTTCTTCTTTTTATTCATAGTATTCATTCGCATTTTTCGTCACAAATGCAAAAAGTGTTGTTAAGGGAAAGGCATACTCGTCATCAAAGCGAGCCGCACGTAGCCACAAGTCTTGGTCAACCTTACGGAGATAGACACTGCGAGGGAAGGTAAATTCGTCTTCCAACTGAGGCGACAGCAGGCAAATGGCCCCGTCTGGTGATTTCCCTTGGGAGAGTATGGCATCTTGACTGACTTCCTGTTCCAACAAGGCCAGCCGAAGATAAACTCCCAGATGAGCTGGTGGTAATTGATACCCCATCTCCACGGCTCTCTCCTCTATCTGAGGAGCAGTTGCTTCCCGATCAAATCCCATATCAGCTAGGCTGACAATCTCAACCAAGCACTCTTGCTGCTCCTCCACCACTTGATATGCCGAATGAGCTAGGTAGGTCTTGAAATAGGCATTTACCAAAATCCCCTTGTCATCTAAGTAGGCAGGGATTTCTTCTTTTTTCAGGGGAAATAATTCAACTCGAACGCTCTATCTCTTCATAGGTCTATTATACAGGAAATACAGGGTAAAGCAAAACTCCAACCTAATGGCTGGAATTTTGAATTTATTCAAACACAAACTGATTGTGGTAGAGTTCGGCGTAGAAGCCGCCCTGTTTAAGGAGTTGGCTATGGTTGCCTTGCTCGATTACTTTTCCATCTTTGAGTACGATGATTTCATCCGCATTGAGAATGGTTTTGAGGCGGTGAGCAATGACGAAGCTGGTCCGTCCAGCGATAATAGCCTCCATAGCCTTTTGAATTTTGGCTTCCGTCACCGTATCAACGTTTGAGGTTGCTTCGTCCAAAATCAAGACTTGTGGGTCTGTCAAGAGCGTACGGGCAATGGAAATCAACTGTTTCTGACCTGTCGAGAAGACATTCTCATCATCGGTCACAAAGGTTTCATAGCCCTCTGGCAGACTCATGATAAAGTCGTGGATATGGGTGGCACGAGCTGCGGTTTCCACCATTTCCTGCGAAATGCTCTCATCACCGAAGCGAATATTGTCCGCAATAGTACCCGAGAATAGCACTGATTCCTGCAAGACAATGCCGACCTTATCCCGCAAGCTGTCCAGATCATATTCCCGAATATCGCGACCATCAAAGGCCACGCTACCACCATTGACATCATAGAAGCGGTTAATCAAGTTCATAATGGTAGTCTTACCAGACCCCGTCGGACCAACGACCGCTACCATTTTGCCCTTAGGAGCAGAGATAGATACCTTGTCCAAGACCTTCTGACCTGGCAAGTAGCCAAAGTTGATGTCCTTGATTTCAACTCCTTCTTTTAATTCGGTAAATAGCGGAGCGTTTTGAGGGCGAACTTCCTCAGGCTCATCAAACATTTCCTGAATACGATGAGCTCCTGTGAAAGCTAGCTGCAATTCTGCCCAGCTGGCAGCAACCTGCATGATTGGCTGGTAATACTGTTGCGAATATTGAACAAAAGTCACCACCAGACCAAGTGCGGCAGCTGTTTCCAGTGAGCTGTCATTGAGAACAATGCTGGAACCTGCAAAGATAACAATGGCCGTATTGACCAAGCTCATACCATTCATAAATGGGAAGAGAATCCCACCAAACAAGCGACCCTTGAAGGTCGTGCGACGAACTTCTTCATTGAGTTCCAAGAAACCATCAATCGTCTCTTCCTGCACACCTTGTACAATAATCGCTTTTTGTCCAGAAATCTTCTCATCCATGTAGGCATTGAGTTTAGATACCGCAGCCTGTTGCTTATCCGTATATTTCCGTGATAGGCGGATGATAACGACCAAGGCAATCAAGGCAACTGGCGTAGAAGCAATGGTCACCAAGGCCAAGCGAGTATCCTGACGGAACATCATGATGACCATACCAATATAAAGAGCAATGTTGGTCACCACTTGGGTCAAGGACTGGTTGAAAGCGTTTTGGATATTGTCTAAATCACTGGTAAAGCGAGAAAGAATATCTCCATCCTTGTGGCTGTCAAAGAAGGCAACTGTCAAGCGTTCCAACTTGCCAAACAAACCTTTTCGCATGCGATTGGTTGAATGAGCAACGATGCGTGTAAAGAGCAGGGTATAAATCAATGTTGAGAGCACAGTCGCCACATAGGCCAAAAAGAGATTGAGCATGACCCCATTAAAATCAGCTAGGTCAGGCTTGAAATCTGACTGACCCATTTGCACCGAAGCAAAATAAGCCTGACCAATTTTCCCCATCTCTGCAATCGCATTACCCAGGAAAACAGGTGTCTTAACCTGCAAATAAGTCGCCGTCACAATGGCTAGAAAAATCACAGCAAAGGACAGCTTATAGCGTTTAAAATAAAACCAGAAAAAACGTAAAGTCTTCATCTATTCATCCTTCCCTTTCTGTGTTTCGTAAATTTCTCGGTAGACGTCATTTGTTGCTACCAGCTCAGCGTGAGTGCCTTGACCAATCAAGCGACCTTCATCAAGAACCAAGATCTTATCAGCTTTGACAACAGAAGAAATCTTCTGGGCAACGATGACCGTCGTTGTCCCCTTCAAATCATGGTTGAGGGCTTCTTGCACCAACTTCTCCGATTTGGCATCCAGGGCTGAGGTCGAGTCATCCAAGACCAAGACCTTAGGCTCTCCGATCACCCCACGAGCAATGGACATCCGTTGCTTCTGACCACCAGAGAAGTTATTTCCACGTTCTTCTACTTGGCTCTCATAGGTATCATCCAAGCGGTCAATAAATTCTTTGGCTTGGGCAATACCTGCGGCCCGCTCCAAACGTTCCAAATCTGCACCAGGTGCACCTTGACGCAGGTTGTCTGCAATGGTCCCTGAGAAGAGAATAGCTTTTTGCAAAACGATAGACACTGTATCTCTCAAGGTTTCCTGACTGATGTCTTTCAAATCACGTCCACCAATTGACACAGTCCCTTCCTGTGGATCAAACAAACGCGGAATGAGCTGAGCCAGTGTTGATTTACCCGCACCCGTCGCACCGACCACACCGACCATCTGACCAGACTCAATCTCAAAGGAGATATTTTTCAAAGTTGGCTCAGTGTCATGCGGATAGGTGAAGCTGACATTGTCAAAGACAATCCGTCCATCCAAGTCCTCTTTTGCACCTTCTTTAAAGGTCATCGCTGGCTCTGTATCTAAAACCTCACTCAAACGTTTAATGGAAATAGCAGCACGTGAAGCCTGCATCCCCATAAAGCTAGCCATGATAATGGCAAACATGATTTGCATGAGGTAGCTCATAAAGGAAGTAAAGCCCCCAACTGCTTCGATATTAGTGTCTAACATCCCTGAAACAAGATAAAGCGACACAAAAATCGCCATGTAAGCAATCAACATCATTAAGGGTTGCAAGATAGAAAAACCATAACCGATAAAGAGGTTGAGGTCCAAAAGCTCATTGGATACTTCTTTAAATTTAGCGTATTGATTTTTCTCCTGTACAAAGGACTTAACCACACGAATCCCACGGAGATTTTCCTTGGCAATACTGTTCATCTTGTCCATGAGGGACTGGAATTTACTAAAGCGTGGCCCCATCAAGCCCATCACAACTGCCATGATTCCCATGATGAGAATGACCATGAGCACAATAACCCACCAAAGTTCTGGCAAAGTGCGCACCGCCATGATAAAGGCACCAACAAAGAGCAGAGGTACCCGCATCAAGATCGTAAAGAGCATCATAACAAGATTTTGGATTTGATTGACGTCGTTGGTCATACGAACCACCAAATTCCCTGCATTAAATTCCTCTACATTGGCATAAGAAAAGCTCTGAATTTTCCGAAAGGTCTTCTCACGAATATCCGCAGATACTCCCTGAGAAATCTTAGCCGCCATGATGGTATTGGCCAGACCAGCCAAGAGACCGATTCCCGCAATCAGCAAGAGGAACTTACCGACACGGACAATCTCTTCCTTATCATTAGCCAATACAGCAGTCAATACATCCTGCAAATAACTAGGTTGCATCAAAGTCGTCGCTACAACAATAGAAGTCAGCAAGACTGATGCCAAGGCATACCATTTATAACGTAAAATGGCTTCTTTAAACATGTTTTTTCTCCTTATAATTTCTAATATTTTCTTTTAATTGATTGGCCACCTGTTTGATCAAATCAAATTCTTCCTTTTGAATACCTAAAAATAGAGAACGATCCATCTCCTCATGGAAATCTTTTAATGGCTCAATCTTGCTCCGCCCCTTCTCTGTCAAAACCAACTGCTTATAGCGTTTGTCAACTTGTGAAGATATGACCTGGATAAAGCCGTTTTTCTCCATTCGCTTGACCAGGTTACTGGCTACTGATTTGGAAATACAAAGCTCTGCTTCGATGTCTTTGACAAAGGTCTCACCGTCTACCCGCTCCGACATAAAGAGTAAGGCCCAACCCTGTGGACCGGCTAAGTGCTCCACATCGTATTCCTTTGCAATGGTTTCACTGATTTGTTCAATCTGATTTAATAGATTCCGAAAATCTGCAATAGTATGTCCCAAAATATCTCCTTTCCGTTATATAATTACCATGAGAACTATTGTAGATTTTTTGACAACTATTGTCAATCATTTTAACTCCTATTTTCTGAAAACGACACGTATTTTCAAACCATCCTCCTACTAACATTTTTCTTCCTTACAGCAATATTGGGCATGAATTGCAAGATTTTATACATAGATTATGTTATAATGTATTAAAATTATACCTACTAGAAAGGATTTTCTATGACCAAACAAACCATTGCTGTCTTGGGACCAGGCTCATGGGGAACCGCCCTTGCTCAAGTTCTCAACGATAACGGTCATACTGTCCGTATTTGGGGAAATATCCCTGAACAAATTGATGAAATCAATGAAGAACATACTAACAAACGCTATTTCAAAAATGTTATCCTAGACGAAAAAATCAAGGGCTATAAGGATTTAACAGAAACACTTGATGGTGTTGACGCTGTTCTTTTCGTTGTACCGACCAAGGTGACCCGTCTAGTTGCCAAGCAAGTGGCCCAAGCTCTCAAGCACAAGGTGGTTGTTATGCACGCCTCAAAAGGTCTGGAGCCAGATAGTCACAAGCGCCTATCAGAGGTTTTAGAGGAAGAAATTCCTGCTGAACTACGATCTGAAATTGTTGTAGTTTCTGGTCCAAGCCATGCAGAAGAAACCATTGTCCGCGATTTGACCTTGATTTCTGCCGCATCGAAAGACTTGGAAACAGCTAGCTACGTACAGAATCTTTTCAGTAACCACTATTTCCGTCTCTACACTAACAATGATGTCATCGGTGTGGAAACAGCGGGTGCTTTGAAAAACATCATCGCAGTTGGTGCAGGTGCCCTTCACGGCCTCGGTTACGGCGATAATGCCAAGGCAGCTATCATTGCTCGTGGATTGACAGAAATCACCCGACTCGGTGTGGCAATGGGTGCCAATCCCTTGACCTACAGTGGGCTATCTGGCGTCGGCGACTTGATTGTTACCGGTACATCTGTTCACTCACGTAACTGGCGAGCTGGCGATTTGCTTGGCAAAGGAGAGAAACTCGAAGATATCGAAGCCAATATGGGTATGGTCATCGAGGGGATTTCTACCACCAAAGCGGCCTATGAACTGGCACAAGAATTGAATGTCTATATGCCTATCACTCAAGCCATCTATAGCGTGATTTATCAAGGTGCAAGTATTCAAGACGCGATTAAGGAAATTATGTCTGGCGAATTCCGCCACGAAAATGAATGGTCATAAAGTAAAGGAGATTTTATCATGTCACAAAAAGTTAGAAAAGCCGTGATTCCTGCAGCAGGTTTGGGAACGCGATTCCTCCCAGCAACAAAAGCCCTTGCCAAAGAAATGTTGCCAATCGTTGACAAGCCAACCATCCAATTTATCGTTGAAGAAGCTCTTCGCTCTGGTATTGAAGATATTTTGGTGGTCACTGGTAAGTCAAAACGTTCTATCGAAGATCACTTTGATTCAAACTTTGAATTGGAATACAACCTTAAAGAAAAAGGTAAAAATGACTTGTTAAAACTGGTCGATGAGACAACTGGTATTCGACTACACTTCATTCGCCAAAGCCACCCTCGCGGACTTGGTGATGCTGTTCTTCAAGCAAAAGCCTTTGTCGGAAATGAGCCATTTGTTGTTATGCTCGGCGATGACTTGATGGACATCACAGATACAAAAGCTGTCCCATTGACCAAACAACTCATGAACGATTACGATAAGACTCATGCTTCAACCATTGCCGTTATGCCTGTTCCTCATGAGGAAGTTTCAGCTTATGGTGTCATCGCACCTCACGGTGAAGGGATTAACGGTCTTTACAGTGTGGATACGTTTGTGGAAAAACCAAAACCAGAAGATGCTCCTTCTGACCTTGCTATTATCGGACGCTACTTACTCACTCCTGAAATCTTTGAGATTTTAGAAAACCAAAAACCAGGTGCCGGGAACGAGATTCAATTGACAGATGCCATTGATACTCTGAATAAAACGCAACGTGTTTTCGCTCGTGAATTCAAAGGCAACCGTTACGATGTTGGGGATAAGTTCGGTTTCATGAAAACTTCTATCGACTACGCCCTCCAACACCCTCAAGTAAAAGATGATTTGAAACAATACTTAATCGATCTTGGTAAAAAATTAGATAAAAAGAAAAACTAGCAATCGCTAGTTTCAGATTGCAGACAAACATCGTTTTGGTGTTTGTCTTTTTTACTGTTTTTAGGGAAAAATAGCTGTTTTGGTGCTTAAACCACCTCATCTGGACAAAATAAAAAGGCCTTCT
>NZ_POPB01000621.1 GCF_002964045.1 Streptococcus suis | reverse complement strand
GACGGACTCTGAGACTGACTCAGATACTGATTCTGAGATGGATTCTGAGACTGATTCTGAGATGGACTCACTAACTGATTCAGAAAGTGATTCTGAGACGGACTCGGAGACGGATTCGCTTACTGATTCAGAGATTGATTCTGATACTGACTCAGAAACTGACTCTGAGATAGATTCTGAGACGGATTCTGAAATGGACTCGGATAGTGATTCGCTTACTGACTCAGAAATTGATTCTGAGACTGATTCTGAGATTGATTCTGATACTGACTCGGATACTGACTCAGAGATTGATTCAGAAATTGACTCGGATACTGACTCAGA
>NZ_POPB01000620.1 GCF_002964045.1 Streptococcus suis | reverse complement strand
GTTAAATAAAATTCATCTCCCTGAAGATACAAACGAAAAGTTTTATCGTTATATTTCCTAAGCTCCTCAGTCATTTTTCTGCCCCTCGATATTCATTTTAACCCCTTGCTTATTCCGTTGATAAGCCCCATCAAACAGCAACTTCATGAATCCAGTTTTTCCTGCGATAACCTCATTGACCAAATTGATTGTCAATCCATAAGCCTCTCCGTTCTCATCGATAAAGTCATATAAATCAAAAATATTTTGAAGTGTATATGCTCGAATCAATGAAACAACCACGTTGAAAAGTTCTCCTTTTTCCTCGACATCCAACGTCACATA
>NZ_POPB01000062.1 GCF_002964045.1 Streptococcus suis | reverse complement strand
AACCACTTGAAAATGTGTAAAATAAAGAGCCGTCTCCGTGTAAAGTATTTCGTAATGTTTGATTAAAAATAACATACTGGTGGAAGCCATCACTGGCCAATATTGTTGTATCACTTCCCCACCAGATTCCTTGAAATGCTAAGACGATAGAAATAATAGTCAGCGGAATAAGGAAAGAGAAGAGATAATAAATGGATGTTTTTGTAAATATTTTTTTCATAGATTTAAAAGAAAAGGCGAATAAATCGCCTTTTTATTATGCTTTCCAAAGTTC
>NZ_POPB01000619.1 GCF_002964045.1 Streptococcus suis | reverse complement strand
TTTCTAAAGGATAAAGACAAGGTTTTAAACGCTATGGAATTGCCTTATTCCAACGCCAAACTGGAAGCTACCAATAATCTCATCAAAGTCATTAAAAGAAATGCCTTTGGTTTTAGGAACTTTGAAAACTTTAGAAAACGGATTTTGATTGCCTTGAACATAAAGAAAGAGAGAACCAATTTCGTCCTCTCTAGGTGTTAGCTTTTCATCTACCCACTACAGTTGACAAAGAGCCAAAAAACGCAGTAATTTGCGTTTTTTTGTTGTTAATTAACGATGGTTGGCTGTAATTTCAAATTTGTAATACTTCCAATGCTTGTAAGTCTCAGTGTATTCTAGAATCTCTCCGCTAGTGCTATTGGTAGTTGTTTTGTTTTGAAGTACAGCAGGTTCGGTTGCTTTTAATTTCAAATGACTTGCGACTTCCTTTGGACATGGACTGACAATTTCGTTTGTTTCTACAAACGGTTCCTCAGACATGTGGATGTTGTAATCCAATTTGAAGCGTTGGTAAATGGATTGATAGTGCTCTAATGGAGCATCGGGATTCTGGATAAATCGTTGTGGGATATATGAATTGTGGAAAATGTAAGGTGTATCCTCTGCAGAGCGAACTCTGACAATTTTGTAATAAAAATCATTTTTATCCAAATTCAATTTTTCAAGAATTGCTGGGTCATTGCCCTTATCGCATGAAAGAACGACAACCTTATCTTTGTCCATCGGGAAAATTTCAATATCGGAAAATTCCACTAGACGCCCTTTGCGAGAGCGTGAAACAAACGTTCCTTTCCCTTGTTGTCGAACGAGGTAACCGTCTTTTACAAGTTCATTTACTGCACGAATAACAGTGATAGAGCTAACATTAAAAAGCTTTGTCAATTCAGATTCTGTGTAAAATTTATCGCCATTTTCAAATTTACCAGAAATAATCTGTTGACGTAAGTCATTTTGTATAAGTTGGTACTTAGGTACTTTCATTACATATTCCTTCCTTTCTATGATTTATTATACTAAATGGTTGAGAAAAAATCAAAAAATATAGCTATTTCTATAAAAAAATCGAAGAGAAAACCTATACATTTCAATTGTTTAAATGAGTTTGTAATGAAATTCAAAGAAGTGTAAAAAAAATGAAAAAACTACTGGACATAACCACGGCAAAATGTTATTATATTAACAGAAAGGTAAGCGGTAACATCGGAGGAGACCTATGAAAGAATTTAAAATTAAAAATCAATTCTACATAAATGGAAAACCGTTTAAAATTTTATCTGGTGCTATCCATTATTTTAGGGTTCATCCGGATGACTGGTACCATTCCTTGTATAATTTAAAAGCTTTAGGTTTTAATACGGTTGAAACCTATGTTCCTTGGAACTTGCATGAACCAAAGAAAGGTGAGTTCTCATTTGAAGGAATACTAGATATAGAGCGATTCTTGGGAATTGCTCAGGAACTAGGGCTTTATGCAATTGTTCGTCCTTCCCCCTATATTTGTGCAGAGTGGGAGTGGGGTGGTTTACCCGCTTGGCTGATGACGGAGGAGCTTCAAGTACGCTCGAGTGATCCAGTATATTTGAAGCACCTAGATGAATATTACGCTTCTCTTCTTCCTAAATTAGCCAAGCTCCAACTCTCGCAAAATGGAAACATACTAATGTTCCAAGTGGAAAACGAGTATGGTTCCTATGGTGAAGAAAAAGAGTATTTAAGAGCAGTGGCTGAAGTGATGCGTAAATATGGGTTGACAGCCCCTCTATTTACCTCAGATGGACCATGGAGAGCCTGTCTGAGAGCAGGTAGCATGATTGCAGACGATGTCTTGGTGACAGGGAATTTCGGATCGAAAGCCAAGGAAAACTTCGCTATGATGCAGGATTTCTTTGACGAGTATGATAAGAAATGGCCACTCATGTGTATGGAATTCTGGGATGGTTGGTTTAACCGCTGGGGTGATGAAGTCATTCGTCGCGACCCAGAGGAATTAGCTCAAGCAGTCATGGATTGTATTGAATTGGGATCGATTAACCTCTATATGTTCCATGGTGGAACCAACTTTGGTTTCATGAATGGTTGTTCAGCAAGGGGGCAAATTGATTTACCGCAGGTAACGTCTTATGATTATGACGCTATACTTGATGAAGCAGGTAATCCGACTAAGAAATTCTATGCCTTGCAAGGCTTGATGAAGGAAAAATATCCTGAACTGGATTACTCAGAACCACTAATTAAGGAAGCAAGAGCCTTCCCGGCAGTTAGTCTGAAAGATAAAGTTAGCTTATTTGCTACACTCGACAATGTAAGCGTTTGCCAAAAATCGTTTTATCCGCGGAATATGGAGTCTCACGGTCAATCGACGGGCTATATCTACTATAGGACACAGCTTGAGAAGGATAAGATTGACGCAGAACGATTCAGAGTTGTGGATGCGCGCGATAGGATTCAAGTATATGCTGATGGTCAATTGGTGACGACTCAATATCAAACCGAGATAGGTGAGGATATTGATTTACACCTCGAAAATAGACAAACAGAGGTGTCTATCCTGGTTGAGAACATGGGGCGTGTGAACTATGGTCATAAATTGACGGCACCAACTCAATCCAAGGGGATTGGTAGAGGTGCTATGGCGGACTTGCATTTTATCGGTAATTGGGAAACCTATCCATTGCCATTAGATGATGTATCCTATCTTGATTTTACGCAAGAGTGGAAAGAGGGACAACCAGCCTTCTATCGTTATCCGTTTGAATTGGATGAATTGGCAGATACTTACTTAGACATGACTGGTTTTGGTAAGGGAGTTGTATTTGTTAACAATGTAAATATTGGACGTTTTTGGGAAAAAGGACCAATCCTCTATCTCTATATTCCAAAAGGATACTTAAAGAAAGGAGAGAATGAAATTATCGTCTTTGAGACGGAAGGAAGATATAGAGAAAAGATTAGCTTTTCACAAAAACCAGTAATAAAAGAATTGTAGAGTCTAAAAGTAGACTTCTACTCAAAAGATTTATGAAGAAGAGGAGAAGAAAATATGGCAATTATTGCTACACGTATTGATGGTCGTTTGATTCATGGTCAAGTTGCTAACCTGTGGACTACCAAATTAAATATTAGTCGTATCATGGTTATCGATGATGCTGTGGCTCAGAACGATATTGAAAAACAAGGTCTAAAATTAGCCTGTCCTCCAGGGGTAAAATTATCTATTTTACCAATTGAAAAGGCTGCTAATAATATTAAGGAAGGTAAGTATGACAGTCAACGTCTCTTGATTGTTGCACGTCGCCCAGAAAACTTCCTTCGTTTGGTTGAATATGGAGTTGAATTGGCAGAATTGAACGTAGGAAATATGTCTCAATCACCAGAAACTCGCTCTGTTACTCGTTCTATCAACGTTGTTGATAAAGACATCGCTGATTTCGATGCCTTGGTTGCAAAAGGTGTGAAATTGATTGCCCAAATGGTGCCAGGTGACACACCAAAAGACTTTATGCCATTGTTGGATAAAGTAAGATAATTTACGGATATTTTTGAAAAATTTTAAAGGAGGATCACTATTATGCAATGGTGGCAAATATTACTTCTAACGCTCTACTCTGCTTATCAGATCTGTGATGAGTTGACAATTGTATCGTCAGCTGGTTCACCTGTATTTGCAGGTTTCATCTCTGGTTTAATCATGGGAGATTTGGCAACTGGTTTGACAATCGGAGCGTCTCTTCAATTGATGGTACTCGGTGTGGGTACTTTCGGTGGTGCATCTCGTATCGACGCAACTTCTGGTGCAGTTCTTGCAACAGCCTTCTCAGTATCACAAGGTATTGATCCAGAGTTGGCAGTAGCAACAATCGCGGTACCAGTAGCTGCACTCCTTGTATATACAGATATCGCTGGTCGTTTCTCAACTACTTACTTTGCACACCGAGTGGACGCAGCTGTTGAAAAATTTGACTACGCAGCAATCGAACGTAACTACCTTCTCGGTGCTATCCCATGGGCACTCTCTCGTGCACTCCCTGTATTCCTTGCTCTTGCATTCGGTGGTGAATTCGTAGATGCAATGGTACAAGCTATCCAACAATATCAATGGGTTGCAAACGGTTTGACATTGGCTGCTCGTATGCTTCCAGGTCTTGGTTTCGCTATCCTTCTTCACTACCTTCCACTTAAACGCAACCTTCACTACTTGGCAGTTGGTTTTGCCCTTACAGCTATGTTGACAGTTCTTTACGGTAACGTATCTGCATTGGGTGGCGCTGTTGCTGGCATCGTTGGTACTCTTCCAGAAGATTCTGGTGTAGCATTTGTAAACAACTTCAAAGGTTTGTCAATGATTGGTATCGCAATTATTGGTATCTTCCTTTCAGTTTTACACTATATCAACAGCCAAAAAGTAGCAGTAGTTGCTCCATCAAATTCAGAAAGTGGGGAAATTGACGATGACGAAATCTAATTACAAATTAACAAAAGAAGATTTTAATCAAATCAACAAACGTAGCTTGTTCACTTACCAACTTGGTTGGAACTATGAGCGCATGCAAGGTTCAGGTTACCTTTACATGATCTTGCCTCAATTGCGTAAAATGTATGGAGATGGCACTCCTGAGTTGAAGGAAATGATGAAATTGCATACTCAATTCTTCAATACTTCACCATTCTTCCATACCATTATCACAGGTATTGACTTGGCACTTGAGGAAAGCGATGGCGTAGCTTCTAAAGATGCGGTAAATGGTATCAAGACTGGTTTGATGGGTCCATTTGCACCAATCGGTGACTCAATCTTTGGTTCATTGGTTCCAGCAATCATGGGTACTGTTGCAGCGACAATGGCTAGCCAAGGTTCACCAGTTGGTATCTTCCTCTGGGTGGCTGTAGCAGTTGTTTATGACATCTTCCGTTGGAAACAATTGGAAATTGCCTACAAAGAAGGTACTAAACTGATTACAACAATGCGCGACCGTTTGACTGCTCTTGTTGATGCGGCTTCTGTACTCGGTGTGTTCATGTTGGGTGCTTTGATTGCAACAATGATCAACTTTGAAGTTTCTTGGGCTCCAACTGTTGGTGAAAAAGTGATTGATGTTCAAGACTTGCTCAACACAATCTTCCCACGTTTGGTTCCAGCAATCTTCACAGGCTTTGTATTCTGGTTGCTTGGCCGTAAGGGTATGACTTCTACTAAGGCTATCTTGATTATCATTGCGCTTGCTCTTTGCTTGTCATTCATTGGTCACTTTGCATTTGGTATGGCATAATGGTTAGAAGTTTAGTATTAGTAAGTCATGGCATCTTCTGTGAAGAGTTAAAAAAATCTACGGAAATGATTATGGGTCCTCAAGAGGACATTCATACAGTAGCGCTTTTACCAGAAGAAGGTCCTGAAGACTTCCAGAAAAAATTTGAAGAAACAATTGCTAATCTAGATGACTTCGTTGTCTTCGCAGATTTGTTAGGTGGTACACCAGCCAATGTCGTATCACGAAAATTGATTGAAGGTGGGCAGTTTGATCTCTATGCAGGAATGAACATGCCAATGGTCATTGGTTTCTTGAACGGTGTCTTGCTTGGCGAAGCCGTAGACTATGTCGAATTTGGTACAAGCAACCTTGTCCACGTCAATAGCCTATTAACAAGTGATGAAGATGAGTGAAAAACTCCAGTGGAGTTTTTCAGCCCGAGCCTAGAAATAGGAGAGCGTGGAAAGTTCAAGTGAACTGTTTCAACTGGTCACCTTAAAATAAGATATACAAGTTAGTCATCTATTTAGAAAGGCTTTAAGTATCCTGAGGGGAAGCACGTTGAATGCCTCCCCTCCTTTGTTTTCGTGAGGAAAAGCAATGATTGAAGTAAAAACATTTGGTGAAAAAGCGAAGCTCTATTGCTTGAAAAATAAAAATGGTATGCAGGTTACTCTGACAGATTTTGGTGCCAGAGTGGTGGAAGTGCTTCTGCCAGTAGAAGAAAATGGTGGTTTACGAAATATTAGTTTGGCGGCAGGGTCAGATGTTGATTACCGCAAGACAGATTTGTATCCTGGTTCTACTATTGTTCCAGTTGCTGGACGGATTTCAGGTGCCCAGGCTGAGATAAAGGGAACACGCTACCGTTTCACAGAAAATGAACCAGGTCGGACCTTGCATGGTGGGGATGACACGGCAAATGAGCAGTATTGGGATGTTGAGCTAGACCATGAGAGAAATCAAGTGACCTTTGGTATGGTCCTACAAGATCGTTTTAATGGTTTTCCTGGTGATGTGAGGGTTGAGGCTATTTATGGTCTAACAGACCAGAATGAGTTGACGGTAGATTACCGGGCGGTGTCTAGCAAAGATACGATTTTCAATCCGACTAATCACATCTATTTCAACTTAACGGGGGATTTTCAGCAGTCAGTAGCAGACCATGAAATTCGGATTGCGGCCAATCGCTATGCTCCGCTTGGTGAGGACAATCTGCCGACAGGTGTTTTAGAGGATGTGACAGGAACACCATTTGACTTTAGAGAATTGGCCCCATTTGCGCAAGGGTTTGACAGCCAGCACCCACAAAATGTGTTGGTGAAGGGCTACGACCATCCGTGGCTCTTGGAGGATGTGGATAAGCCAGTTGAAGTGGTCAGTCCAGATGGAAAAATTGGTCTGCGCGTGCGAACCAATCAGCCATCAGTGGTTATCTACACCTACAATTTTCCTGTCGAAGCCTTGGCTGCCTATCATGGAGTTTTTAGTTTGGAATGTCAGGCCTTGCCGAATGCTTGTAACCTAGATGGCTTTGGCTCCATTTTGCTGGAAAAAGATGAGGAATTCTTGTCCCAGACTGTTTATCAATTTACATGGTAAGAATGAGAAGCTCTAACTGTTGTACAGATAGGGCTTCTTGTCTTTTTTGGAAAATATGGTATAATAAACCGGTGTGTTTCGATTGAAGCAGACGAAAGAGGAAAATAATGACAAAAGAACAAGAATTTTTAAAGGAATTTGAAGCTTGGGTCAATACTCAAGTCATGGTAAACGAGATGGCGGTAGAAGAAAGCCGTCGTGTCTTGGAAGAGGACAAGGATGAGCGTGCAGCGGATGCTTATATTCGTTATGAAAGTAAGCTAGATGCCTATCGCTTTATCCAAGGGAAATTTGCCAACTACCATGCTGGCAAGGACTTCCACGATTTACCAGATGGCTTGTTTGGCCAAAGACATTATTAAAGGGAGGATAGGAATCTTGGCAAAGAAAAAAATCAATCGTAAAAAAGTTTTGAAAAAACAATTAGCAGACTTGAAACGTGCAGGTCGTGTAGGTCTTGAAAGAGCGACAGAAGTTGTAGAAACAGTCGCTCATAAGGCTGAGGTTGCAGTAGAGCATGCTGTGGAACAAGTGAAAGAAGTTGTAGCAGAGGTGACTTCTTCAGCGACGTCATTGGAAGACTTTTTGGCACTTCCTAAGTTGGAAGGCATTGCGGCAGCACGTTTGGAAACCTTCTACCAAGCAGGTATTCAATCTGTGGCTGATTTTGCAAACCATACAGAAAAAGAGCTCTTGGCTCTTAAAGGCATCGGTCCTGCAACTATCAAACAGTTGAAAGAAAAAGGGATTGACTTGAAAGCTTAATATAACAGAAACCAACTGAAATGAGTTGGTTTTTTCTTGTTCTCTTGCTATAATAGAATTAGAATATTCAAGGAGAAAATCTATTGGCAAAGAAGAAAAATCAGGAGAAAGTTGTTTCTATTCATTCGAAGAAAAAACTTACGGGACAAGAAATGAATGGTCTATCAACAGATCAACTCTTTTGGGAGGTTGTTTACAGGAAGTATCCATATGAAATCAAGAGTGGACTTAGAGAGATTTTGAAGGTGGATCCAGAGCATCTAGGTGCTCGATTTGAATTGTACAAGTTTGAATACCCTGAATGGGGATATGAAAATCTCGAAGATATCAATTTATTTGCGGCAGAGGCTATTGAATTGTGGCTCGAGGAAGGTTGCCCAGCCTGGAATAGGGAAGAACCAAGTTACAGTTTAGGAATCGTTTTAAATATCTTATATTTTTATTGTGAAAAAGGTCTGTACGGATTAGCCAATGCTTTGTGCGATATTATTATAAGTCATCCCCAAGAAGCCTATCATCGCGACTTTATTTTTATATTATTGAGCGTTAAAAATCAGGTTTTTGAC
Source organism: Streptococcus suis (assembly GCF_002964045.1). Classification (GTDB taxonomy): domain Bacteria; phylum Bacillota; class Bacilli; order Lactobacillales; family Streptococcaceae; genus Streptococcus; species Streptococcus suis_U. The sequence continues at coordinate 34,778 of NZ_POPB01000619.1, read as the reverse complement.
TTTGACTATCTACAGAACCAGTTTGAAAATGAATTAAAGAATGCAACAGTTCAAGATGCGACCGCTATACATTTTTTAATAGCTTCTATGGTTAGGGGTGAATTTGCTGTGGCTAAGTCAGTCTTGCGACTAATTCTTGAACGCTATCCTGAATATTCATGGATCTTTCAAACTGGTCATTGGCCGATGGTGGCTTTCGAAGAAAATGGTCTATTTGTTATTAGTGAATCAGATACCATGTTTAACTCGCTGGTATTTATGCAAGATTTCCTGGAACGTAGACGGGATTTGGTTAGAAAAGTTAGTCAAATGACCAGGGAAATTGAGGAAAATCGTGAGGGAACGATTCAACATTTCTATAAGTTCTACCAACTGCCGGAGCTTTTGAATCTGCAGGAAAAACGAGTTCGAATTTTTTACGAAAATGGTATTCATAAGTTAGAAGATTTTAAAAAATGGACTGAAAAAGAATTACTAGCATTAGATGGCATTGGAAAAACTAGTATTGAACACTTAAAAGATCAAGGTATTCAATTCAAATCTTAGACTTATTTTTCTTGCTTACAATGCATAATTCTGTTACAATAAAACCATTCAGAGGTGTTTTGAGCCCCATTTGTCACAGGAAGCGGTGGTACTGAGAAATCCGCACAAATGTCAAAACTGGTTGCTGATGCTATGAATCGAATAAGCAAAGTGCAGATAGTTTATCTGAACAAGGGTGGTACCGCGGAATAACTTCGTCCCTGTCTAGCAAGTCTAGACAGGGATTTTCATTTGGAAAGGAGAAGATATGTTACATCATGTTGAAATATATGTTTCAGACTTGGAAACCTCACGTGCATTTTACGATTTTCTTCTGACCAAGCTGGGCTACACGCTCTATCAGGAGTGGGAGGACGGGCTGTCTTATAAAAAAGCAGAGCAGTACCTGGTCTTTGTCCAAACGCCAAAGGACTTCCTAGAGGCAGGTTATCACCGGTGCCGAACAGGTCTCAATCATTTAGCCTTTCATGCGGGTACACCTGATGAGATTGACCAATGGCGGAAGGAATTTTTGACCAGACGAGTCAAACTGCTCTACGACGACCGCTATCCCCACGCAGGAGGACCAGACCACTATGCCCTCTATCTAGAGGATCCAGATGGGATAAAGATAGAGTTGGTGGGGGAGGTAAGATGAATCTAATTATTATTGGAGCACAAGCTTCTGGCAAGATGACCGTTGGGCAGGAAGTTGCGAAATTGACAGGGATGACCCTCTTTCATAATCACGATTCGATTGATTTTAGCCTACGATTTATCCCTGAATTTTCTGAGGATATGTTTGACCTCAATACACGTATTACATTTGCTGTTTATGATGTGTTTGCTAGTTCAGGTCGCCCACTGATTGGAACTGCCTTGATTAATTTTAAAAATCTCATAGATGTTCAATTCCTTACAACAGTTCAGACGATTTTTCATCATCATGGTCAGGAAATTTTATTTGTTGAATTGGAAACTGCTTTAGAAGAACGTCTGCGGCGTAATCGGACAGAAAATCGACTGACCCATAAACCTTTGAAACGAAACATTGAAGTTTCAGAGGCTGAGATTCTTTCTACAGCTGATACATGTCAATATACTTCATTAGGCATTCCAGAGGGCATTCAGCATTATCTCAAAATTAATAATACCCACCTTACTGCTAATGAAGTTGCTCAACTGATTATCCAAAAAATGGAAGAACTTGAGCAAGAACAAACGAAATAGCCAGCCCAAGGGACTGACTATTTCTAGGAGATTATATGAAAAAGAATTGGGCTATTTCTAGCTTGAGGATAGTATATGCCAATTTTCTTAAAGAATACTAAAGGAGAAAAAATAATGTCAAAAGAATTATCACCAAAATATAATCCAGCCGAGGTTGAGGCTGGTCGTTACCAAACTTGGTTGGACCAAGATGTCTTTAAGCCGTCAGGCGATGCGGAGGCTAAGCCCTATTCAATCGTCATTCCGCCACCAAACGTAACAGGTAAGTTGCACCTGGGGCACGCTTGGGATACCACCCTTCAAGATATTATTATCCGCCAAAAGCGCATGCAGGGCTTTGACACCCTCTGGCTTCCAGGTATGGACCACGCGGGGATTGCTACTCAGGCTAAGGTTGAGGAACGCTTGCGTGAGCAAGGCGTGACCCGTTATGACTTGGGTCGTGAAAAGTTCCTCGACAAAGTCTGGGAATGGAAGGATGAGTACGCAGCGACCATTCGTGAGCAATGGGGTAAGTTGGGTCTGTCTTTGGACTACCAACGCGACCGCTTCACGCTGGACGAAGGCTTGTCAAAAGCCGTTCGCAAGGTCTTTGTTGAACTCTACAAAAAAGGCTGGATCTACCGTGGCGAATTTATCATCAACTGGGACCCTGCAGCTCGCACAGCTCTTTCAGATATTGAAGTTATTCACAAGGATGTTGAAGGTGCCTTCTACCACATGAATTATATGTTGGAAGATGGTTCTCGTGCTCTTCAAGTTGCGACAACTCGACCTGAAACCATGTTCGGTGACGTTGCGGTTGCAGTTAACCCAGAAGACCCACGTTACAAGGACTTGATCGGCAAAAACGTTATCCTGCCAATCGTCAACAAGCCAATCCCAATCGTTGCGGATGAGCACGCAGATCCTGAATTTGGTACAGGGGTTGTGAAAATCACACCTGCCCACGATCCAAATGACTTCCTTGTCGGTCAGCGCCACAATCTGCCACAAGTCAACGTTATGAACGATGACGGTACCATGAACGAGTTGGCGGGTGAATTTGCAGGTATGGACCGCTTTGAAGCTCGTAAGGCAACGGTTGCTAAGTTGCAAGAACTGGGCGCCCTTGTGGAAATCGAAAACCGTGTGCATTCCGTTGGACACTCTGAGCGTACAGGTGTGGTAGTCGAGCCACGCTTGTCAACTCAATGGTTTGTCAAAATGGACCAATTGGCTAAGAATGCCATTGCCAACCAAGACACAGCTGATAAGGTAGAATTTTACCCACCACGTTTCAACGATACCTTCCTACAATGGATGGAAAATGTACACGACTGGGTTATCTCGCGTCAGCTTTGGTGGGGGCATCAGATTCCAGCATGGTATAACGAATCTGGCGAAATGTACGTCGGAGAAGAGGCTCCAGCAGGTGACGGTTGGGTACAGGATGAGGATGTCCTAGATACCTGGTTCAGCTCTGCCCTTTGGCCATTCTCAACCATGGGCTGGCCTGACGAAAATGCGGCGGACTTCCAGCGTTACTTCCCAACTTCAACCTTGGTAACAGGCTACGACATCATCTTCTTCTGGGTGTCACGCATGATTTTCCAATCGCTTGAGTTCACCGGCCGTCAGCCATTCAAGAATGTGCTGATCCACGGTTTGATCCGTGACGAAGAAGGCCGCAAGATGTCCAAGTCGCTTGGAAACGGGATTGACCCAATGGATGTCATCGAGAAATACGGTGCGGACGCTTTGCGTTGGTTCTTGTCAAACGGCTCTGCGCCTGGTCAAGATGTCCGCTTCTCTTATGAGAAAATGGACGCTTCTTGGAACTTCATCAACAAGATTTGGAACATTTCCCGCTATATCCTCATGAACAATGAAGGCTTGACCTTGGATGCGGCGCGTGAGAATGTCGCGAAAGTCGCAGCTGGTGAGGCTGGCAACGTGACAGACCGCTGGATTCTCCACAACCTCAACGAAACCATTGCCAAGGTCACTGAAAACTTCGACAAGTTTGAGTTTGGTGTGGCTGGTCACATCCTCTACAATTTCATCTGGGAAGAGTTCGCCAACTGGTATGTCGAGCTAACCAAGGAAGTGCTTTACAGCGACAACGAGGCTGAGAAAGTTATGACCCGCTCTGTCCTTCTTTACACGCTGGACCAAATCCTTCGCCTCCTCCACCCAATCATGCCGTTTGTGACGGAAGAAATCTTCGCCCAGTACGCAGAGGGCTCTATCGTGGTGGCGGCCTACCCTGTTGTCAACCCAGCCTTTGAAAATGCGGAAGCCCACAAGGGAGTGGAAAGTCTTAAAGACTTGATCCGTTCGGTGCGAAATAGCAGAGCAGAGGTGAATGTTGCCCCTTCTAAGCCGATTACCATTTTGATTAAGACGGCTGATAGCGAGCTTGAAACCTTCTTCAAGGCAAATGAAAACTACATCCGCCGCTTTACCAACCCAGAACAGTTGGAAATCAGCTCAAGCATTGCTGCACCAGAACTAGCTATGTCAGCCGTTATCACCGGTGCTGAAATCTTCTTGCCGCTAGCTGACCTCCTCAACGTAGAAGAAGAGTTGGCTCGACTAGACAAAGAATTGGCCAAATGGCAAAAAGAACTAGACATGGTCGGCAAAAAACTCAGCAACGAACGCTTTATCGCCAACGCCAAACCAGAAGTCGTTGAAAAAGAAAAAGAAAAACAAGCCGACTACCAAGCAAAATATGATGCGACAGTAGCGCGGATTGAAGAAATGAAGAAGTTGGTGGGGTAACCAATAAAGTACGATGACATTTGAATTTTTGTTAGCTAGAGAATTGCAGGATAATTTGGCACGATAAACATATGAAGAAAATTTCGTTTTCAGATGACGATTTTTCATAAAAAGTTATATTTTCATCATGAAATTTTGTTATAATGTAGGTGAAAACGAGGATAAATCACAGCGATTATGAAAATATCATGAAAATATTTTTGAAAAATGCATGTAGCTAGAAAATAGTTACATGCATTTTCTTCATGCGTACGGCGTGATAATTTGATTAAAACACGGATATTTTCTGAGTTTTTTGATATAATTACTATGAGGTATTGTATCATGATAATAAATGCATTAGATTTGTTCTGTGGAGTAGGAGGGTTGACTTACGGTGTTCAAAATGCTGGCATCAATGTTGTTGCTGGATTTGATTTTGAAAAATCTTGTCAATTCGCTTATGAAAAAAATAATAATTCTAAATTCATTCATAAAGATATTAAGGAATTACAGGATGGAGAGTTATTGGGATATTATCCTGAAGAGACAGATGTAAAGGTTTTGATAGGTTGTGCTCCATGTCAGCCTTTTTCTGCGTATTCTCACCGATATAAAGGTAGCTCTGCTAGTGAAGGAAAGTTAGACTTATTAGATTACTTTGGAAAACAAATTCGTCAAGTAAAGCCTGAGATAGTCTCAATGGAAAACGTTCCTCAGTTAGCAAAAGAAGATATTTTTGATAGGTTTGTAACTTTGTTGGAAGACGAGGGTTATAAAGTAACATGGAAAATCGCTTATGCACCAGCTTACGGAATTCCCCAAAATAGAAAGAGGTTATTACTACTAGCTTCAAAATTTGGAGAAATCAATTTTGATGATGAGTTATCAGAAAATGATTATCCAACAGTTAGGGATGCAATTTATCATTTACCAAAACTGCAGGCAGGACAAATTGACGATAAAGATCCATTACATCGTGCTAGAAACTTAAATGCTATAAATTTAAAGAGAATCAAAAGTTCAAAGCCTGGAGGAACATGGAAAGATTGGGATGAATCCCTTTTACCTGACTGTTATAAAAAAAAGAGTGGAAAGAGTTTTGGTTCCGTCTATGGTAGATTGGAGTGGGATAAACCTTCATCTACAATTACAACTCAGTTTCCAGGATATGGTAATGGTCGATTTGGACACCCCGAACAAGATAGAGCTTTGAGCTTGAGAGAGGGAGCAATTCTTCAAAGTTTTCCTATGGAATACCAATTTGTTGAAAATGTTGGAAGTTTTTCAAGTCAGAAAATTGCAATGCAAATTGGTAATGCAGTACCTCCGAAACTAGGAGAAGTGATAGGAAACAGTATATTAAAACATTTGGAGGAGTATTATGGCTAAACAATTAGGATTATTCGATGATGAGAAGAAGTTAGAAATTCAAAATCAAATAAACGAATTACAATACGAACTCAATTATGATACACGAGATTATCCTATAGGTTATATAGTTGATTTATACGATGGTAATAATAATGAAATTTTTGCACCGGAATATCAAAGAAGAGAATTACTTTGGGGAGTGAAGAGAAAGTCTCGATTTATTGAATCATTATTGCTAGATTATCCAATTCCTTTGATGTTTTTAGCAGATACCGATGACGGAACTATGGAAATAGTTGATGGTTTACAAAGGATTTCAACCCTATCTGAATTTTTTAGCAAGGATGAGAATTTAAAGCTTGATGGCTTGAAAAAACTTGATAAATTGAATGGTTGTACTAGAAGCGATTTACCAGAGGGGGAAATTCGAAGGCTGAGAGCTAGATCTCTCCGTGTCATCGTTTTGAAACACAATACTCCATCAGAAGTCCGAAAAGAATTATTTGATAGATTAAACACAAGCTCTCTTAGTGCTAATTCAAGTGAGGTTAGGTCAGGTAGGGAGCTAGATAATGAATTAATGAAATTAATAAAGGAATTGGCTGAAGATGAACTATTCCGTAAGGTTACTAATCTTTCAGAAAATCGTATTAATAGAAAAGAGGACATTGAATTAGTATCGCGTTTCTTTGCATATAGTAACGCTTTAAACTACTACAGTGGTCATGTCCAAAATTTTGTAGATGACTTTGTAACCTCATCGGGACAGGAATGGTCTGATGATAAAAAAGAAATTTATAAACAAGAATTTCATAATACAATGAATTTTGTTTATAAAAATTTCAAAAGAGGCTTTCAGAAGGAGGACAGAAATCAAACGCCTCGTGTCAGGTTTGAAGCTTTGGCCGTTGGAATAAATCTTGCACTACGTGAAAATCCTGAATTAGAGACTACTGAACAACAAGTAGATAAACTGTTGCAGAGTGTAGAGTTCGAGGAGTGGACTACATCAGATGCAGCCAACAATAGGAGTAAGGTTTTTAGCAGAATAAATGGCGTTAAAGACTATTTTTTGACTGGTAACTTGAGTTAGTAATGAATAGAATTGAATATGAAAAATTAAAACAAGAGATTGATCGTTTTATTGATTTTCTCATACACTTAGAACATTCCATAATTGGTATTGATAGTAATGATTGTCAAAGCTTTAAAGTTGATGTTTTAGATAGAGATGAAGCAGAATCTGTTTTTAAGTCAATGAAATCAAATGCTATGATTATGCTTTACAATTTGGTTGAAGCGTGTGTTCGTATAACAATGAGTAGCTATTACGAAAAATTTAATAATTCTAGTTATTCCTACCCACAAACGATTGAGGAATTAAAAAAGCTTTGGGTTAAGCATAATACCAAAACATTTCATGAGAGTAATATCTCTAAAAGTATATTTGATATGATAGAAAGTGTTATAGATGATGAACATAAGGTATCGTTAGACTTTGAGAATTTTACTCTATCAGGAAATGCGGATTTACGGGAGATAAAATCTATTTTAGAAAATCATGGTATAGGTTATGATTCTGAGAAATTCAAGAGTTATGGCGGAGCCTTAAAATCCATCAAGGATATGAGAAATAGTCTGGCACACGGTAATATCTCGTTTGAAGAAAATGGGAAAAAGCTTGCTGTTGATGATATATCTCAATATAAAACTGAAACGTATCTATGTCTGGAGTATTTTATGAAAGTCGTTCAAGAAGCTGAATTTTAATTATTGTTATTTTAATTTTACATTTTCATTTACAATATGATACTTTAATAACGCCAAACCAGAAGTCGTTGAAAAAGAAAAACAAAAACAAGCCGACTAACAAGCAAAATAGGATGCGACACAGGGACGTATCGCAGAAATGAAAAAACTGGTCTAGTGGTCTAAAACCACTTGATACTTCGTCAACTCACCTTGCCGTACTCAAGTACTGTCTGCGGTGTCGTTTCCTAGTCTCAAGCTGATTTTAGCCACACTAGATTAAACAAATGCCCAGCCTAAAAAGGCTGGGTTTTGTGGTATAATAAGGTTAGAAATTCAAACAGGAGGAGTCTATGCAACCAACCTACAATATTGATAATCCCAATCTTTCCTATGAAGCCAAGCAGGACCTCTGGGAAACTAGTTTTGGACTTCAAAAAGTAGATGGGTTGACTCCGTCTGTTTACATGGAAGAGTTGGCGGATAGGCAAGCTCGTGGAGAGTACACCTATGAGCAGGTGTACGAGGAGATTACTAAATACCACCAGACAATTGATGCTAGTTCGCAAGAGGCGGATATCGTATCTCTCCGAATTGTTGAAATGCTTTCTCAAAACGGTTTTAGCTTCCGACCAACCACTCTCTTACATATCCACAAAGAGCTTTTTCAAGGTGTTTTTGACAGCAATATTCCAGTGGGTGAGTATCGAACGGTTAACATTACAAAAAATGAACCAGTTTTAAAGGGGGATACTGTGATTTATTCAGATTTTCCCTTGATTGTCGCCACTTTAGACTATGATTTCCAGCACGAAAGGGATTTTTCTTATGCTGACTTAGATAAAAAAGCCATTGTTGCCCATATCCAATCCTTTATCTCAGGCATCTGGCAGATCCACCCATTCCGTGAAGGGAACACTCGAACAATCACAGTATTTCTCATCAAATACCTTCGCTCACTTGGTTTTGAGATTGATAATGATCCTTTTCAAAAACATGCCAAATACTTTCGAGATGCCCTTGTGCTTGACAATGCTAAGTTAGTCAATAAACGCTCAGATTTTTTAACTGCCTTTTTTGAAAATCTACTCTTGAACGGTCAGAATGATTTGTCAAGTGAGAGGATGTACGAGGAGTTGGGGATGAATAATAAAGTAGACTCCAAAGTATTATTAGAAAAAAAGAAATTTTTAGAAAATAATACATTTTGAATATGTATAAACAACAATTGCTCTGTTATTCATTTGATTTTATTTAAGAAATAGAAGCTTTATTGTTTTTTTGATATTAATTATCTATATTTTTAAACACACATGACTAAAATATAAAACATTTTGGATATGTGTGTTTTTATACTGTAAAAAACTATGCTAAATGTATATATAATTGTATTTCTTGCATATTAGATAAGATTTTTTCGATTTTATTGACTATATTTTTAAAATGTAGTAAAATAATAAAAAAAGTAATATATGGAGAAACTATGGAGTCAAAAAACGAAAAATTTATGCGGCTAGCTGAAGCTAGAACGAATTCTGCAATACAAAAAATACAGTTGATTGGAAATCTAGCTAATACTAGAAACTACTCATATGATAAACAAGAAGTTGATGAGATTTTTAAAGCAATTGAACGTGAGTTATTGCGAACGAAAAAATTATTTGAGATAGAGTTATCTAAAGAAAGTTCTCACTTCAGTTTTTCAAAATTTAAAGGAGAGTAAGGATGAATAATTGGGTATTTCCACACGGGGAAAATTTGACGCCGAGAGGAGTTAATGATCCGGCAATTAATTCTTTTTTGGATAATGTAATTGATTCATTGACAAGAGAAGTGATTCAAAATTCTTTAGATGCTAAAGATGGAGATTCTAAGAACCCTGTAATTGTAACTTTTGATTTTGGTTCTATTAAGCCAATTGATATTCCGGGAGTAAATACTATAAAAAGTGTAGCAATCCCAAATTCTCTTGATTTCTGGAGAAAAAAGGGAAACAGTGGAACTATTGAGTATTTAGAATTATTTAAAAAAACTTTAGACAAAGAATCGTTAAATATATTAAAAATAAGCGATTATAATACTATAGGTTTGGATGCAAAAAGCTATGATGCTTTAGTTATTGGGAATGGGTATACGGAGAAACCGAATCAAAATGCTGCTGGTAGCAAAGGGATTGGGAAAGCTGCACCATTTGCGATTTCAGATTTGCGATTAGTTTTTTATAACACAGTACCCAAAACAGATTCTATCAAGCATGTAGGAGTTTTAAATTTTGTTTCATTTAATTTAAACTTAGAAAATGCATCTGATATTACTCAAGAGCGTGCAACTTATCGAGATTCTGAACTAAATTATATTCCGAATCAAATTAGTTTTGGTTTTCCTGAACGAGAATCAACTGAATTTGGAACTGATTTATATATTATTGGTTTACGTGAAATTGATGATGATTGGGAAATGAGGATACTATTGTCATCTGTAAATAACTTTTTAGTATCTATTTTGGAGAATAAACTAGTTGTTAGAGTCAATGAAAAAACATTAGATAAAGATAGCTTAGTAGATATAATTGAATTGTTAGATGGCTTCCCAATGGGGCTAGCTGAAAAAAGAATTTTTGAAAATACAAAGAATTACTTGGATGCACTTACACACATTGATAGGAAAGAATTTTCGCTTGATAATCGATTTGAGAAATATAAATTCATAAAATCAATGGAAGATGGAAAATTATTTTTGTTAAAAAGAGAGTCTGCAAATAGAGCTATTTTACAAACTAGACTTTCTGGAATGAAAATTTATGATAGACGAAGCATCAGTGGGAATATTAATTTTACTGGAGTTTTTCGTGCCACTGGTTTTGAATTTGATGAATTCTTAAGGCAATTAGAGAATACGAATCATACTGATTGGAGTGTAGACCAAGCCCGAGAAAAGGATCGAAAAGTTGCTAAACAGCTGCTGAAGGATTTGTTTGACTGGTATAAAGAAAGTGTAAAGAACTCATATGAAGTTGCACCTGAAGATATTGTAGATGCATTTGGATTAAGAGATTTTTTACCGCTATTATCAGGGAGTCAAGGCGAGGAAAAAGTAATTGATTCAGGAACAAAGAGAAGTGTTGAATCTGTGGAATTAAAAAGAAATAACAATAAAATACAATTAACTAGGGACTCTGATGATCAAGATAGTGAATTAGAAAAACTACTGACAGAAGCTGGTTTTGAATTTAATGAAGGTGAGAATGAATTTGGCGTAGATAAGAAGAAAAAAAGACGGAGTTTCAAAGATAAACTTAATCTATTTAATTCAATCAGAAAAGAAAAACTAGTTGATTCGACAAATTTATTTTCATTGAAAATAGTTGCGAAAGATACAAGTCAAGGAAAGTATTTATTATTAATAAAGCCCCAAAAAGACATGAAAAATATTGAGTTGGATTTAAAATATATTGGTGAAGATGGAGGGGCGACGAAGGCTGTTATCCTAGAGGCTCAATCTGGAACTAATAAAGTAAAATTACATCATTCAAATATTAGAGTATCAAAAATGAAAAAGGATACAATTGCCTCTATTGAAGTAAAAATTGAAACTAAACTATTAGTAAAAATGTCCGGAGTTATTTATGAAGTTAAAGTCTGAAATTTTTCCATATCCTGTTTTAAGTAGTGAATTAGATGATTTTTCTAATGGGAAATTTGAATCAAGAATTTCCCAAAAAGTTATTAGTTTTACAAAGATAGAATTATTAATTGACTTTGTGTTAGAAAATTTTGAGTTAAATAAATTGATAGAAGATGGTGATGCGGTCTTTGCGATACACATAGAAGGGTTGGCCTCATCTTTTAGAAAGCTATATATTTTGAATAAAGGAGAATGGAGTAAGAAGATAGAATTGAGTTCTGATAATGTTCCCTCCAAAATCTTTATAAATACAATGATAATTGCTAATAATACAATTTCTAACTATAGAAATTCTGGATTTAATGAGGAGTATTATGGAAGGCAGTTAATAATTGAGGAAATAGATAAAGGTAGTATTCTTGCTTATGATACAATGGCAGAGTTAGAAGTTAATTTTTCAAACTTAGAAAAGCCAACTCTAAAATCAATGATTAGGGTAGCTTCTAAAAAGCAGAATTTCATGAATGTTGATTTTGATGGAGATGTAATAATCGTAAATTTGCCTGAAAAATCGTTTATTGCCTATACACAATTGTCAAGCTCAAGCATTTCTAAACAAAAATTATTATTATCAACAATAATTTTGCCAGCACTTACCATGATAGTGGAAAATATTAAGCATGGTCGTGTTGATGACGAAACAAGATGGTACGAGTCATTATGTAGATTGCTTGAAAAAATTGGATTGAGTTTAGATAAGATTCTTACGGAAGATATCGATTCGATGATAGTTGCACAACAATTATTGGATTTTCCTTTAGATGATGCGTTGTATAGTTATTACAGTGAGGAAGAGAATTTATGAACAATATCAAATATCTTTCTGATAAATTCTTGGATGAATTTAAAACAAATTTTGAACAAAAGTATTTACCGTTATATGTGAACAATGATATTCAAAGTATAAATGATTTATTTACATATTCTGAAAATGTCATTGATTCTGATACTGAATTTTGTTATCGTGAATTAATTTTAGAATCGGAAGTTCCGGGGGCACAGATTGAAAATCTGAAAATTATATGGGAATCACTGAAAAATTTAAGTGTGGCAGAAGCAGAAAGTGAGAAAATTTGGGTTGCCCTAGAAAATACCTATTATTTGAATTATCATTTGGATCAATTAGAGCTATTAAAAGGTGCTAAAAGAGAACAGAGTATTAAATCGAGAACAATTTTTAGTCAAGGGAAAAAAAGGTCGTTAATGATAAATAGTATTGCTTCACTTTGGTGGATTGCTTTCTATACATATGATGACAGCTTGACTAATCCGTATTATTACTCGGAGAGATTTTTATCAGGTTCTTATAGGGGAAATGCGGTAGCGTATTTTTCAAGTAATTTGGTATCTAATAAGAATATTGTTTTAGGTACCTTACAGGCGATTTACGAGTTGGTAGACGAGGGATTGATGAAGGAAAATAGATATTCTTATACAAATGCCAATAAAATATTAAATCTTATTGGAGGGGTAGTAGTGTTAGATTTCTTAACCAGAGCGGAAATTAAAGAAATTGTGAAAAAGAATTTACTCAATATGGAAAACATCATGGTTCTCAAGTGATTAATATACTATTGGTTTGTACAGAACTTTTATACACTAGTCAATAAAAAACACACCGGTTGATAGGAAATTTTTAGAAACCGGTGTGTTTAAATGTATTAAATATATTTTATTAGAATCCGTTTAGTCGAGTGTTTTTATATATTCCCCAATTTTTCGTACGATTTCTGTTACGAGGGCATTTCCCATAAAGAACATACGCATTTTATCAGAAACCTCTACAATGGAGCCATCTGCTAATTTTTTCTGCTTAGTCCAATCATCTGGGAAATCTTGCAATCGTTCCGCTTCTACTGGAGTTATCAAACGATAGCGATTGTTCACATTGATAAAGTGAGTGGAGCGATTGACAGTACCTTCGGAAGTCAACATAGTTCGTCCAGGTAGATTTAGGTCATCAGTTGGTGACATTCCGCCTTCCGAATAAGTATAGGTATGACCGTCTGCCGAAGTTCTTTCAATTTTTTTAGGACCTCGGAGATATTGGAATTTTTCTAGTTTAGCAGGGTCTGTCAAAAAGTATTTCTCAGGTACATCTTTTTCATCTTGTAAGATTTCTCCAAGAGTGATTGGTTGACCTTCATAGGCACACTGAGTATCGACGGAATAGTATTTGCCGTGTCTCATGACACCTGTATTCCAAACTGTACCTGTGAAATTGTCTGATACTTCGACAATATCATTCGCCAATTCGTAGTAGACTTGGCGATTTTTTATTGGTGTTGATTTAATTGGGAACTGAGTAGCAAACAAACCTGAATGGAAAAGATACTCATTGTAGCGATTTTCGTTAAACACAGTTTCAGTGTTTTCAAATTGTTCGTCAAGTCTTTTTGCAAAAGTGGTATCATTTCGATAAACAAAGAAGAAGACACGACGGCGACGTTGACTACGTCCGTATTCAGCAGCATTGATAACCCGCCATTCAACCGAGTAACCAAGATTGTTAAATGCTGTCAACATGATTGCAAAGTCACGTCCTCTTTGTTTAGAAGGTGCTTTTAATAGACGGTCAACATTTTCCAAAATAAGATACTTGGGTTTGGTGATTCGAGTGGCACGGATAATTTCCCAAAAAAGAACTCCTTTTTTTCCTTCAATTCCCTGTTCGTTCTTCTTGCTTCGTGCAACAGAATAGTCTTGGCATGGAAAACCACCAACAATCATGTCTGGATTCATCTCAGCAAACTTTTCGTCAGAAATTTCCGAGATACTAATATTTATGTTTTCACTATCTGGAAAATGCAAATCGTAAACTTCAAAAGCATCCTGTGATTTTCGAGAAGGCTCCCATTGATTTGCCCATTTAGTTTGGAAGTAATCTTTGTCAGCATTTTCAAGACCGATGCGAAAACCGCCTACACCGGCAAAGAGTTCGAGAATATTCATTTTTTCTCCTCAAGTTCATTTAATACTATCTATTATAACGTAAAAAACAATTTCGATCAAGGATTTTTATTTGATATAATAGAGCTATAGGAATTTAGTAGGAAATTTAATATGGAAAAACACTTATTCAATTATGATGAAACAGACATTCAAAGTATTCTTGATTATTCTCAACATTTATTAGATAGGTCACTTGGTGAAATTATTGCGGAATACCAGGTTTCGCCATTTAAAACTTATCGAGATTTTCAAGATGGGACAATCTCAGAAATTGTTGATAAAGAAATCAGCATGAAATCTAAGGGGCAATATGGCAATTACATAGAAAAGTATTTCTATGGATATCAGCCCAATAGTGATTCTGCCGCTGACTTTGATAAGGTTGGAGTAGAATTAAAAGTAACACCTTTTAAAGTAAACAAGAATGGAACAATTAGTGCAAAAGAACGGTTAGTTTTAACAATATTAAACTATATGGAGGAAAATCTAGATGACTTTTACTCCACTCATCTATGGCAAAAATGCTCTAAAATACTCCTGCTGTTCTACAATGGCCTCATTCAAGGTCAGACCATGTCAGATTATATTATTGAAAAAGTCTTCTTGTATGAATGGTTTGAGGAGGATATGGAGGTCATTCTTGAGGATTATAATCGCATTGTAGAGAAGATTAAGCAAGGGAAAGCCCATGAACTTTCCGAATCAGATGGGAACTATTTATCTACCTGTACAAAAGGTGCAGGGAAAGGAAAAGATTTTCGTATTCAGCCGTTTAGTGACACTCTAGCAAAACAACGGGCTTGGGAATTAAAGTCAAGTTACATGACATATTTGATCAATCATAAGATTTTTAATCAAGTAGATCAAGAAAGTATTCTCGCAACTGCCAGAGGAGAGAAAAAATCTTTTACACAGGTTATTGCTGATAAAATATTAGTCTATAAAGGATTTTCTGAGGAAGAATTATATAGTCGATTTGAAGTGAATCCGAAAGCAAAAGGAAAAAATAGTACCTTAGTTAAAAATATTTTGGGATTAACTGGTGACCTTGATAAGACACAAGAATTTCAAAAAGCCAACATGAATCTACGAGTTATTCGTGTAGATAAAAATGGGCTACCAAAAGAGGATTCTCCGTTTAAAACTTATCAATTTGAAGAATTGGCTAATAATGATGTTTGGGAGGAATCACATCCATATTTGGAGATTTGCAATAAACGATTTCTATTTGTTATCTTTAGAGAAGTATCAGATAAGTTATTTGTGTTAGATGGTATAAAGTTTTGGGGATTTCCGGATAGGCTAATTCCTGAGATTCAACGAGTTTGGAATGAAACACGAAACATTATTCGAGATGGAGTTGAACTGAAGCTAAATGGTAATAAAGTCTCGACAAACTTTCCTCAAAGTAAAGTAAATACAATTTTATTTACAAAAATTCATGCTCAAAATACCTACTACGAAATCCGACCAAATGAATTCGTAGGGAAAGGTAAGTTATCAGATACGGATTGCTTACCCGACGGTAGAAGGATTACAAAGCACTCATTTTGGATTCCTAAAAAATTCTTGAAAGAAGTTCTATCGGGTAAGTGGGATTAAAGTTATTGTTGAAAGGAATATATGATTCAAACCAATTCTTACCAACCCCACCTCCCCTCCCTCATCCCTTTCGGTTTCATCTTTACCGACAATCGTTACATCTACCGTGAGGTCTTCATGGAGGGGCAGTTTGAGGCGGTGGTAGAGGTTGATGAGGCTGGTCAGCTGTCGTCCTATGTCTGGGATTGTGAGATGGAGGAGGTCTATACTGCCCATCTGGTGACTGCGCCAGCAGGGGCTTTTGTGGGGCAGGTGCGTGAGGCTTATCAGTCCATTTTGGCTCGGGTAGAGGAAGCCTGCTGTATCGCTCTGCCATTTTCCAAAGACCAAAGTAACCGTCTAGCCCAGCTCATCAAGGAGCAGTGGGGTGACCTTCCTGACTATCCCTTTGCCAAGTTGCCGACCTATGGGGCTTTTCGCCATCCCAACAATAACAAGTGGTACGCCCTGGTCAGTCAGATTCCGAGGGACAAGCTGGATGGGAGCGGTTCTCAAGAAGAGGTGGAGATTGTCAATCTCAAGGTTGACGGTCGGGAAATAGCAGAGCTGCTGAGTCAGTCGGGCATCTTCCCTGCCTACCATATGTCGAAGAAGGCCTGGGTGTCAGTCTTACTCGATGATACAGTGGAGGACCAGACGGTGTTTGCCCTCCTTGAGAAAAGTCGCCATCTGGTAGGACCGAAATCCTACAAGGCGGCGCAAGGACCTGATTACTGGGTTATTCCAGCCAATCCCAAGGTCTATGATATTGATACCGAATTTGCAGAAAATAAGGTAGTCTATTGGCCGCAAAAATCAACCATTCAAGCTGGGGACATCGTTGCCATTTATGTCACGGCACGTGTACAGGCCATTCGCTATGTCTGTCGTGTCTTGGGGTCGAATCTAGAAAATCATGGACAATCAGACATTCCGACAGAAAAGAAACTCATGCAGGTGGAATTGCTCGCTCAGTTTTCCGATGATGTTTTGCCGATAGCGCGCATGATGGACTTGGGAGTCAAGGCGGTGCGTGGTCCTAGACGCTTGACAGAGGGTGTGATAGAAGTACTGACATCCGAAGTGAATAACCTCCATTAAATTATCAGAATATTTAATAAAAAGACTTTACAAGTAGGTAAAAAAGAGTATAATAGGGTGTATAAATTTAAGGAGGTAAGGTATGAAGAAAAGCTTCATTCATCAGCAAGAGGAGATTTCTTTCGTCAAAAATACATTCACTCAGTATTTGAAAGACAAGCTAGAAATCGTAGAAGTGCAAGGACCGATTTTGAGTCGTGTCGGGGATGGTATGCAGGATAATTTGTCCGGTGTGGAGAATGCGGTTACTGTTAATGTCAAGTTAATTCCAGATGCGACCTATGAAGTGGTTCACTCACTTGCTAAGTGGAAGCGTCATACCTTGGCTCGATTCGGTTTTAATGAGGGAGAAGGGCTCTTTGTTCACATGAAGGCTCTTCGTCCTGACGAGGATTCCTTGGATCCCATTCACTCAGTATACGTGGATCAGTGGGATTGGGAAAAGGTCATCCCTGATGGTCGTCGCAACTTGGCTTATTTGAAAGAAACTGTGGAGCAGATTTACAAGGCTATCCGTCTGACAGAGTTGGCAGTGGAGGCTCGTTATGACATTGAGTCTGTTTTGCCTAAGAAAATCACCTTTATCCACACAGAGGATTTGGTCAAGAACTTCCCAGACTTGACACCAAAAGAGCGTGAGAACGTGGTTGCCAAAGAATACGGTGCAGTTTTCCTAATCGGTATCGGCGGTGAACTGGCAGATGGGAAACCACATGATGGACGTGCACCAGACTATGATGACTGGACAAGCCCATCAGAAGCAGGCTACAAAGGACTCAATGGCGACATCTTGGTTTGGAATGAAGCGCTTGGATCAGCCTTTGAGTTGTCATCAATGGGGATTCGTGTGGATGAAGAAGCGTTGAAGCGCCAGGTTGCTATTACAGGCGACGAGGACCGTTTGGAATTTGATTGGCATCGTGCCCTGTTGAATGGTCTCTTCCCGCTTTCAATCGGTGGCGGTATCGGTCAATCCCGTTTGGCCATGTTCTTGCTTCGTAAGAAACATATCGGTGAAGTTCAATCTAGCGTATGGCCACAGGAAGTGCGAGATAGTTTTGAAAATATTTTGTAAGAGGTTGATTTTCAATCTCTTTTCTTTTTCTTCTCAATCAACTGCCTGAAAACATTTACAACAAGATTATCTGTGATTTTTGCGCCAATCTATGATATACTTTTTTAGTTAAATTAAAATATATAGAGGATATTATGACAAAACTAAGAGAAGACATCCGTAACGTAGCCATTATTGCCCACGTTGACCACGGAAAAACAACCCTCGTTGATGAATTATTGAAACAATCTCAAACCCTTGATGAACGTACGCAGTTGGATGAGCGTGCCATGGACTCAAACGACATCGAAAAAGAGCGTGGTATCACTATCCTAGCTAAAAACACTGCTGTAGCTTACAACGGTACTCGTATCAACATCATGGATACGCCAGGACACGCGGACTTCGGTGGTGAGGTTGAGCGTATCATGAAAATGGTTGACGGTGTTGTCCTTGTCGTGGATGCTTACGAAGGAACCATGCCACAGACCCGCTTCGTATTGAAAAAGGCTCTTGAGCAAAACTTGACACCAATCGTCGTTGTTAACAAGATTGACAAGCCATCTGCTCGTCCAGAAGAAGTTGTGGATGAAGTGCTTGAACTCTTCATCGAATTGGGTGCAGATGATGACCAGTTGGAATTCCCAGTGGTTTACGCATCAGCTATCAACGGTACTTCATCTTTGTCTGACAATCCAGCAGACCAAGAAGAAACAATGGCACCAATCTTTGATACCATCATCGAGCATATCCCTGCACCAGTGGATAACTCAGATGAGCCTTTGCAGTTCCAAGTATCCCTTTTGGACTACAACGACTTCGTAGGTCGTATCGGTATCGGTCGTGTCTTCCGTGGAACTGTTAAAGTAGGTGACCAGGTTACCCTTTCTAAACTAGATGGCACAACGAAAAACTTCCGTGTTACTAAACTCTTCGGTTTCTTCGGTCTTGAGCGTAAAGAAATCCAAGAAGCAAAAGCTGGTGATTTGATTGCCGTTTCTGGTATGGAAGATATCTTCGTAGGTGAAACAGTGACACCTACTGATACGGTTGAGCCACTTCCAGTTCTTCGTATTGATGAACCAACACTTCAAATGACTTTCTTGGTCAACAACTCACCATTTGCAGGTCGTGAAGGAAAATGGGTGACTTCTCGTAAGATTGAAGAGCGCCTTTTGGCTGAATTGCAAACGGACGTTTCTCTTCGTGTAGAAGCTACAGACTCTCCAGATAAATGGACTGTTTCAGGTCGTGGTGAATTGCACTTGTCTATCTTGATTGAAACTATGCGTCGTGAGGGCTATGAGCTTCAAGTATCACGTCCAGAAGTTATCATCAAGGAAATCGACGGCGTGAAAATGGAGCCATTCGAGCGCGTGCAAATCGATACTCCAGAAGAATACCAAGGTTCTGTTATCCAATCCCTATCTGAGCGTAAGGGTGATATGTTGGATATGGTTGCGACAGGAAATGGTCAAACTCGTCTTGTATTCCTTGTGCCTGCGCGTGGGTTGATTGGATATTCAACAGAATTCCTTTCAATGACTCGTGGTTACGGTATCATGAACCATACCTTCGACCAATACTTGCCAGTTGTTCAAGGTGAGATCGGTGGTCGTCACCGTGGTGCCCTAGTTTCTATCGATCAAGGTAAGGCAACGACATACTCAATCATGCGTATCGAAGAGCGTGGTACAATCTTTGTCAACCCAGGTACTGAGGTTTACGAAGGAATGATTATCGGTGAAAACTCACGTGAAAATGACTTGACCGTTAACATCACAACTGCTAAACAAATGACCAACGTTCGTTCAGCAACCAAAGATCAAACGTCTGTAATTAAGACGCCACGTATCTTGACTCTTGAAGAATCACTAGAATTCTTGAACGATGATGAATACATGGAAGTAACGCCTGAATCTATCCGTCTTCGTAAGCAAATCTTGAACAAGGCAGAGCGTGATAAGGCTGCGAAGAAGAAAAAATTAGCAACTGAGGAATAATTTCTAGGAGATTTTGCATGTTTTATTTAATCCTTGCGATCATGCTAGCCCTGTTTTATATATTTGTGGCACCCAAATATGTCAAAGGGACGATAAATCTGATTGTAGCAGTATTTATTTTAGTGCTTCTTTCGATTGCGTTAATTCTAGGATTCTTGAAAATGATGCAACTGTCAATAGAAATATTGCTTGGTATCGTCATGGTTCTAATTGGACTTTTGGCGATGCGGGATATTCACAATCTAGATAGTTCTCCTAAAGGAAAATAAGTTAATAATAGAATAAAAGGCTGGACAGGTAGTCCGGCCTTTTTTCTCAGGTTTTTAGGGTATAAAAAATAGCCCAAACTAGTGTTCAGGCTATTTGTAATGTTTATTCTTTATCAATTTTCTTTTCTAATTTTTCAAGTTGTCTTGCAGCAAAGTCTCGACCACCTAAACCGAAGGCAAGGGCGAAGGCAACTGCCAGTGCACCAAGAACAATTGTGAAGGTTGATTGAACGATATGTTGTGCAAACTTCAATTGATCGAGAGCCATGAAGACGGCAAATACGATAATCAAGTAGCGAACAATTGTGATAACAAGAGGGCTATCCGTAACTTTTTGTAGGAAGTTAGCTACTAGATTGCTTGCGATGATGGCCAATATAACAATAGCAAGAGCGCTGATAAGTGATGGAAGGTAGGCAAGCAAGGCAGAACCAACAGAATTAAATACTTCAAGGTTCAATACTTGGATAGCTTGGATAAAGAAGAAAACGATGATGATAGCACGAACGACTTGCGTAATGATAGCTGACAATTCAAAGTTAGCATCTTCTTTAGCGAATAGGTATTTAGAGTAGTTGTTGATACCAGCAGTTTCAAGAAGATTTTCAAGAAGGTTGCCAATCAATTTAGCTACGAAGCTACCAACTGCAATCAAAATAAGGGCAACCAAAACATTTGGTAGGATACCGATGACTTGATTAAGAATCGTAACGATTGGTTGAGAAATACTTGTGATACCAAGTGTTTCCAAGGCTAAGGTCAAGATTGGGATGAAAATCAAGACATAAACAACAGTTGATAGGACAGAAATGAGTTGTTTGGTATCAATAGGCAGTTTCTCTTGTCCAGTTACTTTTGCATACCAAGTATCGATATCCAAACGTTCTAGGACACCAGTTAATAGACCTTTGATAAATTTGCAGAAGAAAGTTCCAACAAAGAGAATCAAACCAGCTGCGATCATGTTTGGAATAAAGGCAAAGAATTTCTCAAACATGCTAGAGATTGGATCTACCGTGCTGCTGATATTCAAACCAGACAAGATAGATGGAAGGAAGAAAAGAATAACAAGGAAGTAAACGAGTTGTCCAAGAGTTTTGATGAGCGACTGCCCGTTATCTTCGGGCTTGATGACACCCCACTCTTGTAACTTTTGAGAAAACTGGATTTTGTTTAAACCAGATAGGGTTAACTTTCGTAATAAACTAGCCAAAGAAAAGGCAATGATTACGAGAACAATCATCCGTATGACTCCTGGTAAAGCAGAAAGCAATGGATAGAATAAGCTATCGATTATATTAGTCATATAATACTCCTTATAATAAAATATTTTTTCAAAACTAGTTTATCATGTTTATGTGTCCTTAACAAATAATATGACTTTTGAGGCTATTCCTAGTATTTACACTCCCTCCTGCTTGAAAAAGGTTCCTGTAAAGGGTAAAATAAAGTGTTAGAAAGTATAGGTAATTGAGATGAAGATGATTAAAGAATTACAAAATAAAAAAGTATTGGTCTTGGGTTTGGCCAAGTCTGGGGAGTCAGCAGCTCGTCTCCTGGACAAATTGGGTGCTATCGTCACGGTTAACGATGGAAAGCCTTTTGAAGAAAATCCGACTGCTCAATCTTTGTTGGAGGACGGCATCCGAGTTATTTGCGGGAGCCATCCAATTGAATTATTGGATGAAGACTTCGCCTTGATGGTGAAAAATCCAGGAATTCGCTATGATAATCCTATGGTTGAAAAAGCAATTGGCAAAGGCATTCCAGTATGGACAGAGGTTGAATTGGCCTACTTGGTATCTGATGCTCCAATCGTTGGGATTACAGGTTCGAACGGCAAGACAACGACAACGACCATGATTGCAGAAGTCTTGAATGCAGGAAATAAACCTGCAAAATTATGTGGAAATATTGGTTACCCAGCATCTTCGGTCGCTCAAACTGCAACTGCAGAAGATACCTTGGTCATGGAATTATCGTCTTTCCAGCTAATGGGGACAGCATCTTTCCGCCCACATATCGCTGTTGTGACCAATCTCATTGCCAGTCACATTGATTATCATGGGACTTTTGAGGACTATGTAGCAGCCAAATGGATGATTCAGCGTCAGATGACGGCTGAGGATTTTGTGGTGCTCAACTTCAACCAGAAAGAAGCCAAGGAATTGGCTGGACAGACCAAGGCAACGGTTGTCCCCTTTTCAACTCAGGAAGTGGTTGATGGAGCTTACTTAGCAGATGGAAAACTTTATTTCAAGGGTGAATACATCATGGATGCTGACCAAATTGGTGTTCCAGGTTCACACAATGTTGAAAATGCCTTGGCAACTATTGTGGTTGCAAAATTGTTGGGAGTAGATAATCAAGCCATTCAGGAAAGTTTGTCTGCCTTTGGAGGAGTCAAACACCGCTTGCAATTTGTAGGCGAAATCAAGGGTATTTCCTTCTACAACGATAGTAAGTCTACCAATATCTTGGCGACTCAAAAAGCTCTTTCAGGGTTTGACAACAGCAAGGTTATTTTGATTGCAGGTGGCTTGGACCGTGGCAATGAGTTTGATGAATTAGTCCCTGATTTGGTCGGACTAAAGAAAATGGTAATTCTTGGTCAATCAGCTCCCCGTGTTCAACGTGCTGCAGATAAGGCAGAAGTGGAAACGATAGAAGCTCTTGACATTGCGGATGCGACTAGAAAAGCCTTTGCCATGGCAGAAAAAGGAGATATCGTCCTTTTGAGTCCAGCCAATGCAAGCTGGGATATGTATGCCAATTTTGAGGTACGTGGCGACGTCTTCTTACAGACCTTTGAGGAGTTGAAATAATCATGAAAAAAATTGTTTTTACAGGCGGAGGGACTGTTGGGCATGTGACGCTCAATCTCCTTTTGATTCCGCGATTTTTGGAAGAAGGCTGGGAAGTCCACTATATTGGTGATGGGAATGGTATTGAGCATGAGCAAATTGTCAAATCTGGTCTAAATGTTCGTTTCCATTCGATTGCAACAGGGAAATTACGCCGTTATTTCTCTTTCCAAAATATGTTGGATGTATTTAAAGTCGGTTTCGGTGTTCTTCAATCCTTGGCCATTATTGCTAAAATTCGTCCGCAAGCTCTTTTTTCAAAAGGTGGATTTGTATCGGTTCCGCCAGTTATTGCGGCCAATTTATTACGAGTACCGGTCTTTATTCATGAATCAGATTTGTCCATGGGCTTAGCCAATAAAATTGCCTATAAATTTGCGACAACCATGTATAGTACTTTTGAGCAACCTGCCAGCTTGACTAAAGTAAAACATGTTGGTGCGGTTACAAAAGTGGGGCAAACGAATGACAAAGTTACACCAATTCAGTTGCCAGAAATTCTCAGTCACTTCGATAAAAGTCTGCCGACCTTACTGTTTGTAGGCGGTTCGGGTGGTGCCAAGGTCTTTAATGATTTAATCAGTCAGAATAGTGCTGCTCTGACCGAACGATTCAATATTATCAATTTGACAGGGGATAGTAGTCTCAACCAATTAGATAAAAACCTATATAGAGTTGACTATGTGACAGAACTTTATCAACCCTTGATGGATTTAGCGGATGTCGTTATTACCCGTGGTGGTTCCAATACTCTGTTTGAGTTGATTGCCATGCAACAACTCCATTTGATTGTGCCACTAGGACGGCAGGCCAGTCGAGGGGACCAGATTGAAAATGCGCAATATGCGGAGAAAAAAGGGTATTCAAAACAAATTGATGAAAGTCAATTAACCTTGGACTCCTTGTTAGTTGAAGTAGAAGATTTGTTGAAGAATAAAGAGTTTTACATTCAAAATATGGCCAATTCAAATGAGATTCAATCTGTTGACAGCTTTTATGACTTACTGAGAAAAGATATGGAAAGGTAAGGAAATGGCTGATATAGATTCAAGAGTTGAACAAGAAAAAATTAAAAATGAAATCAACTCCATAGATGTTCCTGAAATGGAAGCGACTAATGAGGAGAAGAGTGCTTTTTTTGAACAATGGAAGGCTAAGCATGAGGCATTTTTAGCAAATCAACATGAAATTGATAGCTTGCATTCAGAAACGGATGTAGAGAAAAAGGATAAAACACCCCTGTTTCAAGGTATTCAAAAAGCAAAGAAAAAGAAAAAACCAAAAGGGACAGCATCAGACTCAATTGTTAAACGTCCAAGGTTTACAGTTCCTTCGAAAGTTTTGTGGAGGTCGGCTCCAATACTGGCAACAAGCATCTTGATGGCGGCTCTTGCGCTTTACTTTATCTCACCAATGAGTAAAAATAAATACCTTTCAGTGAGTGGGAATAATCAACTTAGTGTTGAACAAGTAGAAAAATTTAGTAATATTTCTCAAAAAGATTATATTTTAACAATATTTTTGAATGCTAGTGCATATGCTGAAAATATAAAGAAAAGCAGCCCTGCGGTAGAGTCAGCGACAATTCATTTTAAGTTTCCAAGTAGTTTTGAAATCACGATTAAAGAATTTCCGATTATTGGTTATCTCGCTAAGGATAGTCAGTTATACTCAGTTTTGTCAAATGGAGCTGTGATGTCCGAGCCTGTGGTTGCAGAAGCTTTACCTGCAAACTATACAACAATCAATCTCTCTGACCAAGAAATGGTTAAAAAGTTGGCTATTGAACTTGGAAAGATAGATGAATCAGTTCGAACGGTGATACAGTCAATCGATCTTACTCCTAGTTCAGTGACAGCTGATTTAATGACAATGAAGATGGTTGACGGTAATACGGTAATAGTTCCATTAAGTGAATTATCTCAAAAAATGAAATACTATTCAAAAATTGCATTGGAAGTAACTGTACCAACTACGATAGACATGGAAGTTGGAATTTATAGTTATGCTAGTTAAGATAGTATATTCGTAAAGAAAATATGGTGTAGAAAAATAATAAATAATAACCTTTATAATCGTCATTATTTGATAAAATATGGTATAATGAAAGATGACTAATTATACTATTTTTTAAAAATGGAAGATGATTTGTTAATGTTGGAAGTAAGAGAGGACTGACAGAATGGCTAGAAACGGCTTTTTTACGGGATTAGATATTGGTACAAGCTCCGTTAAAGTCTTGGTTGCAGAATATATTGATAATGAAATGAATGTGATTGGCGTCAGCAATGTAAAGAGTGCTGGTGTTAAGGATGGAATTATTGTAAATATTGATGTTGCAGCAGGTGCAATTAGAAAAGCACTTGAACAAGCAGAAGAAAAATCAGGTATTCGTATTGATAAAGTGAATGTTGGATTGCCTGCCAATCTTCTGCAAATTGAACCAACTCAAGGAATGATTCCGGTTACGACGGATTCACAAGAAATTACTGACCTAGATGTTGAAAATGTTGTCAAATCAGCACTAACAAAGAGTATGACTCCTGAACGCGAAGTTATTTCATTTATTCCAGAAGAGTTCACTGTTGATGGTTTCCAAGGAATCAAGGACCCTCGTGGAATGATGGGAATTCGTTTAGAGATGCGTGGGATGTTATATACAGGTCCACGAACGATTTTACATAATCTTCGTAAAACAGTTGAACGTGCGGGTGTTCAAGTAGAGAATATTGTGATTTCTCCACTTGCATTAACTCGGTCGGTATTAAACGAAGGAGAGCGTGAGTTTGGAGCTTCAGTCATTGATTTGGGTGGAGGACAGACAACAGTTGCTGTTATGCGTGGACAGGAGTTGCAATACACAAATATCTATCAAGAGGGTGGCGATTACATCACAAATGATATTTCGAAAGTTTTGACAACATCTAAAAGTATCGCTGAGAACTTAAAATATAATTTCGGTATTGCTTATCCTCAGGAAGCAAGTGATAAGGAGAAATTTACAGTTGAAGTAATTGGTGAAAATACACCAGTTGAAGTTTCAGAATTGTATCTCTCAGAAGTTATTGCTGCTCGCCTTCGACAAATTTTTGAACGAGTAAAACACGACTTGGAGCGAACTCGTGCTCTTGATTTACCAGGTGGAATTGTTTTAGTTGGCGGAGGTGCTATTTTACCTGGAGTTACTGAGTTAGCTCAAGAAGTTTTTGGAGTTGGTACAAAATTATTTGTTCCAAATCAGATTGGTATCCGAAATCCTGCTTTTGCCAATGTCATTAGCATTGTAGAGTATGTAGGAGAATTGGAGGAGGTTGAACAAATTGCCCAACATGCAGTTAGTGGGGAAATTAGTTTGAGACATAAGCCAATTGAAATCACTGCACCTCGTCAACGAATTACTCAACCTATACAAAAAGAAATTTTACCTGAAATACAAGAAGTTGAGCGTGAAGAACCTGTAATTCCTATTTATCAAGAGGAAGAAGATATTCAATCAACAGGTAAAAATAATTTTTCAGATCGAATTCGTGGCTTCTTTGGCAGTATGTTTGAATAAGAGAATAGAAAAGGTGATGTAAACTATGGCATTTTCATTTGAAGCAGCAGCAAGTCATGGTGCTGTCATTAAAGTAATTGGTGTCGGTGGTGGTGGAGGCAATGCCATCAACCGTATGATAGAAGAAGGGGTTGCTGGTGTTGAGTTTATCGCAGCAAACACAGATGTACAGGCCCTTAGTAGTTCTAAAGCTGAAACAGTTATACAATTAGGTCCCAAATTGACTCGTGGTTTGGGTGCCGGAGGTCAACCAGAAGTTGGTCGTAAAGCAGCTGAAGAAAGTGAAGAAGTATTGACAAATGTTCTTTCAGGAGCAGATATGGTCTTCATCACTGCTGGTATGGGCGGCGGCTCAGGTACAGGAGCGGCACCTGTTATTGCACGTATTGCTAAAAATCTTGGTGCACTGACTGTAGCAGTTGTGACTCGTCCATTTGGTTTTGAAGGAAACAAACGCGGAAACTTTGCTATCGAAGGTATTGAAGGTCTTCGCGAACAAGTAGATACTCTTTTGATTATTTCAAATAATAACCTTCTTGAAATCGTTGATAAGAAGACTCCGCTCTTGGAAGCTTTGAGTGAGGCAGACAACGTTCTTCGTCAGGGTGTTCAAGGGATTACAGACTTAATTACCAATCCTGGTTTGATTAACTTGGACTTTGCTGATGTGAAGACAGTTATGGAGAACAAGGGAAATGCTCTTATGGGTATTGGTATCGGTACTGGTGAGGACCGTGTTATTGAAGCGGCTCGTAAGGCGATTTACTCTCCTCTTCTTGAAACAACTATTGATGGCGCTGAGGATGTTATCGTAAACGTAACTGGTGGCTATGATATGACTTTGACAGAAGCTGAGGATGCTTCTGAAATTGTTAACCAAGCAGCGGGTCAAGGAGTAAATATCTGGTTAGGTACTTCAATTGATGAAACAATGAAAGATGAGATTCGTGTGACAGTGGTTGCTACGGGAGTTCGACAAGATAAAGTTGAAAAAACTGTCCGTCAACAACCAGAATCGACTGCTCCTCGTCAGACCCAGCGTTTTGATCATCCTGTTGCAAGTGCACCGACGAGAAGCACTGCTCCAAAAACTGAAAAACCAAAAGCATCTGCATTTGGTGAATGGGATCTTCGTCGTGAAAACTTGATTCGTCCAGTTACTGATTCAACCAATTCAGTTTCGGTAGAGAAGTTCACTATGGATCAAGATGAGGATGAGTTGGATACACCGCCATTTTTCCGTAATCGTTAATATGGATCTACAATATAATAAGGATAAAGTTTTTTCAGCTGTAGCTACGGCGGCTGAAAAAGCTGGTCGTTCTAAAGAATCAGTAGAAATAATAGCTGTCACAAAATATGTTGACAGCTCTATTGCTAATGAGCTTGTGAAAACTGGTATTTCTCATATTGGAGAAAATCGTGTTGATAAATTTATTGAAAAATATAATGCATTATCAGAATGTAACTTGACTTGGCATTTGATTGGAACTTTACAGAGACGAAAAGTGAAGGATGTTATCAACTTAGTAGATTATTTTCACGCTTTAGATTCTGTTAAACTTGCAAAAGAAATCGATAATCGCGCTCAAAAAGTAATTAAGTGTTTTTTACAAGTGAATATCTCAGGTGAAGTAAGCAAACATGGTTTTGCTTTATCCGAGCTTGAAAAATCAATTGCTGAAATTTCTCACTTTGAAAATATTGAGTTGGTTGGTTTAATGACAATGGCCCCATTTGAAGCTAGTCAAACTGAACTTCAATCAATATTTTCAAAAATGCAAGAGCTTCAAGTCGAGTTGTCATCACGATGTTTACCAAGAATGCCTTTTAATGAACTTAGCATGGGAATGAGTGGTGATTATGAGCAAGCAATTGCTCATGGAGCTACATTTGTACGAATTGGTTCAGCATTTTTCGAGTAATGTAATGAGAGGAGAAATAATGGCTTTCAAAGATACATTTAAAAATTTATTTAATTATTTTGAAGTTGATGATATAAATGAGGTCGAGGAACAAGAAAGTGCCTACTCAATGCCAAATGAACGCCCTAAAATGCGTGTAGCCAATACTACCAATTCAAGTCAAGAGTCTAACGAAAAAATAGAGACTCGAAGAGTAGTACGGTCAGAAAGTCAACTTCAACGCCAGAGTGAAAGAAAACAAGATATGATTTTGGAGCATACTGATAAAGAGTATGTAAAAACAATTATTGACATCAAATTTCCTAAACGCTATGAAGATGCACCTGAGATTGTTAATCTATTACTTGATAATGCAAGTATTTTAATAGATTTTCAATATATGTCTGAACAACAAGCTAGAAGATGTTTGGATTATTTAGATGGCGCACGTTCAGTCTTGTCTGGAAATTTGAAAAAAGTATCAAATACGATGTGGTTGTTGACTCCAGTTAATGTTACAGTCCATATTGAAGATTTAAGAAATGCCAATAACGGTCAAGCATCAGATTCACGATTTGATTTTGATATGAAACGGTAAATATATGCAGATCATTATTGTTATCGTATTAAAAATAGTTGAAATTTATTCCTATCTTTTATTGGCCTATGCTTTGTTGTCTTGGTTTCCAACTTTGTACACATCTAATTTAGGTCGCATCATCAGATGGTTAGTAGAACCGATTGTAAAACCATTTAGAAGTCTTCCTCTCCAATTCTTAGGTCTGGATTGGTCAGTGATGGTAGCTATGATTGCTTTAAATATAGGGACTAGACTTTTACTTCAATTGTTATATTTGTTTTCATAAGGATGAAGAAAGAAAATAATATATTGCAGCATTTTTCTAATGACGAGAAGGAGTTTGCTGAAAAGATTATTGATTTGTGTTACCAAGTAGAGAATACCTATTCTTATCGATTAACACAATTTATCAATCCTAGACAAGTGAGTATTGTCAATCAAATTGCTAATTATTTCCAACTATCAATGTATTTGATGGGAGAGAGTGCTCAATTTGAATATTCAAGAGTGATAATTGCCCCTGCTTACTATGAGTTGGACTATAAAAATTTTGAAGTGATGGCCTTAGAAATTTCCTATTCTCGAAAGTTCCATCAACTTTCTCATTCGCAGGTACTTGGGAGCTTCTTGCATCAACTTGGAATGAAAAGAGAGTTCTTAGGTGATATTTTTGTGGGTGAAGAAAAATTAGTTGTGATGATAGACCAAAAATTTGGTTATCTTGCAATACAAGAAGTCACAAAAATTGCAAGAGTTCCAGTAAAGATAAGTGAGACTGATTGGACAAGAATTGATTTTGATACAGATTCCAACAATAAAACAAAAGAAGTTCTCGTTTCAAGTTTGAGGTTGGATAAATTGATTGCTGTTGCATTCAATGTATCACGAACTTCAGCTACAAAATTGATTGAAAGTGGTCAAGTAAAGCTAGATTATGTTACAATTGAACAAACAAGTAAAATTGTAGAAATTGGTCAGTTAATTAGTGTGAGGAAATTCGGTAGAATTCATGTAGATGAATTTTTAGGTTTTTCTAAGCAAGGTAAGGTAAAATTAAAGTTGGACATTGTTAAAACTTAGGAGGAAAAATGGCACTAACAGCACTAGAATTAAAAGATAAAACCTTTGCTACAAAATTCAGAGGATATGATGCAGACGAAGTAGATGATTTTTTAGATATTGTCACTCGAGACTATGAGGAACTAATTCGTAAAAATCATGAACAAGAAACAGAGTTGAAAACACTTCGTGATCGTTTGGCATATTTTGATGAGATGAAAGAGTCATTAAGTAAATCAGTACTGTTGGCTCAAGACACTGCTGAGAAGGTGAAAACTGCAGCTGAAGAAAGAGCCGCAAATATTGTTAAACAAGCTGATTACGATGCTGCAACGCTTTTACATGAAGCAAAAGATAAGGCGAATGAAATTCTTCGTACTGCTACTGACAATGCGAAAAAAGTTGTAGTGGAAACAGAAGAATTAAAGAACAAATCTCGAATTTTCCACCAAAAATTGAAGTCGACGATCGAAAGTCAATTGTCGTTGGTAAATTCATCAGAATGGGATGAGATACTTCGTCCAACTGCTAGCTATATTCAAACAAGTGATGAAGCATTCCGTGATGTATTACATAAGGCACTTGAAGAAGAAGTTGATGTTGTCGAAGATAGCTTGGATTACACTCGTCAATTGACTGCTGAGGAAATTGCAGAGTTGACTCGCCAAGCAGCTGCATTTGAAGCGGAAGAGACAGTTGAAGAATAGTCATCATAAATAAAGATACGGTTTAATAGAAATATTTATAGCGAGTAGGAGATGGTGGAAGCCCTACATTCCCTTTCTATCAAATCATCACTTTATATGATTTTCCTTGAAAGAAGTAGGGGAAGACGTTTGTTCACGTTACGAACGTAGAGGGATAGGGGAAACTCTATCTAAACTAAGGTGGTACCACGAACTTTCGTCCTTATTGACGGAAGTTTTTTATTGTTTTTTATGATACGTTTAGAACTTGTAAATAAAGAAAATTTTAACGAGGTCTTGCAAGTCCAATTGGCACCTCAAGATCAGCGCCGTGTTGCATCGGTTGAATATTCTTTGGCACAGGCATGGCTGTATCGCGAGGAAGAGAATATACTTCCTTATGCGGTAAGATCTGGTCAGAAGGTCATTGGCTTTTTATTGTTATCCCTTCTAGCTGAGGACAAGAGCTACTATGTATGGCGTTTGTTGATTGATAAGGATTTTCAAAATCGTGGATTTGGTAAAGAAGTTATTCGGCAAGTGATTGGAAAGGCAAAGGCTGATCCACTTTGTCACAAGATTTCGATTCACTATGTCATTGGAAACCATAAAATGCGCTACATCTTAGAAAAATTCGGCTTTCAATCAGTTGGTATAGTTGGACAAGAAATAAAAATGGAATTAACTTTTTAAAAAGGAGATATAATGAAACTCAAAGAAACCCTTAATTTAGGCAAAACAGCATTTCCAATGCGTGCAGGATTGCCAACTCGCGAACCTGAATGGCAAAAGGCTTGGGATGAAGCAAACTTGTATGCTCGTCGCCAAGAACTCAATGAAGGCAAGCCTGCCTTCCACCTCCACGATGGCCCTCCATACGCTAACGGAAATATCCACGTTGGACACGCCTTGAACAAGATTTCTAAAGATATTATCGTTCGCTCTAAGTCAATGTCTGGCTTCCGTGCACCATTTGTACCGGGTTGGGATACGCATGGTCTTCCTATTGAGCAAGTCTTGGCAAAACAAGGGGTTAAGCGCAAGGAAATGGACTTGGTAGAATACCTTGAAATGTGCCGTGACTACGCTCTTAGCCAAGTTGACAAGCAACGTGATGATTTCAAACGCTTGGGTGTTTCTGCAGACTGGGAAAATCCATACATCACCTTGACAAAAGACTACGAAGCAGCTCAAATCCGTGTCTTCGGTGCTATGGCGGACAAGGGCTATATTTACCGCGGTGCCAAGCCTGTCTACTGGTCATGGTCATCTGAATCTGCCCTTGCAGAAGCTGAAATCGAATACCATGACATCGACTCCACATCTCTTTACTATGCCAACAAGGTCAAAAATGGCAAGGGACTCTTGGATACAGACAGCTACATCGTTGTCTGGACAACGACTCCATTTACAGTAACGGCTTCTCGCGGTTTGACAATGGGAGCAGACATTGACTATGTCGTGGTTCAACCAGCTGGTTCTGACCGTAAGTATGTCTTGGCAGAAGCCTTGGTTGATAGCTTGGCAGCCAAATTCGGTTGGGAATCCTTCGAAGTGATTTCAAAACACAAGGGTGCTGAATTTGAATACATCGTGACCGAACACCCATGGGATGCTGAAGTTGACGAATTGGTTATCTTGGGCGACCACGTCACAACGGACTCGGGTACTGGTATCGTCCATACGGCTCCAGGTTTTGGTGAGGATGACTACAATGTCGGTGTCAAATATGACTTGGAGGTTGCGGTAACTGTCAACGAACGTGGCTTAATGAATGAAGCTGCGGGTCCTGATTTTGAAGGGCAATTCTATGACAAGGTTGTACCAACGGTTAAGGAAAAATTAGGCGACTTGCTCCTTGCTAGTGAAGTGATCAATCACTCATACCCATTTGACTGGAGAACCAAGAAGCCAATCATCTGGCGTGCAGTGCCGCAATGGTTTGCCTCTGTTTCTAAATTCCGTCAGGAAATCTTGGACCAAATCGAAGCGACAACCTTCATTCCAGCTTGGGGTAAAACACGTCTTTACAACATGATCCGTGACCGTGGTGACTGGGTCATCTCTCGTCAGCGTGCTTGGGGTGTGCCGCTTCCAATCTTCTACGCTGAAGACGGTACAGCGATTATGACCAAGGAAGTGACAGACCACGTTGCTACCCTTTTTGAAGAGCATGGTTCTATCATCTGGTGGAAATCAGAAGCTAAAGATCTTTTGCCAGCTGGTTTCACTCATCCAGGTTCACCAAATTGCGAATTTACCAAAGAAACAGACATCATGGACGTATGGTTTGACTCTGGTTCATCTTGGAATGGTGTCATGAACGCCCGTGAAAACCTTGCTTACCCAGCAGACCTCTACCTAGAAGGTTCTGACCAATACCGTGGTTGGTTTAACTCATCCTTGATTACCTCTGTAGCCGTAAATGGGCATGCACCATACAAGGCTGTCTTGTCACAGGGCTTTGTCCTAGACGGTAAAGGCATGAAGATGTCTAAATCTCTAGGCAATACCATTCTGCCAAGTGATGTTGAGAAACAATTTGGTGCAGAAATCTTGCGATTGTGGGTGACATCCGTTGATACTTCAAACGACGTACGTGTGTCTATGGATATTCTTGGACAGGTTTCTGAAACCTACCGTAAAATCCGTAATACTCTTCGCTTCTTGATTGCCAACACTTCTGATTTCAATCCTGCAAGTGATGCAGTGGCTTACCAAGAGCTTCGTTCTGTTGACCAGTATCTCTTGGTGAAATTTAACAAATTGGTAGCCCAAATCCGTCAAGCCTACGATAACTATGACTTCATGGCTATCTACAAATCTGTAGTAAACTTTGTAACCCTTGACTTATCAGCCTTCTACCTCGATTTTGCCAAAGATGTTGTCTACATTGATGGTGCTAAATCACTTTCTCGTCGTCAGATGCAGACAGTTTTCTATGACATCTTGGTGAAAATTACCAAGCTCTTGACCCCAATCTTGCCACACACAGCAGAAGAAATTTGGTCATACTTGGAACACGAAGCAGAAGAGTTTGTACAATTGGCGGAAATACCAGAGGTGGAAACCTTTGCCAATGAAGCGCAGCTTTTGGCTGATTGGGAAAACTTTATGAACTTCCGAACTCAGGCACAAAAAGCCTTGGAAGAAGCGCGTAATGCCAAAGTCATCGGTAAGTCACTTGAAGCTCATTTGACTGCCTATGTCTCAGCTGAAACCAAGTCCTTCTTGGAGAGCTTGAATGTAGACCTTGCTCAGTTGCTCATTGTTTCAAACTTGACAGTAACCACGGAAGCAGCTCCTGAAAATGCACTTGTGGTGGATGAAGTTGCCTTTGCGGTAGAACGTGCAGCAGGTGAAGTGTGTGATCGTTGCCGCCGCATTGATACTAGCGTTGTAGAACGTAGTTATGGGGCAACAATCTGTGATCACTGTGCAAGCGTAGTGGAAGAGAACTTCCCAGAAGCAGTAGCTCAAGGTTTTGAAGCTTAAGTAATCCCAATATATTTGTTAAAGGTAACCGCCCAATAACAAAGTATATTGAAAAGGCTCCAAAGTCCTATCGACTCTGGAACCTTTTTCTATTTACATGCTCTCTTAATTTGTAACCGCCCAATAACAAGGTATCTATCTACTCACTCCCTCCTCCAGTATACTGTTAGAAAAACAAAACTGGAGGATTTATTATGTCACAGCCCATCGTCCCATTGACTGTTCCCCAATCTAGACACTTTGAGAAGAAAGGCAGAAACGATATTCTGATGAAAATTCGCCTCGGAAAGGTGGAAGTCACATTTTTCCAATCTATCAACCGTGAAGTAATGGAAATAATCTTGGATAAGGTACTGCACTATGACCA
>NZ_POPB01000618.1 GCF_002964045.1 Streptococcus suis | reverse complement strand
CTCAAACGCGCAGCAGTCCCTTTGAAAATACTTCTGCCTATGCAGTAATGAAAACCAGTATCAAGGCTGACTGGCTCCATGTGACTACTTCGTCAGAGACGGAATTAGATATTTTTTATGAGAAGGCAGATGAAAGCTTGCTGACCTTGGAAGACTTGGTGCAAGACAAGGAGAGTTTTCGTACTACACTAAAAGCAATCCTAGTTTCAGCTAAAAATGAGGCTGAAATTCAAGTTCAAAAAGATATTTTAGAAATGTTTGAGAGTGATGATTGGTCTGCTATTCTCTTTGCTTACACTGAAAAATCTCTGATATTGGAGAAAGC
>NZ_POPB01000617.1 GCF_002964045.1 Streptococcus suis | reverse complement strand
TGTACCAATCTTGTTCTCACCTTTAGACTCTTCTTGCAACTGGTCCAATTTGATGTGGTAAGGCAAGATGACGTGTGCGCGGTCTGAAATCCGCAAATTATCTGTTGTCACACCTGAATCATGGAGATAGTTGATTTCCTTCACCAAAGATTTTGGATTGACAACCACACCATTACCGATTACAGAAATCTTTTCTGGGAAGAAGATTCCTGACGGAATCAAGTGCAATTTATACTTAGTGCCATCGATAACGATAGTGTGTCCAGCGTTATCACCACCTTGATAACGTGCGATTACTTCAGCATTAGCAGACAAGAAGTCTGTA
>NZ_POPB01000616.1 GCF_002964045.1 Streptococcus suis | reverse complement strand
GTCGTTTTTAGCATGATGAGTTTTTCTTGGTGTTGAAGCGTTGGGTCCATGGAATGGCCATCGACAGATACAGGATCCCAGATAAAGTAACGACTGGCAAAAAAAGCTGCCATAAACAGTAAAAAGATGCCCCATTCAGCTAAGAAGGCGACTAGTGGTGAGCGTTTTGTTTTTTGGATTGCTCCCATATTTTTTCCTCATTTCAATAATTTTTGTGCTTTTTGCGTATTGGCAAAGTGGAGTTTGGCAGTTTGGTTGAGACCAGCCATGCCATATTGTTTTAAGATGCTTGCTG
>NZ_POPB01000615.1 GCF_002964045.1 Streptococcus suis | reverse complement strand
TGTTAATTTCTCACGATGAAGAGCTATTGAATCTTGTTTGTGATAAAATAGTAGATATTAAACAGTTGAAATAGAGATTATGAACAAACAAACCTATAAAGAAATTTTAACTATTGCCTTTCCAGCCATGGGGGAAAATCTTCTCCAGATGTTAATGGGAGTAGTAGACTCTTATCTAGTAGCCAGTATTGGCATCGTAGCTTTGTCTGGAGTTTCCCTTGCTAATAATATTTTAGCCGTCTATCAGGCGGTTTTTATTGCCCTAGC
>NZ_POPB01000614.1 GCF_002964045.1 Streptococcus suis | reverse complement strand
ATTGAGGGACAGGAACAAGCGGGTCTCATAGAGTCAATCAGCCAGTCAGAAAATCGTTTTAAACTATCGTTTGATATTGCAAAACTCGCTCAGTTTGGCGGAAAAACACTAGACCTTACCTACAATATGGTTATTACCGATGAAGCTGCAATAGATCAACCATTGATAAATACAGCAACTCTCTATCCTGGAGATCTAACTCCATTAGTTGATAGGGAGCAGGTGATAACAGGCGGTTTTCGATTTATCAAGCAAAAGGCAGGCGGAAACAAGGCTCCCTTAGCCGATGCAAAATTTATTATCAAGCATCCCGCTAATCAAACAA
>NZ_POPB01000613.1 GCF_002964045.1 Streptococcus suis | reverse complement strand
AAGAAATGATCTGAATTTTTCTCTTGGAAATGGAATAAGAGAAGTTGATAGAGTTCATAGTGCTGTCGTAGTTCCTCGGAGAAAGACAGGAGTTTTTCCAGTATTTCCTTGTTAGTCAAATGCATTCGAAACATAGGGCGATAAAATCGTTTATCGCTGAGTTTACGGCTATCTTGTTGTATCAATTTCCAGTAGCGTTTCAAGGCTCTGTATTCCTGCGATTTTCTGTCGAATTGATTCATAATTTGAATACGAACACGGTTCATAGCACGACTAATGTGTTGAACAATATGAAAGCGGTCGAGTACGATTTTTGCATTGGGAAAAAGTTGTTTAGCAAGATGATAATAGGGACTAAACATATCCATGGTAATGACTTTGACCCGATTTCTAACCTTTCTAGGATAGCGTAGAAAGTGGTTTCGGATGGTTGCTTGAGTTCTTCCGTCCAGAATGGCAATGACATTTAGGGAGTTGAAATCTTGTGCGATAAAGCTCATCTTCCCCTTCTTGAAGGCATACTCGTCCCAGCTCATTACCTCAGGTAAGGTGTTCCAATCTGTTTCAAACTTGAATTCATTGAGTTTTCTCATAACTGATGAGGTTGAGATAGATAGCCTGTGTGCAATATGTGTCATTGCTTGATTTTCGATGAGTAATTGAGCGATTTTCTGGTTAACAGCGACAGCGATTTGGTGGTTTTTCTTAACAAGAGGAGTTTCAGCGACAGCCATTTTTCCGCAATCTTTACACTTGAAGCGACGCTTTCTAAGGCGGATAAGTAGCGGGTAGCCAGCAGTTTCTAGGTAGGGGATTTTAGAGGCTTTCTGGAAGTCGTATTTGGCCATTTGTCCCTTGCATTTTGAGCATTTAGGGGCTGGGTAATCCAAGTGACCGTGGAGTTCTAAGTGAGTTCCCATATCATATTCATCAGTGATAGTGATATTTTTGTCTTTAATTCTGAGAAAATTTGTGATAAGATTTAGTTGTTCCATATGAACCTTTCTAGAATGATAGTTTGAACGCTTTTCATTATAGGTCATATGGGACTTTTTTTCTACACTCAAAAAGGCTCCATAATCTCCACGGTGGTTTTACCCACTACAGAAATTATAGAGCCCAAGTCGATAACCACTTTTTTCATTATAGGCTTTATTTCAAGGATTGGCTGTGATGTTTTAAGGTTGTGATATTAAAAAGAATCATAATTTTTCACTTCACATGAAAACGATTTTATTACTTGTAAAGAAATGGTATAATAGAAAGCAAATAAGAAGAAAAGGTGCCTTATGACGACCATAGATATTAGCGAAGAAACATTAGCGAGAGAGTCCTCTGGTCTTCTGAGAACCCTCTTGAAAGACCGAACGACCAACAAGTCCATCGTTTGGGCGACCCATTCATATGAGTTATTGGGAAAAGGGTTCGGTGCCTATGACCGAATTACTCCTAGTAAGGTAACGGGAGCCTATGCCAATCTGATCCAGCCGCGCTCTGAAAAGTCCAAGTACGAGCAAAAAGACCGTACCAAGGTTCGGGCCGAGGTTTTCACACCGACCTGGTTGGTCAAGAAGCAGGTGGATGCCGTTGACCAAGACTTCCAAGCCCTTGACCTAGAAGCCTACCTCAACCTCAAATGGTTGGAAATCACTTGTGGGGAAGCACCCTACATGGTCTCTCGCTACGACACCGTGACGGGACAAGCCCTAGCCTTAGAAGAGCGGGTCGGCTTTTTGGATCGCAAGCTCCACCGCCTGTCCCAGGAAGTCCATGATGAAAAATCCTGGTTCCAAGGAGCAGTGACCGCCTACCAGAACGCCTACGGCTATGAGTTTCAGGGGGATTCCCTCCTCTTGGCGCGTGAAAACCTCTTTGCCAGCTTCACAGACTACTATCAGGCCAAGTTTGCCCAGGAGCCTAGCCCCAGCCAGAAACAGACCATTGCCCAGATTATTTCCTACAATGTCCTGCAGATGGACGGTCTATCCTACACTGTCCCCTACTCCCAGCAAGCGGGAGATGTTGTTCAGCTTAGCCTTTTTGAGGAAATAGCGGAGCAGACCAGCCAGCCCCAAAAGGCACAAATCAAAGATTGGAAAACAAATGAGTTGATAGATTTTGAGTGTCTATCACAAGGAGAACCCCCTATGAAATTTGATGTTGTAATTGGAAACCCACCGTATCAGGATAATACACTTGGTGAAAATGATACTTATGCCCCTGCAATATATCATTTATTTATGGAGGAATCCTATAAAATTGCGGATAAAGTAGCACTAATTACACCAGGAAGGTATTTATTTTCTCCGGGAAGACTACCCAAAATTTGGCATGAGAAAATGCTTAATGATGAACATTTTAAAATTCTATTTTATTCACAAGATTCTAGTAAAGTTTTTCCTGGTACAGACATTAAAGGTGGAGTTGCAATCGGCTATAGAGATATTCACAAGAATTTTGGTGCAATCGAACTATTTATTCCGTTTGATGAATTGAGGAGTATTGTAAAAAAAGTAGATAGCAACAGTCATGGTAATATCTCATCATTGATTACTAATCCGCTCAGTCATAAGTTCACTGAAAAGCTCAGAGAAACTCATCCAGAGGTAGTCGAACTTGCTAGTAAGACTTTTGATTTGCGGTCTAACGTTCTTGATAAACTAGAGAATGTAATCTTTTTTGATAAAAAGCCGAATGATAATAATGAATATATGCAAATTTTGGGCCTCTACAAGAAACAAAGGGCATATAAATTTATTAGGAGAGATTTTGTCAAAGGACCTGAAAATATAGAAAGCTATAAAATATTTGTTCCTGAATCAAATGGTAGCGGAGCAATTGGTGAAGTGCTCTCTACACCCCTAATCGGGGAACCCCTAATCGGGGAACCCCTAATCGGGCACACTCAGACGTTTATTTCCATTGGAGATTTCAATACGAAATTAGAGGCTGAAGCGTGTTTAAAATATATTAAGACGAAATTTTCACGGGCATTGTTAGGTGTGTTAAAACAGACGCAACATAACCCTGCTCCAATTTGGGCAAAAGTCCCTCTCCAAGATTTTACGTCAAGCTCGGACATCGACTGGTCCCAGTCGGTGGCGGAGATTGACGCGCAGTTGTATAAAAAATATGGTCTTTCTCAGGAAGAGATTGACTTTATTGAATCCAACGTTAGGGAGATGGACTGATGACAGACAATCAGCAAGTAGCTACTGAATTATTTGTGGTTGGGAATGGTCTGGATTTACAATGTGGTCTCGAAACGACATATGAAAACTTTTTAAAATATGTTTTTTTGCAGAAAAAAAGTGAGCTATCTATCGATACAGAAGAAATTGATTTGAGTATTGTAGCTGATAGGTTTGAGAATAGATTTGATTTTTATAGCACTAATTGGTTCGAGCATAGTGGAAAAGAAGTTTATTCGTTTGTAAATATTTGGTATCAAATTTTTCTACATGAAAAAATGTTGGAAAATCGAAATTGGTCAAATGTTGAAAGTATGATTGCTCATTATTTGAAAGAAGAACATCTCATTTATAATATTGCAAGTGTCATTAAATCCAAGAAAAGAAAATCAGCTTCCCTTGGAAAGCAAACGGTCTACAGAGTTCCAAGTATGCAGGGGAGTCAGACAAATTTTATTGCAAAGTTGGCATATGTGTTGGTAAAGAAAGATTTGGTTTTTTTACAACTTCCAGAAACGGAATCTTATCAGAAGATTAAAGAAATCTATGATAATGTTGTTGAATATGAATTAGAGGATATTCAGTCTTTAGTTGCAGATGTTTTGCTACATGAATTAAATGAATTGGAATATGACTTTCAATGCTTTTTACGATATAGATTGTCTGAAACTCCAAATTATGATGAAAAAATAAACACTCTTTTGAGAAGAATGGTGGATCCAGAAAAGGATATGTTTACTGCTGTCCCAATTCCTTATCATTTACTTAGTTTCAATTACTCATCACTATGGTCTCACTTGACTCGGGCTAAATTCTTTCCAGTAAAATTTTTGGATGTACATGGTAAAATCCCGAATAAAGAAGGTTTGAGGTTTTCAAATATTATTTTTGGTGTGGATCATTCATTGTTTCAAGCTAGTGAATTGGAATATCGATTCACAAAGACATATCGTACATTAAAATCCTATACACAAGGTTTTGAAAAAATTGGTGAGGGTCGTGATATTTATACAAAAGATATCCAAACTATTAAGTTCTATGGCCATTCTCTGGCAGAAGCGGATTATGCCTATTTTCAGCAGTTGTTTGATTATTATGATCTTTATGCTAACCCCAACCTTAGCCTCATTTTCTTTTATAGTGTTTATGACGAAAAAAGAAGTCAGGAGATTGAGCATGAACAAATTATGGCAATCTCGCGATTGATTGAGAAGTATGGGCAAACGTTAGATAATAAAGATCACGGAAAGAACTTATTAACACGACTAATACAAACCAAACGATTACAAATGATTAAGATTTAATGCAAACAAGAGGTAATCTATGTCCGTTTTGATTAAAACTTCAGAAGAGATTTCTCCGAAAATCTATGCCTACACGACGCCCCATGTGACCAACAATGAGGGCTGGATTAAGATTGGCTATACGGAACGTCAGGTGGAGCAGAGGATTAAGGAGCAGACCCATACGGCGGGGATTGAGCCGTCGATTTTGTGGCAAGAAGAGGCCAAATATATCGAAGAGCCAGACAAGGGCAAGCCTTTTAAAGACCACGATTTTCACCAGTTTTTGAACTTCCATGCCATTGAGCGCCGTCCAAAGACGGAGTGGTTCTATTTCAATGGTCATCCTGAAAAGGCAAGCCATTTGTTTGACCGGTTTGTCCGTCATGATGTTTCAGGCTACCAGCCCGGGGAGAAGGCAGACTACCAGCTCAGACAGGAGCAGGAAGAGGCTGTCCAGCAGACCTTGGCCTATATAGCCTCCAATCATGATGCCCGCAAGAGGGAGTTTCTTTGGAATGCCAAGCCGCGCTTTGGCAAGACCCTGGCAACCTATGACTTGGTTAAACGCCTCAATTGCGACCGTGTCCTGATTGTGACCAACCGCCCAGCCATTGCCAATTCTTGGTTTGATGATTTTCATAAGTTTATTGCAGGTTCAACTTCTTACAAGTTCGTCTCTGAGTCGGATTCCCTTCGAGGCAGACCGACCTTATCACGGGAGGATTTCAAAAAACTACTCTTCACCGGAGAAGATATCAAGGAGATTGCCTTTCTAAGTCTGCAAGACCTCAAAGGGTCCAAGTACTTTGGTGGTGCCTATGACAAGCTCCAGTGGGTAGGACAAACCCAGTGGGATTTGCTGGTCATAGACGAGGCCCATGAGGGAATTGACACCCTCAAAACAGATATTGCCTTTAATCAAATCCAGCGCAACTTCACCCTCCATCTATCAGGAACGCCTTTTAAAGCCTTGGCTAAGGGCAAGTTTACAGAAGACCAGATTTACAACTGGTCCTATGCGGATGAACAGGCTGCCAAGCAGAATTGGCTAGCGACCTCTGAGCAAGAAAATCCTTATGAAAGTCTTCCTCAGCTCAACATGTTCACCTATCAGATGTCCAAGATGATTACGGATAGGGTCAGTGCTGGTGCGGATTTTGGCAGCGAAACGGTTGATTTTGCCTTTGACTTGAATGAATTTTTCGCTACCAATGAATCTGGCAAGTTTATCCATGAAAGGGAAGTCAAAGAGTGGTTGAATACCCTGACTTCCAATGAAAAATACCCATTTTCAACCAGGGAATTACGTCGAGAAATCAAGCACAGCTTTTGGCTTTTGGACCGTGTTGCCTCTGCCAAGGCCTTGAAAGACTTGTTGGAAGACCATCCTACCTTTGACCGCTATAAGATTGTGCTAGCAGCAGGCTCAACCAGTCAACGCGAAAGTGAGGATCAGGAAGCGGTCAGAAAATCTCTGGACCTGGTTAGAAAGGCCATAGCTGAAAATGACTACACCATCACCCTATCTGTCGGTCAGCTGACGACAGGTGTGACTATTCCAGAGTGGACGGCTGTATTGATGTTAAGCAACCTTAAGTCTCCGGCTCTCTATATGCAGGCCGCCTTTCGTGCTCAAAATCCCTACAGTTGGGTAGAGGGAGACAAGGTCTACCGCAAAGAACGGGCCTATGTCTTCGATTTTGCACCGGAGCGCACCTTGTCCCTCTTTAGCGACTTTGCCAACAATCTCAGCTTAGCAACAGTGGGCGGTGCAGGTACCAGTCAAACCAGAGAGGACAATATCCGTAACCTGCTCAATTTCTTCCCCGTTATCGCAGAAGACCGAGAAGGCAAAATGGTGGAAATTGACGCTCAGGCAGTCATGACCATTCCAAGCCAGATTCGCGCAGCAGAGGTCATTAAGCGGGGCTTTATGTCTAACTTCCTCTTTGATAACATTGCAGGCATTTTCCGTGCCAGTCAGATGGTCTTGGACATCTTGGACGAACTCCCAGTGGAGCAACAAGGGAAAATCAGTCAATCTCCAGATACGCTGGAATTTCCAGATATTGAAGTGGATGAAGAAGGTCAGGTTCAGGTGGCTGAGGAGCTGGTCATCAATCGACAAGAAGTTCTCTTTGGGACCAAAGTCTATGACTTGTTGGATACGGTGGAAGAGATGGTTGACCAGATAGAGGCTGTTGATAAGACCTTTGTCAAAACGGTTCAGAAAGAAGTGTCTGCGACCTTAGTTGAAGAGCTGACGGCTGGCTATGAGTTGACCAACCGTGAGAGCAAGCAACTGGAGAAACAGATTCACACTGAGATTGAAACCGTCATCCAACGAAGCGAAAAAGAATTTGACATCCAACAAGCTTACTTGGAGCAAGAGTTCCAAGAAGCCTTGAAGGAAACAGTAGACGATCTAGAAAAAGCAGAGTTGGAGCAGGCTTATCAAGCTAAGCAAGTAGAAGCCCGAGAAGCCCATCAGGCTGAGTTGCGTCAGCGTCTGGCGGAAAAGGTGCAGGACTTGCCTCGTGATTTGGTCGAGCAACAGGAAGTCAAACAGCGTGAGCGGACAAAAGCTCAGGCTGAGGAAGAGATTCGTGGGCATTTGCGTGGCTTTGCACGGACCATTCCAAGTTTCATCATGGCTTATGGAGATGAGCAGTTGACCTTGGCTAATTTTGATACTTATGTACCAGATGAGGTCTTTATCGAGGTGACAGGTATCAATCTCAATCAATTCCGCTACCTGCGTGATGGTGGTCCTGAATTTGCTGGCCACCTCTTTGACCAGCCGACTTTCGATCAGGCTATCCAAGAATTTTTACGGAAAAAAGCAGAGCTGGCCAATTATTTTGAAGAGAAGACTGAAGACATCTTTGACTATATTCCCCCTCAGAAAACCAATCAAATCTATACTCCCAAGAAAGTCGTTCGGAAGATGGTGGATGAGCTGGAAAAGGAAAATCCCGGTATCTTTGATGATCCGACTAAGACCTTTATTGACCTCTATATGAAGTCGGGTTTGTATATCACGGAATTAGTTAAGCGTCTCTATAATAGCCAAGGCTTACAGGAGGCCTATCCTGATGGGAATGAACGGCTCAAACATATCTTGGAAAATCAGGTATATGGCTTTGCACCAACGGCTATCATTCATAAGATTGCCTTAGAGTTTATCTTCGGCACCCTGCCAGACACCATTAGTCGGAAAAACTTCCTACAAGTGGACACTGTTCCCTATGCCAAGGAAGGCAAGATGCAGGAGTTGATTGATGCTTCTTTTGGATAATTATCGTCATTTAGACAATATGTAAAGACCCCCAGTTGAGAATTCGTGGATTTACCTGTACACTAGAATAAAAAAACAATCAACTTCTAACAGGAATTATCACACTCAATTGGA
>NZ_POPB01000612.1 GCF_002964045.1 Streptococcus suis | reverse complement strand
TTACCTAGGTTCATTCCTATCTCCAATTGTCTTTTTCTTTGATTTACAATCCATGCCTGACGCTATCTATCTTGTCACTATTGTCAAATTTGGATTGACTGGGTTGTCAACTTATGTCAGCCTAAAGGGGATCCATAAAAATTTGAAAGAAGAATGGGCACTATTACTCGCTACTAGTTTTTCTCTGATGAGTTTTAGTACAAGTCAATTAGAAATAAACAACTGGCTAGACGTTTTTATACTCCTCCCACTAATTCTTCTTGGATTGCATCGATTATTAAAAAAACAGGGTCCGATTCTCT
>NZ_POPB01000611.1 GCF_002964045.1 Streptococcus suis | reverse complement strand
TACCAGTTTGGGCAGACCAAAATGGTCAAAATGACATTATCTGGTATGATGCGGTCAAACAGTCCAACGGTAACTACAAAGTAGCAGTATCCTTATCAGACCACAAAAATGAGAAAGGTCTTTATAATGCGCATCTTTACTATGTAGAAAATGATGGCAAGATTGTAGGTGTGTCTGCAATTCAGACCAAGATTGAAAGTAAACCAGTCAAGTCTGAAACAGAATTGCCAAGTCAAGGCACCTATCACTTTACAAAGCAAGCTGAAGTCAAGAACGAAGCCAAGTTATCCGCACCGACTCAATTTACCTTT
Organism: Streptococcus suis; assembly: GCF_002964045.1. Lineage (GTDB taxonomy): Bacteria > Bacillota > Bacilli > Lactobacillales > Streptococcaceae > Streptococcus > Streptococcus suis_U. The sequence goes on along the minus strand of NZ_POPB01000611.1, from coordinate 41 downwards.
GAAAAAGGGGATAAGGTCAACTACGATAAGGTTGTCAAAGC
>NZ_POPB01000610.1 GCF_002964045.1 Streptococcus suis | reverse complement strand
TTATGTAGCTAATAAATTCGATTCCAATTTTTATCAAGTAATAACTGCTAAAACAGGTAGTGAGTGGAGTATGGTTACACGTGAAACTTCAGCTGAGATCGCAGGGAAAATGATGGAAGCCTTATATATTCAAAATGGCTATGTGCTAGAAAGTTTGTTATCTACTCAATTTGATAATCAACGTATTTCGAAAGACATCTCAGTTCCAGTTGCTCATAAAATTGGCGATGCAGATGATGTCAAACACGATGTAGCGATTGTTTACGCAGGATCT
>NZ_POPB01000061.1 GCF_002964045.1 Streptococcus suis | reverse complement strand
GAGAAATAATATTAGAGAACAGGGATGCACCGAATAGAAAGCCGACAAAAGCAAAAACGGCATACATCACTTTCAAAATTGCTATTCCATCGGAATTATCAAAGATTCTTCCAACACTATCTCCGTATCTAATGAAAAGATAAGTGATGAAAAAATAAACCGCCGAGACAATTAATGTTTTAAAGGATTTTAAGTCTCGCTTCATGTAAAATAAAAATAGTGAGGTCAAATTTATTCTCCTTTCATATAACATAGTCCATTTTACCAAAAAAAC
>NZ_POPB01000609.1 GCF_002964045.1 Streptococcus suis | reverse complement strand
GTTTGGTAGAAACTACATATCATCATCCGTTTGTCAGTTGTAAGGGAGAAAGAAATGTTCTCCGATTAGCTTGATGTCCATTCTCTGCATTATTTACCCTGCAATAAACAATGAGAAGAAACTTGTACCAACCATATCCGCAAGAGCATGCCCTAAGAAATAGGGCAATAAATTATCATTTTTCCTTGTGTACATGTAGTAATAGAAAAGACCGAAGGCTACACCAATAACAAGAGCAGATACCATTCCTTGATAGGTATGGAAAGATATACGGACAATTGTTGAAAAGAGTAAGACCAGCGAACGCTTTTTCTTATCTGTACTCAA
>NZ_POPB01000608.1 GCF_002964045.1 Streptococcus suis | reverse complement strand
AGCCACAGATACCGAAGCCCATGTTTGCACGAAGGTGAGTTGGCAAGAATGCCATTTGAACTGCTTCATAGTTGTACTTGTCAGTCATGTAGTGGATGATGTTCATTGCATCTACATAAGTGTCAGTCAACCAGTCGAGGGCTTTTTCAAAGTTGGCAATAACTTGATCGTAGTCAAAGATTTCAGAAGTATTTGGTTCAACACCATCGAACACTTTGTAATCTTTGTGAACATCGTCGTAGCCGTTGTTCCAGCTTGAAAGAAGAGCTTTAAGAACGTTCACACGAGCACCGAAGTACTGAATGTTGTGGCGTTGGTCTTCGCTTT
>NZ_POPB01000607.1 GCF_002964045.1 Streptococcus suis | reverse complement strand
AGTTCATGCCTATCTCAAGTCGGAAATTCCCCTCTATATCCACGAGGGGCGGCTGGCCAGCACCGAATACTTAAAGACAGAAGGACGGGACGGTTTTAGTCCTCAGACCAAGCAGAAATATCACCAGCTGATTTTAGAAGCCCTTGAACAAGGTCCCATGACCCGCGAGGAACTCAAGGTCCTTTGCCGTGGGGAAAAGATGACGCAGGAAGAGGAGAAGCTGGTCTTTAACGCCTGGGGCGGCCTCTTTCGCTACATGGTCGAGCGT
>NZ_POPB01000606.1 GCF_002964045.1 Streptococcus suis | reverse complement strand
GATAGGTCGATTATCAAGCCGAACAATCTGAACCAAGGAGCGTTATAAACCCGCAAAATTGTGCAGTATTTAAAACTTTTTCTACAGCAATTAGATACCTTCTGCGACTAATTCTGTCCACATGGCATCTTCGTATGTAAAACCAAAGTTTGTTTCATCATCTATACCGTAGATAAGTTTTACTTGTACTTTCTCTCCTGGCTTCAACTTTTCAACTAGATTCACATCGTAGGTCCGTAAATCCAGAGAAAACGGAATCTGACTAACGGGGTCCTTGAGACTGAAATAGTATTCATCAAAATAGAGTTCTTCTGCGGTCGAATTTTC
>NZ_POPB01000605.1 GCF_002964045.1 Streptococcus suis | reverse complement strand
CAACTCTGGATCAAGCGCCGAAGTCGGCTCATCTAGTAGCAAAACGTCTGGTTGCATGGCAAGAGCACGTGCAAGAGCCACACGTTGCTTTTGACCACCTGACAGATGTCTTGGATAATGGTTCTCACGTTCTGACAGACCGACCTTTCTCAATTCTTCTTTGGCAAGGGCGGTTGCAGAGGCATCATCCATCCGCTTGACAATTTTAAGCCCTTCCTTGACATTATCAAGAGCTGTCTTTCGTTCAAACAGATTAAACTGCTGAAAGACCATAGCCAGTTTGCGGCGTAAGGTCAATATCTCCTCTTTTGAAATATTGGTAAAATCA
>NZ_POPB01000604.1 GCF_002964045.1 Streptococcus suis | reverse complement strand
GCAGACTTTTATGAGAAACGAAAAAGGCAATCGCAAATGACTTCAACCAAGCCACACACGATTGCCTCCATACATCGTCTCATTCGGACAATGTATTACCTCATAACGCATAACAAACTTTACGATTATATTTCAACCCAAAATCAGTAAAATTGTTTATGCCATATTATTGTAACACCTTATCAAAAAATTTCAACATAAGGTGTTGCTTTTGTATACCCTTTTTACACTAAACTTTAGTCCAAAATAAAATAATTTCCATATTTGGATTACGAGACTCAAAATATTTTTCGTCAAATACCTTGATGGACTTGACAAATGGTAGAAAA
>NZ_POPB01000603.1 GCF_002964045.1 Streptococcus suis | reverse complement strand
AAAAACAATATCTCCATCCTCTGAAACAAATGTTTTCACACGGCGCTCAATGACCCCAGCACGTGAAGGAGCAACTGTGATTGCTGTCGTACCAATGGCATATCCTTCTGAAATCTGTCCCGATTCTTGTGCACCTGAAACGTATTCATAATTTGTCACATCACGCTGTGTTGAAGAAGTAAATTTATCACCTTCAAGACCACTAATAACATAGGTTGCAATCAATTCATCAGTACCTTGTACGCGGTAATAAGTCGTTTGAGTAGCAATTTTCGGAACATAACTCCAAAGTTTGTGAACTGGATCTCCTTTTTGCACTAAACCATTAG
>NZ_POPB01000602.1 GCF_002964045.1 Streptococcus suis | reverse complement strand
TAACTTAAATTTTTGATGATAAACGGAGGAAAGATGAACATTCAAGAACGATTTTCTTTGAGAAAATCAGCGGTTGGCTTGGTCTCAGTCTCTTTGCTATGTGCTATTCATACATCCACTGTTGCTGCAGATACAGTTGTTACAGGAGTGAATGAAATAATTGAAGAATCACAAGTCAAAGATGAGGCATCTATTGAATCAGAAAAAAATGAATCCCTAGATGGTTCTAATCTTGAAATTGTAGAGGAAATAGCAGACAACATCCCATCACCTGTTATCGCTGAAGGAGAAATAGCGGTAGAGATGAAAGTT
>NZ_POPB01000601.1 GCF_002964045.1 Streptococcus suis | reverse complement strand
CACGATGGTTAACTTTTGGTCAAGAACAGTTAGCAGCTATGCAAACTGCCTCAGTTACTCCTTCTGCTTCTATTCTTCACTTGGATGACTACCGGGAGCGAATCGAATTACCTGTTCCTGGTAAGGTTTCTGCCGGTACAGGTTACTGGCAGGATACAGATATGAACAATCTTGTATCATTCTATAACGATGAGATTCCGAATAACCAATCTTATGATACAATCGCTCAGGTTGTGGGAGATTCTATGGCTCCGCATATCGAGGATGGAGACTATCTCTTCATTCGCCTAACTCCTCATATTCCTCTAAATACGATTGGAATTTTTTCAGTCA
>NZ_POPB01000600.1 GCF_002964045.1 Streptococcus suis | reverse complement strand
GGAAAAGTTTAGAAGAAGCTGATCAGGTTTTACGCCAGTTACTTGAGAGCTATCAGACCCAAAAAACAGAATTGGATCAAGCCCAGACTGCTTATCAGGCTGAGCAAGGTCGCTTGTTTGATTTGCTGGATCAGTTGAAAGGCAAACAGGCTCGCCAGTCTAGTTTAGAAGCTATCTTGAAAAATCACTCCAATTTTTACGCGGGGGTCAAGGCTGTCTTACAGGCGGCACCAAGCTTAGGAGGAATTATTGGAGCAGTCAGTGAACAACTGA
>NZ_POPB01000060.1 GCF_002964045.1 Streptococcus suis | reverse complement strand
CAAGTATCGGTTAAAGATATTACTACAGAAGATCTGCGTAAAATTTTTACTGGTGAGATTACCAACTGGAAAGAACTGGGTGGTAAGGATTTGGAAATTTCAATCATTAACCGTGCAGCTAGTTCAGGTTCACGTGCGACCTTTGATAGTGTTATCATGGATGGACAAACCGCAGCTCAGAGTCAAGAACAAGATTCTAACGGTATGGTAAAATCTATTGTTGCTCAGACACCAGGTGCAATTTCCTACCTATCATTTGCTTATATAGATGATT
>NZ_POPB01000006.1 GCF_002964045.1 Streptococcus suis | reverse complement strand
TTGCAGAGAAACTATTCTATTCTGCCAGCATTGCTAAACTACCAATTCTTTATTACGTTCAAGAGCAACTGAATGCTGGGTATATTGATTTGACTACTAAAGTGAAATATACAGCCGAATCTATGTCCTTCCCAGGAGCTTATGTTGCTGGAGGAAGTGGTTCACTGTCAAAAACTCCTGACAACAAAGATTATTCAGTGGAAGAATTGATCAATAAGACTGCTAAAGAGTCAGATAATGTAGCTAGTAATTTACTTTCTTATTA
>NZ_POPB01000599.1 GCF_002964045.1 Streptococcus suis | reverse complement strand
AAGAAATGAAAGAATTTTATATTGGAGACCAATTTTATTTGGACGGTGAACCCTTTAAGATTTTATCAGGCGCGATTCATTATTTTCGTGTCCATCCTGATGATTGGTACCATTCTTTGTATAACTTAAAGGCCCTTGGTTTTAATACGGTTGAAACCTATGTCCCTTGGAATATGCATGAACCTCGAAAGGGTGAGTTTTGTTACGAGGGTATATTGGATATTGAGCGATTTTTGAAATTGGCTCAAGAATTAGGGCTTTATGCAATTGTACGTCCTTCCCCTTATATTTGTGCGGAGTGG
>NZ_POPB01000598.1 GCF_002964045.1 Streptococcus suis | reverse complement strand
TTAGCTTATAAAAAGTTGCCCTCATAAAACAACTTCACATTACCTTCTCTGTAGATAACAACAATAGTATATCACAATAAAAAGATATATAGAAAAGCTACTCAAAAGAAACACAGAATACTTAGACAAAACTTAGAACTGTTTTAAATGAGCTAAAATCACCTCTATTCAGCTGAGGATATTAGCCAGTTTCTAAACTTTCACAATCAGTTTGTGTCTATTCTGCATGGCTGTACAGACGCTCTTTAAATAAACAAGAACCACCTCATCGTGCGCATTGAGGTGGTTGTTATCCAAATATAGTAATTGGA
>NZ_POPB01000597.1 GCF_002964045.1 Streptococcus suis | reverse complement strand
AATTGTCCTTGAAAATGTGGGAATCAATGAAACTCGGACTGGTATTTTAGATGTCATTAAAGCTATGGGCGGTAAAATGACTCTTTCTAACATAGATGAACTTGCAAAATCTGCTACCATTACAGTTGAAACGTCGGAATTGAAGGCTACGGAGATTGCAGGCGAATTGATACCTCGTTTGATTGATGAGTTGCCAATTATTACCTTACTAGCGACTCAAGCACATGGAACAACGATTATTCGTGATGCGGAGGAGTTGAAAGTTAAAGAAA
>NZ_POPB01000596.1 GCF_002964045.1 Streptococcus suis | reverse complement strand
CTCTTCCATTTCCAAGAGATGAACTCGAAATATTTCTTCGAGCTTCTAGAAGACAATCTGGAGCTTGTCAATCCTGCCTTTAAAACTGTTTTTAAAACTTTTCTAAAGTATAAAACGTACATCACGAACGCAATGGAGCTTCCATATTCCAACGCTAAGCTGGAAGCGACCAATAAACTCATCAAAGACATCAAGAGGCAAGCGTTCGGCTTTAGGAACTTTACGAACTTTAAAACCAAGATATATATTGCTTTAAACATCAAAAATGAGAGAACGAATTTCGTCCTCTCTAGATGTTAGCTTTTCGTCTACCCACTACAGTTGACAAAGAGCC
>NZ_POPB01000595.1 GCF_002964045.1 Streptococcus suis | reverse complement strand
TTTTTGGTTTGTAATAGCAGTATAGTTATAAGCATGCTTAATCAAACCACCAAGGAAATGGTAAGCAGTTTGAGACAGCTGCATACCGCGAGGATCCTCTGGATCAAAGAAGGCATTGTTTCCATCCTTGTCAAAGAGGGACATGTTACAGTGCATACCTGAGCCAGCAATACCAAACTTAGGCTTGGCCATAAATGTCGCATACATACCATGCTTACGAGCAATTGTTTTAACAACTAACTTGAAGATTTGAATATTGTCGCAAGCTTTTAAGACGTCCGCATATTTGAAGTCAATTTCATGCTGACCTACTGCCACTTCGTGATGGCTCGCT
>NZ_POPB01000594.1 GCF_002964045.1 Streptococcus suis | reverse complement strand
GAGGGTGTTGTTATCTCTCGTAAAGGTCAAGGCATCTCAGAAATGTACACTGTACGTAAAATCTCTGGTGGTGTAGGTGTTGAACGTACATTCCCAATCCACACTCCACGTGTTGATAAGATTGAAGTAGTACGTTACGGTAAAGTACGTCGTGCTAAATTGTACTACCTACGTGCATTGCAAGGTAAAGCAGCACGTATCAAAGAAATCCGTCGTTAAGATAGTCCCGCAGACTATTTTGATCGGAGAATGGGAGGCAGCGAAAGCTGTCTCTCTTTTTTTATCTGTTGAAAAAGTACCAAATTGTGAAAGCAGTGGTAAAATGGATTGTTTTT
>NZ_POPB01000593.1 GCF_002964045.1 Streptococcus suis | reverse complement strand
AGAAAAATGACATTGCACTTGATAAATTGAGTGTCAAAGAGTATGAAGATCCATTTTCAGATGGCAGTTTTAGAACGAGATAAAAGCCCGTTGTTACGGGCATTAGTCAAGTAATTATAGCACTAACCTGAACGAAGTTCAGCGAACGTCTTTAGACGTCGCTGGAGAGAAACGGCTTATAGCCGGTGTACAAGCCACCCGTTTTCACGGGTGGTTATGACTGGCTCTTTGTCAACTGTAGTGGGTAGATGAAAAGCTAACACCTAGAGAGGACGAAATTCGTTCTCTCTTTTTCAATATTCAAAGCGATGTAAATCTTAGTTTTAAAGTTCTTA
>NZ_POPB01000592.1 GCF_002964045.1 Streptococcus suis | reverse complement strand
TTCTACTTCGTGACCATCTTTCTCAAAAGTTAACAATTGATAGATGTCATTTTCTTTATAAAAAGTTGGGTTTGTTTCCAAACCTTCATAAATCAAGTCAATTACTTGACTAATGCGGTCAGTTCGTGCAGAAAGCGTCCCTTTTTGACTACCAAGCATACCATATTCGATTCCAATTTCTTTAGCCCAATTTAATACAGATTCTACTAAATTTCGGGGCATTGGCTGATGGTACACTACCTGACCTTTGGCATCTTCTACGTAAGAGCCGTTAATCATAGCGAAAAAGTCTGGCTTTAAGGCCTTGATTTCTGGCACTAAACCATA
>NZ_POPB01000591.1 GCF_002964045.1 Streptococcus suis | reverse complement strand
CCAATTACCAAATGACCTCCATTAGCCAAAAATCAAAATTAGTTACGTTTGAAATTGGTGATTATGTTCATACGTCACTTTGGCGCCGTCATGAAAATTGGACTGTTATTTTCCATCAAATTTCAAAGAAACAAGCCTAGTCGAATGACTGGCTTTTCCTTTACCTTAAATTTTGGTTTTATACTCAATGAAAATCAAAAGTAGCCTAGGAAACGAAGCCGAAGATAGAACTGGAGTTCATCAAGGCAAGATGACAACGGATAATTTTGATTTTCGAAGAGTATTAAAAAAGAGCGCATGGCTCTTTTTCTTTATATTATTAGTTTTTTACTGCAT
>NZ_POPB01000590.1 GCF_002964045.1 Streptococcus suis | reverse complement strand
GATAGCAGTTGCATCTACGGATAACTTGCTGTATAGTTCCTGCGCTGTCTCAGCATCATCTGTGATAAGCGCAACTGTAATATTGTCACCTACTGTATAAGGCATTTCTGGGTTGTTGTCTGACAACATAAACCGTTGACCATTCAAACGAAACTGTGCATTCATCACGTAATTTTCTAGTTCAGCAGGGCAGTCTGGTAAGAAATCTTTAAATAGATTTACTTGCTCCACTGTTGCCCCAAGAGCATTTTTATAAAACTCGATAGCTTCCAAACCATTACCATTAGTAACCAAGTATACTTCCATTGCTTTAAGCATGATGGACCTCCAAAATTAT
>NZ_POPB01000059.1 GCF_002964045.1 Streptococcus suis | reverse complement strand
TTTTGTTTATCTTGTGATAGATAAAGAGCTAGTTCATCTAATCCCAGTAGTTCACACTGCTCAATGACCTTTTTGCGTTCAAATTCTTCCCCGTAAAAAGTAAGCTGACTGAGTTCAGCAATTAGTTGCTTTTGTATTTCTATATCTCTGATATGGAAATTGAATTCATCGGAAAGTAAAATTTGATATAGAAGATGGTAGTAAGGGGAGTTTTTGCAGGCAGTTTTTATATTGTCTACAAAGTTGGTATTTTCAAATAGTTGGT
>NZ_POPB01000589.1 GCF_002964045.1 Streptococcus suis | reverse complement strand
TCAATTATTTTGTACCGAACAAGCGGTCACCTGCATCTCCCAAACCTGGTACAATGTAGCCTTTTTCATTGAGTTTTTCATCCAAAGCTGCTGTGTAAATATCAATGTCTGGATGTGCATCTTGAAGAGCTTTTACACCTTCTGGAGCTGAAACAAGAGCAACAAATTTGATATTTGAAGCACCACGTTTTTTCAATGAATCAACTGCAAGAATAGCTGAACCACCTGTAGCAAGCATTGGGTCAACTACAAAAATATGACGTTGATCAATATCTTCTGGTAATTTCACAAGATACTCAACGGGTT
>NZ_POPB01000588.1 GCF_002964045.1 Streptococcus suis | reverse complement strand
GTAAGGAAGAACAGATGCGTGAGCGCCCGAAATACAATAACGATTGGAAAACCTGCGAGGAAAAAGCCTAAACTGGAACCTAAAGCAACAAAAATAGCAGTAGCTGGTGAAATAAACATGGCTATAAACAAAGGAATGTGACTAGCAAGTGTATAGGATGCTGGGCCAATAATGATTTTAATCGGCATCATTAAAGGTATTAAAATGGCAAATGCGGTTAAAATTGCACTAATTGATAGCTGCTTAACTGATTTTTTAGATGATAGTGTTAAT
>NZ_POPB01000587.1 GCF_002964045.1 Streptococcus suis | reverse complement strand
ACTTCTGTGATGTTTCCTGTCGTTTCTGTCGCAGCGACATTGGCAACAGTTGAATCAAGTTCTACCTTAGTACCGTTGTTGGTTGCTTCTTTTGCGATGTAACCCCCAACTGTTGGCAATGGATGTCCTTCAAGTGTCGCATCGCCATTCTTAGCTGTCCATGCTTGCCATGTGACTTCACCTGTAACGTGGTTGATTTCACCTGAACGCTCAAATGTAACGGAGTTGCTTGAGCCTGGAGCTGCTTCGCCACCTTCTGCTTTCACATAAGTAACGGTACGGCTGATCGTACGGGTCACATCATCAACACCCTTATCTGTTGGCCAT
>NZ_POPB01000586.1 GCF_002964045.1 Streptococcus suis | reverse complement strand
CCCTAAGATTTAACCAAAGGAAGTGACCTACTTTCAAGGCTTCAACACGTGTCAGAGCTTGAAAGAGGGCCAAAAGGATTGGCATTTGAATAAAGAGCGGAATCATGGACGCTCTCATGCTGACGCCATTCTCTTTGTAGAGAGCTTGCGTTGCTTCATAAAGCTGCTGGCGACTTTCCATATCCGTTCCTGGATACTCCGCTTGCAACTTTTTCAGCTGAGGTTGAAGCTCCTGCATCTTCCGTGAGGAATTCATCTGTATTTGGAACAAGGGCAACAGAAGGGTTCGAATTAAAATGGTAAAAAGTATAATACCGATTCCAATTTGTCCGTTGATA
>NZ_POPB01000585.1 GCF_002964045.1 Streptococcus suis | reverse complement strand
AAGTTGTGGATTTCCGTGATTATATCGGTCAGCAGGAGGCTAGTAATTTTACCCCTGTTCTGATTGATAAGATTAGAGAAAAGCTGGCTCGTAAGGAACAGGTCGTTCTTATGTTGAATCGTCGTGGTTATTCTTCTTTTGTCATGTGTCGTGATTGTGGGAGTGTTGACCAGTGTCCCAACTGTGATATTTCTCTGACGCTCCACATGGACACAAAAACGATGAATTGCCACTATTGTGGTTTTCAAAAGGGGATTCCTCAGACCTGTCCAAACTGCCAAAGTCGTTCTATTCGTTATTATGGGACGGGTACGCAAAAGGCCTACGATGAATTGCAGG
>NZ_POPB01000584.1 GCF_002964045.1 Streptococcus suis | reverse complement strand
CGATTGAACCCAATCCAGATATTCTCAAAGCCATCAAATCATGTCCTACAAAAGCCATTTCAGCGGATTGATTTGGCTTTTTTTGTATAATACTCTTCAAAATAATCCTGTTTTATTAAATGGTCTATTAATTCAATCTCACCCTTGAAGCAATTATGAATAGCTAAATGGTTAATAAAGTATTTTTTCGGCCATTTGCGCATGTGATACACCTGCCCATTGGGAAATTCTTGTGAAAATATGCGAATGGCTAGATAAGAAACTTCAATTTTTTCTATGGTAGCAATTTCAATTTTCTGTACTGCAAAAGGATTAGCCGAAGCAATCCGTAAATGCTTTTCTTTTATCTCGAAATAGCGATGTAAGCCAAGCACTACTAATACAGCAAAGAGAGAGAGAAGTAAGATAAATAATCTTGACACTCTCAACTTTTCCAATAAAAGTGTCATACCAATGAAAATAGGCGTGAAGGTAAGTGACCAGTAAATAATGGCCCATGATAAATCCGGTTGCCAATGGTAACGAATTTTACCAAAAATTTTGATCATATCGGACCTCCATCTATTATTCTAGCACAAAAAAAGAGATTTTCCTATGAAAACCTCTA
>NZ_POPB01000583.1 GCF_002964045.1 Streptococcus suis | reverse complement strand
GTTAGGGCTGACTGGTATTCCCGATTGAGTTCTTCCAGATAGGCCTTGTTGGTCTTGTCAAATTCTTTTGAAATATCCGCAAAATCAATGACATAACCAAAAACATAGTCCTTATAAGGTCGATTGACACGGGTTAGGGTCTGCAAAAGGTTATGGGCCTTGATTTTCCGTCCTAGATAGAGACGTTTCAAGCGAGGAGCATCAAAGCCTGTCAAAAGCATGGAATACACTATAACAAAGTCTGTCTGACCTTTCTTAAACTTATCTACTTCATCTTTCTTGTACTCCTTATCTCCTGCATCATGCAGAATCAAGGTTGAGGTAAAACTGGTTTGACCAG
>NZ_POPB01000582.1 GCF_002964045.1 Streptococcus suis | reverse complement strand
TAAAATATCAGCTTCAAATTTTAGCATTCATGCGATTATGTCATGTATAAATAAATATGACTTCGATCGTAAATTGACTGTCTTTGAACAAATAATTATTGGTGCTTTGACACAATTAAATTGTCCCTTACCTCTAGAATTCTTAGAAAAAGTTTATCGAACTTATCACCAAAAAACATTGACTTTAAGCACAGAAAATGCGGATATGTCGGAAACATTCGACAAACTATCACAAGACGGATTTATTGAATTTTTAGATTCCGGGAAAGTGATTTTAGCTAATACTGGTCACTCCTTTGTACAGTCTCAAGTTGAAGAAAGATTGCTTGTAAATGCAATT
>NZ_POPB01000581.1 GCF_002964045.1 Streptococcus suis | reverse complement strand
TAAGGTAAATATGATAGAATTATTTTAGAAATGATAGATTATTCAAGTTAAGGTGAACGTTTTGTGAATACCTTTATAAGATACACACAGATAGGAAGATAGTTACATACATTTTCTATATGTGTCTAGTTATAAGCGTAAGCTGTGTACCGAGAATGTCTATACTTGACTTTTTATCAAAGCACTGCTATACTGATAGTATTTGTGCTTGACCTACTGGCCAAGCACTTCAAGTGAACTAAAATTTAGTCATAAGTAAATGGTATATAGAAGATGAGAACAATCAGCCTATGAATTGTTTTTTGTATTTTAGACCACAGATATAGAAGGGTTGGAATTGATGGCATATACATTTAAAGTAGGAATCGCTGCAGATGAGCATGATGAATTTATAAAGAACTCTTCATATACTAATCTTTTGCAAAGTAGCCAATGGGCACATGTAAAAAGTGATTGGGAAAATGAAAGGATTGGATTTTTCAAGGATGAAGAGTTAGTTGGAGTCGCTTCTCTTCTTATTAGAAGATTGTTTCTACCAATTGGATTTACTATGATATATATACCAAGAGGTCCAGTAATAGATTATCAAGATAAGGAATTAGTCAAATTTGTATTAAAGACTATCAAAGAAATTGGTAAGAAGAAACGAAGTATTTTTATTAAATTTGATCCCTTTCTTAAAGTTTCAACACAAAAGATTACTGGAAATTCAGAGGAAATTCCATCTACACTAGCAATTAAAGATCTGATGGAGGATATGGGGCTTGTTTGGTCAGGACGAGTTCAAACTATATGGGATACAACTCAACCAACTTTTAATGCAGTATTGAAAAGCAAGGATTTTTCGGAGGAGTTGTTAAGTAAAAGAGTTCGTCAAAATATCCGGACTGCTCGAAATAAAGGAATTGAAATTCGAATTGGTCGGGAAGATCTATTAGATGATTTTTCTGATTTATTGAAAAAAACTGAAGAGCGGAAGTCTATTCATTTACGAGGAAAGGAATATTATCAAAAAATATTAGATTCCTATCCTAACGATTCGCATATTGTAGTGGCCTATTTAGATTTGTTAAAGAGAGACGAGTTGCTATCCCAAGCAGTTGATAAATTAAATAAGGAAGCAGCAAGCTTTACATTGAGTACTAGACCGTCTAAAGTCGATAATTACCAGAAAGAACTCCATAGAATACAGGTGGAAAAAGAATTTATCAAATCCAAGATTGAATCTGGGGTAACATATGCACCGTTAGCTGGAACTTTATCCATTGATTTTGGAGGGACGTCTGAAAATATTTATGCGGGGATGGATGATTCTTTTAGTCACTACCAAGCTCCGCTATTAACTTGGTTTGAAACTGCAAAATATGCATTCGATCGTGGAGTGAAGTGGCAAAATTTAGGTGGGGTAGAGCCATTGTTAGATGGTGGTTTGTATCACTTTAAATCACGATTGAATCCAGTTATTGAAGAATATATAGGAGAATTTGATTTAATTGTTTCACCAATTCTCTATAAGATTTTTCAAGCAATGTTAAAAAATAGAAAACGACTTCAAAATAAAAAATAAAGCTAATCTATATAAAAAATTTAGATATATTTTTGTTTAAACTCCAATTTGTCATAGGCATCAAGAATTTAAAAGGGAGACACCCCATGATTCAACCTATTATGAAAGACATTTTCTTCCTACAACAGAAATCTGAACCTGCGACTCAGCTAGATGTGCAGGTCGGTCAAGATTTGCAGGACACTTTAGCAGTTAACGCTCACGCCTGCGTGGGCATGGCGGCCAACATGATTGGCGTCAAAAAGCGGATTATCATCGTCAACATGGGTTTCACCAACCTGATCATGTACAATCCCGTCCTCATCAGCAAGGCCAATCCCTATCAGACAGAGGAAGGCTGCCTATCACTGGAAGGTAGCCGTCCGACGACACGCTATCAGGAGATTGAAGTGGAGTTTTTTGATGCTTCATGGAAAAAGCAGAGCCTAAAGCTGACAGACTTCCAAGCCCAGATTGTTCAGCATGAACTAGATCATTTGGAAGGGATTATCATCTAGTAGTTACCGAATCTACCGTCAGGTAGATTTTTTTATAGTCATTTGAATTAACTTTGATACATCGTCACTTTCGCCTTGCCATACTTTAGTATAGCCTGCGTCTCAGTTCCTTGTCTGAAAGCTAATTCATTCGACTATAAAAAAGTCTAAAAAGGTCAAACAAAACTATTGACTTTTACTGACCAATGATGTAAAATAAGATTCGTAAGGTAAAGGACCTTACGAATTCTTTGAATAAAAGGTCAGTATAGGTCAAACGAGAACGGTTTGACTTACTCTAGTACCTATTGGTCAGTAAAAGACAAAATTCTAAAGAGGTTAATATGAAAGACAGGATTATACCCTACTAGCGTCATTTAGTTTATCTTTTATTACTGCAGCGAATGAGGAAACTTCGTTTCCTTATTTCCAACTTCAAATAATCTCATGATTATTTGAACTCGCTTTGCTGTACCTTGCGAATGTTACTTACTATCGTAAGTGCGATTTCCAACCTTTAATAGTCCACTGGACTATTGAAGCTACCTGCAGCTTTTGATGCGAACTTTGTTCGCTCTATTTCCCACCTCCAAAGGTTCCCCAAACCTTTAGAGCTAGTACTAAAAGTAAACTAAAAGACTATATCAAAAAGTCAAAAAAGGTCAAACAAAACTATTGATTTTTACTGACCAATGATGTAAAATAAGATTCGTAAGGTAAAGGACCTTACGAATTCTTTGAACAAAAGGTCAGTTTAGGTCAAACGAGAAGGGTTTGACTTACTCTTGGGACTATTGGTCAGTAAAAGACAAACTTCTAAGGAGGTTATTATGAAAGACAGGATTGTTCCATACTAGCTATTATTTTTTTAAAACAAAAGTCAGTAAAAGTCAAAAAAGTAAATTATAAACGAGGTAAAAACTATGAACAACAATTTCAATAATTTTAACAATATGGACGATATTTTCAATCAACTCATGGGCAACATGGGAGGTTACAGCACAGAACGTCGCCGTTATTCTATCAATGGGCGTGAAGTGACACCGGAGGAATTTGCCATTTACCGTCAGACTGGTCGCCTGCCGCAGACAGAAGAAGTGGCTCACACCCAGGCTAAAGGTCAGATAAAGTCAGACGGAATTCTGGCAAAACTTGGTCGCAATTTGACACAAGATGCGCGTGAAGGGAAGTTGGATCCAGTCATTGGACGAAATAAGGAAATCCAAGAAACATCTGAAATCCTGGCTCGCCGTACGAAAAATAATCCTGTTTTGGTCGGTGATGCGGGTGTCGGTAAAACTGCGGTAGTAGAAGGCTTGGCTCAAGCCATTGTCAACGGCGATGTGCCCGCTGCCATTAAGAACAAGGAAATCTTCTCCATCGACATTTCAGGCTTGGAAGCTGGGACTCAGTACCGTGGAGCTTTTGAAGAAAATGTCCAAAATCTTGTGGATGAAGTCAAAAAAGCTGGCAATATCATTCTCTTCTTTGATGAAATTCATCAGATTTTGGGAGCTGGTAGCACTGGTGGAGACTCAGGTTCCAAGGGCTTAGCAGATATTCTCAAACCAGCCCTGTCACGTGGAGAGTTGACCGTCATTGGTGCGACCACGCAAGACGAGTACCGCAATACCATTCACAAAAATGCTGCTCTGGCTCGTCGTTTCAATGAAGTCAAGGTTCATGCTCCGTCCGCAGAAGATACCTACCAGATTTTGAAAGGGATTAAGCCGCTCTACGAAGCTCATCACAATATTGAATTGCCAGATGAGGTTTTGAGAGCTGCGGTTGATTATTCCGTCCAATATATTCCACAACGTAGCTTGCCAGACAAGGCCATTGACTTGATTGATGTGACCGCTGCTCACTTAGCTGCACAACATCCTGTTACAGATATCCAGGCTTTGGAGGCAGAGATTGAACAGGCTAAAGCTTTGCAAAGTCAAGCAGCTGAAAAAGAAGATTACGAAACAGCACTCAATGAAAAAGTCCGCATCGACAAGCTCCAAGAACAAATTGACAACCACACGGAGCAACAGAAAGTGGTAGCGACTGTTAATGATGTGGCTCAGGCGGTTGAGCGAATGACAGGAATTCCAGTTTCACAAATGGGAGCTTCTGACATTGAACGACTCAAGGAATTGAAACATCGCCTGGAGACAAATGTAATTGGTCAAGACGATGCGGTGGAAGCAGTATCTCGTGCCATTCGTCGCAATCGTGCAGGTTTTGATGACGGCAACCGTCCAATTGGTTCCTTCCTCTTTGTCGGTCCGACAGGTGTGGGTAAGACAGAGTTGGCAAAACAGTTAGCGCTAGACTTGTTTGGTAACAAAGATGCCATTATTCGTTTGGATATGTCTGAATACAGTGACCGTACAGCTGTTTCCAAGCTGATTGGTACCACAGCTGGTTATGTTGGTTATGATGACAATTCCCATACTCTTACCGAACGTGTCCGCCGCAATCCGTACTCCATTGTCCTCTTGGATGAGATTGAAAAAGCAGATCCACAAGTGATTACCCTCCTTTTGCAAGTGCTAGATGATGGTCATTTGACAGACGGACAGGGCAACCAAGTCAATTTCAAAAATACCCTTGTCATTGCGACTTCAAATGCAGGTTTTGGTTATGGAATGCCAGAAGTTGAAGAAAATCAAGACATCATGGACCGCATCGCACCATTCTTCCGTCCGGAGTTCCTTAACCGTTTCAACGCTGTTATCGAATTCAAACACTTGAGCAAAGAAGACCTCAAGGCAATCGTGGATTTGATGTTAGCCCAGGTCAATAAGACCCTAGCTAAAAAAGGTATTCACTTAGAAGTGACTGAGGCAGCCAAAGAGTTATTGATGGAAGAAGGCTATGATCAGGCTATGGGAGCTCGTCCATTGCGCCGTGTGATTGAAAATCAGATTCGAGACAAGGTTACGGATTACTATCTGGATCACCTAGATGTGACAAACTTGTTGGCTGATGTAGTGGAAAATGAGATTCAAATCAGCGAGCAAACCTTTTCATAAAATAATCGAATAATATTGAAATTCTGGGTTAAAATGCTCAGAATTTCTTCTTTTGTTTAATGGTAACAAGAGCAGTAGAATGTGCATTTATGGGAGATTTTGAGCAGTTTTACGTAAAAGTTTTAAAAAAAATTGTATAAATCCTTGACAAATGCAAACGTTTGCGTTAAACTATCATTGTACTTGAAAGAAAGGAAAACGTTTTTATGGCGAATCGTACCAGTGGAATTTTAATGCATATTACCTCACTTCCAGGAAAGTTTGGTATCGGTACTTTTGGAAAGCCTGCCTATGATTTTGTGGATTTCTTGGTCGAAACCAAGCAGACCTACTGGCAGCTTCTTCCTCTCACAACGACAAGTTATGGAGATTCTCCCTACCAATCGTTTTCAGCCATCGCTGGAAATACTCATTTAATTGATTTTGATTTGTTGGCAGAAGAAGATTTATTGGCCAACTTTGATTACCAAGATGTGAATTTTGGGGATAATTTAGAAAAAGTGGACTACGCCTTAATCTATGAAGCCCGTCGTCCGATATTGGAAAGAGCTGTAAAAAATTTCTTGACTGATGACAAGCGTAAAGTAGCTTTTCAAGAATTTGAAAAAGCTAATTCGTCATGGTTAAATGACTATGCGGAATTCATGGCTATTAAAGAACACTTTGGAAACAAGGCCCTACAAGAGTGGGATGACAAGAAAGTTGTTGCTCGAAATGAAGAAGCTCTTGAAAAATACCGCTTGGAATTGGCAGACCAAATTGATTACTTTAAAGTCACTCAATATTTCTTCTTTAGCCAGTGGAAACAGCTAAAAGAATATGCCAATCAAAACCACATTAAGATTATCGGAGACATGCCGATTTATGTCTCTGCCGATAGTGTAGAAGTTTGGACCAAGCCACAGCTCTTCAAATTAGATAGTGAGCGCAAGCCGCTTTATGTGGCAGGTGTGCCAGCAGATAACTTCTCTGCAGATGGCCAGCTTTGGGGCAACCCACTCTACGACTGGGAGCAACATGAAAAGACTGGCTACAACTGGTGGATCTACCGCATTCACGAGAGTTTCAAACTTTACGATGTCTTGAGAATTGACCACTTCAAAGGCTTCTCAGATTACTGGCAGGTAGCAGGAGATGCTAAAGTTGCCAAGGTTGGTACTTGGGAGCCAGGTCCAGGCTACAATCTCTTCAAGGCGGTCAAAGAAACCCTTGGTGACTTGCCAATTATTGCAGAGGACCTTGGAAATATTGATGCCAAGGCTCGTAAGTTGCTTGCAGATTGTGGCTATCCAGGGATGAAGATTCTAGAATTTGGCTTCTTCGATGTGACTGGACAGAGCATTGACATCCCACACCGCTGCGTACCAAACTCTGTCGCCTACACAGGCACACACGATAACGAGGTGGTCAATGGTTGGTATAACAATCTAGAGCCTGAACAACAGGAGTTTGTAGATGCCTATACCAACAGAAAGCCGATTGAACCAGTGACCCAAGCCATGCTTCGAACTCTCTTTGCCACTGTCAGCGACACAGCTATTGCGACCATGCAAGATGTTCTTGACTTGGGCGAAGAAAGCCGCATGAACATGCCTTCAACTGTCGGAGGTAACTGGGAATGGCGAATGAAAGCTGAAGATTTAACCCAGGAACGCAAAGACTTCTTAGTCAAAATGACAACACTATATCAACGAGGAAATGAAAATCATGATTAACTTTACAACATTTGCAGAAACAAATACTTCGAAAAAATTAGCTGATTTAACAAACGAAGAAATCTATCTTCAATTGTTAAACTACGTAAAAGAAGCTGCAGCTACAAAACCAAAAAACACAGGTAAACGCAAGGTTTACTACATCTCAGCAGAGTTCCTTATCGGTAAACTCTTGTCAAACAACTTGATAAACTTGGGTGTGTACAAGGACATTCAGGTAGAATTGGCAGCAGCTGGCAAGTCTTTGGCACAAGTTGAAGATGTGGAACCAGAACCATCACTTGGTAACGGTGGTCTTGGCCGTTTGGCATCTTGCTTTGTGGATTCTATGTCAACACTTGGTATCAACGGTGAGGGTGTTGGTCTCAACTACCACTGCGGTCTCTTCAAACAAGTCTTCAAGGACAACCAACAAGATGCAGAGCCAAACTTCTGGATTGAAAATGATTCTTGGTTGATTCCAACAACTATTAGCTATGACGTGCCATTTAAAAACTTCACTTTGAAATCTAAGTTAGATCGACTTGATATTCTTGGTTATAAAAAAGAAACTAAGAACTACCTTAACTTGTTTGACATCGAGTCTGTCAACTATGACTTGATTACAGATGGCATCTCATTTGACAAGACAGACATCAAAGAAAACTTGACCCTCTTCTTGTACCCAGATGATTCAGATAAAAATGGTGAATTGCTTCGTATCTACCAACAATATTTCATGGTATCAAACGCCGCACAACTCTTGATTGATGAAGCGATTGAGCGTGGGTCAAACTTACATGACTTGGCAGACTACGCTTATGTGCAAATCAACGATACTCACCCATCAATGGTGATTCCTGAGTTGATTCGTCTTTTGACTGAAAAACATGGTATTGAATTTGCGGAAGCTGTTGCGATTGTTAAGAATATGACTGGTTACACAAACCACACTATCTTAGCGGAAGCGCTTGAAAAATGGCCACTTGAGTTCCTTGAAGAAGTAGTCCCACACCTAGTTGGTATTATTAAAGAGTTGGATGCCCTTGTCGCACAAGATGTTCCAGATGTTGCCCTTCATATCATCGATGAGTCTGGTCGTGTGCACATGGCTCACATGGATATTCACTTCTCAAACTCAGTCAACGGTGTTGCGGCTCTTCACACAGAAATTTTGAAAAACTCTGAGTTGAAAGGCTTCTACGAGCTTTACCCAGAAAAATTCAACAACAAAACAAATGGTATCACCTTCCGTCGTTGGTTGGAATTTGCTAACCAAGACCTTGCTGACTACATCA
The DNA here is from genome assembly GCF_002964045.1 of Streptococcus suis. Taxonomy (GTDB): domain Bacteria; phylum Bacillota; class Bacilli; order Lactobacillales; family Streptococcaceae; genus Streptococcus; species Streptococcus suis_U. Next base: position 32,866 of record NZ_POPB01000581.1, on the reverse strand, counting down.
AGGAATTGATTGGCGATGAGTACTTGACAGATGCAACTAAACTTGAGAAATTACTTGCCTTTGTAGATGACAAGGAAGTTCATGCTAAATTGGCTGAAATCAAACACAACAACAAATTGGCTCTTAAACGTTACCTGAAAGACAACAAGGGAATTGAGTTGGATGAAAACTCTATCATCGATACACAAATCAAACGTTTCCACGAGTACAAACGCCAACAAATGAACGCCTTGTATGTCATCCACAAGTATCTTGAAATCAAGAATGGCAACCTGCCAAAACGTAAAATCACTGTTATCTTCGGTGGTAAAGCAGCTCCAGCTTACGTGATTGCCCAAGACATCATTCACTTGATTCTCTGCTTGTCTGAGTTGATCAACAACGATCCAGAAGTCAGCAAGTACCTCAATGTTCACTTGGTAGAAAACTACAACGTAACCGTTGCTGAAAAACTTATCCCTGCAACAGATATTTCTGAGCAAATCTCGCTTGCTTCTAAAGAAGCGTCAGGTACTGGTAACATGAAGTTCATGCTCAACGGTGCCTTGACCCTTGGTACCATGGACGGTGCCAACGTTGAGATTGCTGAGTTGGCTGGTATGGACAATATCTATACATTTGGTAAGGATTCAGATACCATTATCGACTTGTACGACAAGGCTGGTTACGTATCTGCAGACTACTACAATGGTGATGCTAATATCAAACGTGCGGTTGACTTTATCGTCAGCGATGAAGTGCTTGCACTTGGTAATGAAGAACGTCTTGGTCGCTTGCACCATGAATTGATTTCTAAAGACTGGTTCATGACCTTGATTGACTTAGCAGAGTACATCGAAGTTAAAGAGCAAGTCTTTGCAGACTACGAAGATCAAGATTCATGGAACAAGAAAGTTGTTCACAATATTGCTAAAGCAGGATTCTTCTCATCTGACCGTACAATCGAGCAGTACAACGAAGATATCTGGCATAGTAAATAATCCAAAACAAAAGAATGTTTCCGAGTGGGAACATTCTTTTTTGGTATGTTTAGTTTTTACCGTTTGGCCATAGATACAAAGGTCACCTTGTCTGGTCGGTAGGTAATGGTGCCGTACTGGAAGGGACGGCCGTCTGCCAGATAGGTGGTGCTGGTAACGGAAACCACCATGTCGTAGCCTGCCAGGTCTAGCAGGCTTTTTTCTTCTTCTGTCGCAAAGCGGAAGGAGATTTCCCGACGGGAATGGGAAATTTCTAAGTCCAGGTCTTCTTCTAAATAGTGATAGATAGAGCTTTCAGCGACTTCCTTACTGAGATAGGGAACGATCCTGCGGTCGAAGTAGGAAATCTCATACTCTAATCGCTCACCGTCGATGGTCCGAACGCGGCTGACACGGTACAGATCCGTTTTTTCATCCACTTCCAATTCCTTCATGACCTCTGGCTGCCCTTGAACGATATAGAGGTTGGTCAATTCGGTCTGGACTTGATGATGGGCAGAGCGGTTGAGTTCACTGACGGTCTTCAATTCAGACACATACGGCTTTCTGATCAGGTTGTGGTCCAATATAATGGAATTTCTCCCTTGACGTTTTTGGATATAGCCATCCATCTCCAACAGCGATAGGGCCTTGCGGATGGTGTCCTTGGAATAGGAATAAATCTCCATCAGCTCATTCTCTGTAGGCATCTCTTGATTGGCCTGCCAGATATTTTGTTCAATTTTTTCCTTGATGTCAGCATAGACTTTCTTGTATTTACTCATTTGGGGTAACTTCCTAGCTTGCTATTTACCGCTAGTATATCATAAAAAATGCCAAAGGTCAGTATTCTAAGTCTAGACAAACTTTTACGGAAGACTGCAAAAATTATTCCGTAAAACTATTGACACTTGAAAACGTTTACGTTATAATAAGGCTACAAGTTGAAAAAGTTTTACGAAGTAAATAGAAAGGAGAGATATGAATTTACTAACAGTCAATGTTCATGCTTGGCTAGAAGATGACCAGCATGAAAAATTGGATATTTTAGCTCAGACCATTGCCCAAAAGCAATATGATGTGATTGCTCTTCAGGAAGTCAATCAGCTGATGACAAGTCCCTTGGTGACCAAAGACTTGCGCCAAGACAATTATGGTTTGGTTTTACTTGAAAAGCTGAAAGATCTTGGAGTGACAGGCTATTCATATTTCTGGTCCAATTCCCATATTGGTTACAATCGATACGACGAAGGAATTGCCTTCTTGACTAAACTACCTGTCTATGAAGTGGATGCCTTCTACTGTAGTCAGAACAAAGATTTGACATCAATCCTTTCTCGCAAGATTATAGGATTGACGGTGGCATATGGGAATGAGTTGATAGATTTGTATTCCTGTCATATCAATCTTCCTGACAGTAAAGAAGAAAATCAGTTGGAGAATATTCGCTCGATTGTGGAACGGACAAGTTCGGGACGTTTGAAAATTCTGATGGGAGATTTCAATACGGATGCCCTGTCAAATCCACAAGCCTATCAAGCAATCAAGGACTTAGGTTTATATGATAGTTATGATTTGGCTGAGAAAAAGGATAGGGGAATCACCGTTGAAAAAGCCATTGATGGGTGGGCAGGTCATAGTCAGGAAAAACGTCTGGACTATGTGTTCTTAAATCAGAAAAGACAGGTTCAATCCAGTCGTGTGATTTTCAATGGAGATAATCTTCCCATTATTTCAGACCACTTTGGTGTGGAAGTTAACATTAGTATTTAAAGGTCAACTGACCAAAAAAATTAGGAGAAACATATGAAAAAATTTCTTAGTTTCGAATTTTGGCAAAAATTCGGTAAATGTTTGATGGTCGTTATCGCCGTTATGCCGGCGGCAGGTCTGATGGTTTCTATCGGAAACTCGATTCCACTAATCAGTCCTGAATCAGAATTGCTCATTCGTATTGGGAATATCATTGCCCAAATCGGTTGGGGGATTATCGGAAACCTTCACTTGCTCTTTGCCTTGGCAATCGGTGGTAGCTGGGCTAAAGAGAAAGCTGGTGGTGCATTCTCGGCAGGTCTTGCTTTTATCTTGATTAACTTGATAACAGGTCACTTCTTTGGTGTGACGACTGACATGCTTGCAGATGCGACTGCGACTGTTAGCACAGTCTTTGGAACTCAAATTCCAGTATCTGGCTACTTTGTCAATATCCTTGGACAACCTGCTTTGAACATGGGTGTCTTTGTAGGGATTATTGCTGGTTTTGTTGGGGCGACTGCCTACAATAAATACTACAACTATCGCAAGTTGCCAGATGTATTGACCTTCTTTAACGGCAAACGTTTTGTACCATTTGTAGTCATCTATCGTTCTGTTCTTGTAGCGCTTGGTTTGGCAATCTTCTGGCCTCTTGTACAAACTGGTATTAACAGCTTTGGTAAATGGATTGCAACCTCACAAGACACCGCTCCAATTGTAGCCCCATTTGTTTATGGTACCTTGGAACGTTTGCTTCTTCCATTTGGTCTTCACCACATGTTGACCATTCCAATGAACTACACATCGCTTGGTGGTACCTATGACATCTTGACAGGTGCTCAAGCAGGTACACAAGTATTTGGTCAAGATCCGCTCTGGTTGGCTTGGATTACAGACTTGATTAACCTCAAGGATGCTGGTGATATGGCTCAGTACAATGACCTTCTTGCCAATGTAACGCCTGCTCGCTTTAAAGTAGGTCAAATGATTGGTTCCTCTGGTATTCTCATGGGCTTGACCCTTGCTATGTACCGCAATGTTGACCCGGATAAGAAGAAAAAATACCGTGGTATGTTCCTTTCATCTGCTGCAGCCGTCTTTTTGACAGGTGTAACAGAACCAATTGAATTTATGTTCATGTTTGCAGCAATGCCACTCTATGTCGTTTATGCTTTTGTACAAGGTGCTGCTTTTGCTATGGCGGATATTGTCAATTTGCGTATGCACTCATTTGGTAATATCGAATTCCTTACACGTACACCGATGGCGATTAAAGCTGGTATCGGTATGGATGCTTTCAACTTTATCTGGGTAACAGCCCTCTTTGCAGTTGCAATGTACTTTATTGCCAACTTCATGATTCAAAAATTCAACCTAGCAACAGCTGGACGCAATGGTAACTATGATACAGAAACAACAGATGTGGTTTCAAATTCAAACGTAGATACTGCGGATGCCAATTCACAAGTGGTACAAATCATCAACTTGCTTGGTGGTCGTGATAATATCGCAGATGTGGATGCTTGTATGACTCGTCTTCGCGTTAGTGTTAAAGATGTGGCACAGGTTGGAGATGAAAATGCTTGGAAACAGGCTGGTGCTATGGGCTTGATTATCAAAGACTCAGGTGTTCAAGCAGTCTACGGACCAAAAGCAGATGTTCTCAAATCAGACATTCAAGACTTGCTAGAATCTGGCGTAGCCATTCCTCGTACGGAAATTGTTGCGACAGAAGAAGTTGCTCCTGAGACTCAGTTCAAAGGTGTGACGGAGATAGTTTACGCAGTTGCTGAAGGTCAAGCCATTGCCATCACAGAAGTGAAAGATCCGGTCTTCTCACAAAAAATGATGGGTGACGGTTATGCAGTTGAGCCTAGCTCCGGCAATGTTTACGCACCAGTTTCAGGTATTGTAACCAGTGTCTTCCCAACCAAGCACGCTGTTGGTATTTTGTCTGACAAGGGTGTAGAAGTCTTGGTGCACGTCGGCCTAGATACGGTTGCACTAAACGGTGCTCCATTCTCAGCTAAGGTAACAGATGGCCAACGCGTTGAAGCAGGAGACTTGCTCCTTGTCGCAGATCTGGATGCCATTCGCTCAGCAGGACGTGAAACAACCATCGTCGTTGCCTTTACAAACACAGCTGAAATCAAATCTGTCAGCCTTGAAAATCTTGGACAAGTAAGCAAAGATAGTCAAGTTGCGACAGTTGAGTTGTAAAAAGTAAAAGACAAGTTCATGCGAGCTTGTCTTTTGCTTTTAAAAATCTTCTCAATCCTTGCCATTTATGGTATAATAAATCGATTTTATAAAATGTAGGAGGTTCCCCATGGGACGTAAATGGGCCAATATTGTAGCCAAGAAAACCGCAAAAGACGGTGCTAACTCAAAAGTTTACGCCAAATTTGGTGTTGAAATCTATGTAGCAGCGAAAAAAGGTGACCCAGATCCAGAAACAAACTCAGCGCTGAAATTTGTTATTGACCGTGCTAAGCAAGCGCAGGTTCCAAAACATATCATTGATAAAGCCATCGACAAGGCAAAAGGAAATACTGACGAAACCTTCGTGGAAGGTCGTTACGAAGGCTTTGGACCAAATGGTTCTATGATTATCGTCGATACTTTGACATCAAACGTAAACCGTACCGCAGCTAATGTTCGCTCTGCCTTTGGTAAAAACGGCGGTAACATGGGTGCATCTGGTTCAGTATCATTCATGTTTGATAAAAAAGGTGTGGTTGTCTTTGCTGGTGATGATGCAGATGCCATCTTCGAATTGCTCCTTGAAGCAGATGTCGAAGTCGATGATGTAGAAGCAGAAGACGGCACAATCACTGTCTATACAGCCCCAACTGATCTGCACAAGGCCATCGTGGCACTTAAAGAATCAGGAATCCAAGAGTTCAATGTCACTGAACTTGAAATGATCCCACAATCAGAAGTATCACTTGAAGGCGATGACCTCGCAACATTTGAAAAACTCTACGACGCCCTCGAAGACGACGAAGACGTCCAAAAAATCTACACGAATGTAGATGGCTTCTAATAAAAATGACTGTCCGGGGGACAGTCATTTTTATTAGAAGGTTGGAAATAGAAATCGTCGGCAGACGATTCTCATTGTACGTGGGACGTCCTAAAAGGTTGGAGATTGGAACTGCCGGTAGGCAGTTTTCTTTTTATCGAAAAATCTAGTAGCACTTTTTTTATATTAAAAGGTTGGAAATAGAAATCGTCGGCAGACGATTCTCATTGCACGTAGGATGTCCTAGAAGGTTGGAGATGAGAACCAGCGGCAGCTGGTTTTCTATTTATCAAAAAATCTAGTAGCACTTTTTTATATTAAAAGGTTGGAAATTCCGAGGGAGTGAAACAGTTCAGTGAACTGTTTCAGCCTGAACCTAGAAATAAGAGAGTGAGGGTGAGAGTGAGGGGGAGATGAGATTGAAATCGTCGGCAGACGATTCTCATTGTACGTGGGACGTCCTAGAAGGTTGGAGATGAGAACCAGCGGCAGCTGGTTTTCTTTTTATCGAAAAATCTAGTAGCACTTTTTTTATGCTAAAAGGTTAGACATTTCGGGGGAGTGAAACAGTTCAGTGAACTGTTTCAGCCTGAACCTAGAAATAAGAGAGTGAGGGGGAGATGAGATTGAAATCGTCGACAAACGATTCTCATTGTACGTAGGACGTCCTAGAAGGTTGGAGATGAGAACCAGCGGTAGCTGGTTTTCTTTTTATCGAAAAATCTAGTAGCACTTTTTTATATTAAAAGGTTGGAAATTCCGAGGGAGTGAAACAGTTCAGTGAATTGTTTCAGCCTGAACCTAGAAATAAGAGAGTGAGGGGGAGATGAGATTGAAATCGTCGACAAACGATTCTCATTAACTTTGCTTTCATACTTTATTGAACACGATTTAAAAGAGGTATAAAGTTGTCCCAATTATATTTAGTTATAAGGTAAAACTATAGCAATCCTTAGTAATTAGCTATTTGAAAGCCTCTATGTTTTCTGATATGATAGAACAGTATTATTTTTAGGAGAAACTATGTCAAATAATTTACTTGTTTTACAATCTGACTTTGGTCTAGTAGATGGTGCCGTATCAGCCATGATTGGTGTGGCTCTTCAGGAGTCACGTGACTTGGTCGTCCACAACTTAACGCACGACATTACACCTTACAATATTTTCGAGGGTTCTTACCGTCTCTTTCAGACCGTAGAATACTGGCCAGAAGGTACAACCTTTGTCTCAGTTGTTGACCCAGGAGTTGGTTCGAAGCGTAAAAGTGTCGTGGCCTTGACGGAGCAGAATCACTATATTGTCACACCAGATAATGGAACGCTTTCCTTCATCAAAAAACATGTTGGTATCAAGGCGGTTCGTGAAATTTCAGAAGTGGCCAATCGCAGAGCCAATACGGAGCATTCCTACACCTTCCATGGTCGGGATGTTTATGCTTACACAGGTGCTAAATTGGCATCAGGTCATATCAGCTTTGAAGAAGTAGGGCCAGAGTTGGATGTAGCTTCTATCGTTGAAATTCCAACTGTTCCGACCGAAATCGGTTAGGACTTTGTAAAAGGTGCCATCGATATTTTGGATGTTCGTTTCGGCTCACTTTGGACCTCCATCACCCGTGAGGAATTTTACACCTTGCATCCTCAGTTCGAGGACCGTTTTGAAGTGACCATTTACAATAACGATATGTTGGTCTATCAAAACCAAGTGACCTACGGCAAGTCCTTTGCGGATGTGCGAATCGGTCAACCCTTGCTCTATATCAACTCGCTCTATCGAGTGGGATTGGCTATTAACCAAGGTTCCTTTGCCAAGGCCTATAATGTTGGTGTCGGTCAAAACTGGCATATTGAAATCAAACGCATTAGTAATTAAAGAATTGTAAGGAGATACTTATGAAAAATAATTCAATCAGAACTGTCGTTGCGACCGGTATCGGTGCTGCCCTCTTTGTTGTTATTGGTTTGCTGATTAGCATTCCTACCTTTGTTCCGAACACCTATATTCAATTGCAATATGCGGTTCAATCGCTCTTGTCAATTGTTTTTGGTCCAATTGTTGGTTTCTTTGTAGGACTAATTGGTCATGCTTTTATTGATGCACTTAGAGGAGGATCACCTTGGTGGTCTTGGGTACTAGCTTCAGCAGTTTTTGGATTGGTGCTAGGTTTTGCCAAAAATCGTCTTCGTGTTCAAGAAGGAATTTTTGAAGGGAAAGATATTTTGGTTTTCAATATTTTTCAAGTTGTAGCTAATGTCATTGCATGGGGGATTATCGCTCCAGTTTTGGATATTGTCATTTACAGTGAAGCTGCCAATAAGGTTTTCACTCAAGGCTTGGTAGCAGGAATTGTCAATAGCATTACAATAGCCATTGCTGGTACAATCCTTCTTGGAGTATATGCTCGTTCGCAAACTAAAACAGGTAGTTTGTCAAAAGATTAAATCATACTAACCTCAAAATTTTTTGAGGTTATTTTTTTATTTCATAACTTATATTATGATATAATAATACAAAAAGAGAAAGTTTAGGAGGTGATTCGCATGGAATGGACAGAAGAATCCTTGCAACCAATTATTCATTCGATTCTAAACCCGGGTGAAGAAGTGCTTTACACGTATCAATCTGAGACAACCCAATCTATTTATGTCTGTATCCTTCTGAATGACTATTACTATAAAGTATTTCGTGTTAGTAATCACCCTTCAAAATCAACTTATAAGCAACCGACTTTCTATGATTTTCATGGTGAATTTTACATGAAGGGGGCTATTCGGAAATTTTTATATCAGGATGGTTCTTGGTATGAACTTAGTAAGCAGAGATATTATATATTAAAATTTCTTCAGAGAGTATGGGAAGAAAATAAGACTATTTTTGCTAGCTGGCAAAAAGAGAAATTTGAAGTACGCTTGCTGATGGAGGAAGAGGATGACTGCTTGGTTCAATATCGATTTCCTGACAATCAAGCCAGGGAAGTCGAACGCTTGCTAGCATCTGGCTTACTCACCTCAATAAGACTGTCGAAATCGACCTTAAAAATAAGGGTGAGTCGATTTGTTTTGCCCTTACTAGAAATGGTAGAAAAACGACAGCTTTATCGGAAAAAACCGAGCAAGTCAATGCTGCAATGGGAACGGTATAAAAGTCAATTAATTGAGTTGCAAAGAACCTATCGAGTGGTTGAAGATGGAAGAGCCAAGACATTTTGGGGTAGAATCGAACTTGGATTAGAGAAGTATTTAACTTCTGGTTTGATTTACTATTGGCAAAGAGTGCTAACAGGTGTCGAATGGCAAGAGGAAAAGAAAGAGATCGAAAAGGTCGTCGTTAAATCATCAGATCCGATTGAAGATAAGTGGAGGAAAAATATAGCTAAAAGACATAAGCGAAAGGTTGGTCAGTTAGTTGAAAAAGAAACACTTGAAAAGTTGGAACAATTAAAATCTGAACTGGATAAATAGAAGTGATTCTTCCATAAGGACACTCAAATTTCCGGTTCAGATTTTTGTTTTTTGACGGTGTAAGCGATATAATGGAAGGTAGCTTTGACTAGAAAAGTCAAAATTCTATCATCTATTGCAAAGATTGAGAAGGAGAAATCATGTCAAAAGACATTCGCGTATTGTTATACTATAAGTATGTTCCAATTGAAAATGCCAAAGAGTATGCTGCAGAGCACTTGGCTTTCTGTAAGTCTATCGGACTAAAAGGACGTATCTTGATTGCTGATGAGGGAATCAACGGTACTGTTTCTGGTGACTACGAAACAACTCAAAAATACATGGACTATGTTCATGCTAATCCATTGTTCAGTGATTTGTGGTTCAAGATTGATGAAGAAAATGAGCAAGCTTTCAAGAAAATGCATGTTCGTTATAAGAAAGAAATTGTTCACCTTGGTTTGGAAGACAACGACTTCGACAGTGACATTGACCCACTTGTAACAACAGGTGCCTACCTGTCACCAAAAGAGTTCAAAGAAGCTCTCTTGGACGAAGATACAGTTGTTTTGGATACCCGTAATGACTACGAGTACGACCTTGGTCACTTCCGTGGTGCCATCCGCCCAGACATCCGCAACTTCCGTGAGTTGCCACAATGGGTTCGTGATAACAAAGAAAAATTCATGGACAAGCGCGTGGTTGTTTACTGTACTGGTGGTGTTCGCTGTGAGAAATTCTCAGGCTGGATGGTTCGTGAAGGTTACAAGGATGTCGGTCAGTTGCACGGTGGTATCGCAACCTATGGTAAAGATCCAGAAGTTCGTGGTGAACTATGGGATGGTAAGATGTATGTCTTTGACGAACGTATCGCGGTTGATGTCAACCATGTAGATCCAGTTGTTGTTGGTAAGGACTGGTTCGATGGTACACCATGTGAACGCTATGTCAACTGTGGCAACCCATTCTGTAACCGCCGCACCCTTATGTCAGAAGAAAACGAGCACAAGTATGTTCGTGGTTGCTCAGCAGAATGCCGTGCTCACGAGCGCAACCGTTACATCACTGAAAACGGCTTGACCCGTCAAGAATGGGCAGAACGCTTGGAAGCGATTGGGGAAACCTTGGCTCCAGCAAATGCCTAATAAAAGAAACATTGCATTGAGAAATCAGTGCAATGTTTCTTTTCTTTTCTTTTGCTGTGTTGGCTGTTGCTTGGTGGGAGCTAGGAACGAAAGAGTTAACCAGTATTTTCCAAGCTAATCCGAATGAATAGAAATAAGTAGTTCACGAAGAAGCGTCCCCTTTAATCGTTCGTCATAGCTCATGGATTGGGAGAATCTGAGGATTCTTCCTTTTTTTCATGCTGGATTTTGATATAATAGGAATTATGAAAAAAGTCATCGAATTCAAGAATTTTTCCTTTAAATACAATGCGCAGACGGATGCGACCTTACACGGTATTGATTTGACCATTTATGAAGGAGAGAAGGTGCTGATTATTGGACCATCTGGTTCAGGCAAGTCCACTCTCGGTCAGGTCTTGAATGGGATTATCCCTGCCATTCATAAGGGAACCCATACAGGGGATTTTGAACTGATGGGGGTCCCTGCCTTTGACCAGTCTATTTACCAAAAATCTCTTATGGTCAGCACCGTTTTGCAAGATACGGATGGTCAGTTTATTGGGCTTTCTGTAGCAGAAGATTTGGCTTTTGCCTTGGAAAATGACATGGAAACCTTGGTGACCATGAAGGAGAGAGTTCATGACTGGGCAGAACGATTGGACTTAAAAGAACTGTTGGACCATCGTCCTCAGGATCTCTCAGGAGGTCAGAAGCAACGGGTCAGTCTTGCGGGGGTCCTAATCGATGAAAGTCCGATTTTGCTATTCGATGAACCCTTGGCCAATTTGGATCCAAAATCTGGACAGGATACCATTGACTTGATTGATCGCTTGCATGCACAAGAGGGAACGACGACTATTATTATTGAACACCGCTTGGAAGATGTCCTCTATCGTCAGGTAGATAGGATTGTACTGATAAACGAAGGGCGGATGTTGTTTAATGGTCATCCAGATCAGCTCCTGCAGACCAGTCTTCTCAAAGAAAATGGCATCCGTGAGCCGCTCTATATTTCCACCTTACGAGCCTTGGGTTATCCCATCCAAACAGCGGCCCAGCTCTCTTCTGTCTGGGATATTGATTTGAAACCATTAGCGATATGCAAACTCCCTGAGGTCAACTTGGACGAAGTGGAAAAGGAGGTTTTGCTTGAAGCCCGCAATGTACAATTCGCCTATTCGGATAGGGTTATTCTCTCAGATATCCATTTGAAGATACATAAGGGTGAGCGTTTGGCCATTGTCGGGAAAAATGGTGCAGGAAAATCAACCTTGGCCAAGGCCTTGTGTGCCTTTATTCAACCCGATGGGGAAATACTGTGGCAGGGGCAATCGATCAAGGATGATTCTGTCAAGGAGAGGGCTGAGCGGATTGGCTATGTCCTTCAGAATCCAAATCAGATGATCAGTCAGACCATGATATTTGATGAAGTGGCCCTTGGCTTGCGAATGAGGGGAGTGGCTGAGAAGGAAATTGAAGCCAGGGTCTTTAAGATTTTAGAGGTCTGTGGTTTGTACCAGTACCGCAAATGGCCGATTTCAGCCCTGTCCTATGGTCAGAAGAAGCGGGTAACCATAGCTTCTATCTTGGTGCTCAATCCTGAGATTATCCTATTAGATGAGCCTACGGCGGGTCAGGACCAACGTCACTATCAGGAAATGATGGACTTCTTGGACCAACTAAATGCCCAGGGGCACACCATTGTGATGATTACCCATGACATGCAGTTGATGTTGGATTACTCGGATAGGGCTATTGTTGTGGTGGATGGACAGATTATTGCGGATGCTAGTCCTGCTGAAATCTTGTCAGATGCACAAGTCATAGAAGAGGCTAATTTGAAAGAAACATCCATATTCCACTTGGCAGAACGTTTAGGCGTTAACCCACTAGAATTGACTTCGTTTTACATGCAAGCAGAAAGGAGGGGGCAATGAGTCAACAACATTTAATTGGTTATCATAAGGGAACAGGCTTTATTTATGATTTGTCTGCTGTGAGTAAGCTCTTATTTTTCTTGATTGTGACCATTCTTGCAATGGTGACCTACGATACACGATTGATTGCCTTTATTGCTCTATTTTCGCTTTCCTTGTTTAAATTGTCTGGCATTCGTTATAAGGATGTTTCCTTGGTCTTGTTGTTGACCATTGTCTTTGCCTTGCTTAACGCTTTGATGGTGCATCTTTTTGCTCCAAGATACGGAGTGGAGCTCTATGGTGCAGAGACGGTTTTGATCTCTGGTTTGGGGCCCTATTCCTTGACTAGTCAGCAACTCTTTTATCTTGTCAATTTACTACTGAAGTATTTTTGTACAGTACCCCTAGCTCTTGTCTTTTTGATGACTACTCACCCAAGCCAATTTGCTTCAAGTTTAAATCAGATTGGTGTTTCCTATAAGGTTGCCTATGCGGTTAGTTTGACCATGCGGTACATTCCGGATATTCAGGAGGAATTCTATACCATTCGGATGTCCCAGGAAGCGCGTGGTTTAGAGTTATCACAGAAGGGCAAGCTAATGGATAGGATCAAGGGGAATCTAGCACTGGTCATTCCCTTGATCTTTAGTTCTTTAGAGCGGATTGATACCATTTCAACGGCTATGGAGCTGCGTCGCTTCGGGAAAAATAAAAAACGGACATGGTACACCTACCAAGCTCTGCAAAGGGTAGATTATCTTGTTCTAGCCCTTATTGTAGTTCTAGTTCTAATTACAATCGGTCTGTTCGTTGTAAACGGTGGTCGTTTTTATAACCCATGGAGATAGAAAAAGGAGTTTCAGTCGAAACTCCTTTTATAGCGGTCGTTTATTAGGCATACCAGCCTTACGTGGAAACTTATTGGGAGTTTCCTTTTTCTTTTCCACAATGGTTAGTGTGCGTGGATCGCCGTTTGGCAATTGATAGTCAACGTTTTCAATGACCTTACCAAAAAGGAGAGTCAAGGCGTTCTTAGCTTGAGCCAATTCGTCCTCAGCGCTAGAGGCTTTGAGGGCAATAAGTTTACCATTGAGTTTTAAGTATGGAATGGTCAATTCTGATAAGATTTGCATACGTGCAACTGCCCGAGCGGTGACAAGATCAAATTTGGCGCGAAATTGCTTGTCTTGGGCAAAATCTTCAGCCCGCCCATGATAGAAATGAACATTCTCCAAACCCAAATCCTCAGCCAACAAATGTAAGAAATTAATTCGCTTGTTGAGAGAGTCAATGATAGTCACATCTAATTGAGGATAAATGATTTTCATAGGCAAACTTGGAAAACCGGCACCAGCTCCGATGTCTAGTAGGCGGAGGGGTTCGTTTTGAATATGCCCTTGCAGAATGGGAGCGATAGAGTCATAAAAATGCTTGAGATAAACATCTTCTTCTTCTGTAATGGCTGTCAAATTGATTTTTTCATTCCACTCCACTAAAAGTTGAAAGTAGCGGTGAAATTGTTGTTTTTGCCGATCAGTTAGTTGAATGCCTTGGTCCGCCAAGGTCTTATAAAATACTTCAGGTTTCATAGCTTTATCATACCATATTTTTTAGAAAGTGGAAAAATTTTTAGCTAATGCTATTCTATAAGCAATAGTCATAAAATGTTTTGAAGGGAAAATTAGTTGAAATTTGGAGTATTACTGAGATGCATACCTTCCGATGTATTTAGTTGCCATCGAATTCGGATGAAAACAAAAGAGAGGCTGGCTGACCCAGTCTCTCTCGTATATTATTGACCATTTGATTGATTCGATGAAGATGTCTCTGTTCCAACAGATCTGTTAATGTTTGAGCTTTCACTTGAAGCTGTCTCTGAATTTGTTGAACTTCCAGATGTATTTGATTCATCGGTAGTTTGGCTAGAAGCTTCAGTTGAAACAGAAGTCTCTGTTTGATTATCTTCCGATTGACCATTTTGAGTGTTGTCATAATAATAATAATAAGTTGTGGAACTTGTTGAGTTATTGAAATTGGAAAGAGATTTACTACCTTTAAGATAGTAATTTGAACCATATTGGACCAATCCACTCGGCATTTCCCAATCAGTAGCGCTATAGTCAGAGTGCATATAAGTCATCATGCTTCGATAGACATCCGACGCTACACGCATACCGTTATCTAATACTGGAGTCATTCGATTTGTGTACCCTGTCCATACAGCCATTGCGTATTGATTAGAATATCCAACAAAGTTTTCGTCAGGTACAACAATGGAACTGTAATTCGCCTCAGGTATATTTGAGAGAATTGTAGTAGTTTCTGAATCTGTATAGTTAGAAGTACCAGTTTTTCCGGCCATTGGAATACCTCTTACAGAAGCATTAAGTCCATATCCCGAAGTCATAACAGATTTCATAATATTTGTCATCATGAAAGCAGTCTCTTCTGTCATTACTCTTGTTCCCTCAGGAGCAAATTCTGTTACAGTACCATCTGAGAATTCAATTTTATTGACATATTGTGGAGCGTAGTAAGTTCCACCATTGGCAAATGAAGCAAAGGCAGCGGCCATTTTTTCACTACTTGCCCCATATTTACGGTCTGAATCAGAAGTATTACTTGAAATGGCATTAGAATAGTGCATTTCAGGATAATCAATTCCCATTTTATTCAAAAACGTGAGAGCTTTGTCAAGACCAGTGGCCTCAAGTGCTTTTACAGCTGTGGTATTTCGTGAATATAACATAGCTGTTTTCAAGTCAATTGTTCCATAATATTGTCTATCCCAGTTATTAACAGGAGTAGTTGTTCCTGGGTAGTTATATGGAGCATCAACAACTGTATCTGCAGTTGAAGTGAAAACGCCATTTTCCAGTGCAGGAGCATAGTCTGTAATTGGTTTCATTGTGGAACCAAAGTCTCGGTTAGTCTCAACTGCTTGGTTTATTCCCAATGAGACATTTGATTCTTGCTTTCTGCCTCCCAACTGAGCGACCACTTTACCATTGGAAACGTCAATTACAGTTGAAGCAACTTGGAGAAGATCATCAGGATAATTGACATACCAATCAGTGTTGTAGATGTTCCATAGTTCTTGCTGTGCTGCGGGGTCTACATTTGTATAAACATCCATGCCTGTTGTCATAAGATTATAACCAGTTTTGGTTTCAACTTCTTCAATAACTTGTTTTATATAATTATCCATGTAGTCTGGGTAAGCAGCGGTATTTGATAAAGGTTGTAAACCATCAGTCACGGGCGTTAATACGGCTTGCTCATATTGAGAATTATCAATATACTTTTCTTCAAGCATTTCAGCCAGTACCATATCGCGACGATTTTTTGCTTCTTCAGGATATGTATATGGATCATATTGATTTGGAGCTTGTGGCATACCTGCAAGTAAGGCTAATTGAGGAAGAGTTAAATCTTTCAGTTCCTTACCAAAGAATGCATTAGCAGCTGTCTTCATTCCATAATTCCCATTGGACATATTTACTTTATTGATGTAGTAAGTTAATATTTCCTGTTTGGTATTTCTACGTTCTAGCTGCAAGGCTAACCAAGCTTCTTGAATTTTCCGTTTGATATTTTGGTCCTGAACGGATGTTGAAAAGTAAGTCAACTTTATGAACTGCTGATCTAATGTAGAACCTCCTTGAAGTCTGCCACCAGTCAGATTATTTACTAAAGATCCAGCAATACGAATCACGTCAACACCACGGTGGTTAAAGAATCGTTGATCTTCGATTGCAACGATGGCGTTTACTAAATCAGTAGGAATTTCCTCTATCGATGCGTTTGATCTTTTTTCTGCTCCTAAATCCGCAATTAGGTTTCCGTTCTTGTCGTAAATTTTACTGGAAACTGTAGCGGTTAAGGATTCTTCGGATAGTTTTGGTGCTGTCGATATATAATAGACAGTTAATAAGGAGCCTGCAATGATAGCTAAGATAGCTCCAGAAAGTAAGATATTTGAGGCAATTAGAAGAGCCTTTTTAATAGTTGTAGTTTTCAAAAGAGTCACCACCTAATAATTTTTTTTCAACAATATCTAGATAAGGGATGCTTGGAAAGCTTCCCATTTTTATCTCAAAGCCGTGTTCTTTAATGTATGCCAAGGGCATGGACTTGCTCCCTTTATCTATTTGATAGAAATGAATGAGGGGAGTGGCGGGTAAAAGATAGGTTTCCTTCAAAGTTGAAAAGTGAAGAAGGACAAAACAAATGCCACCTTGTTTAACAACCTGTTTCATATGCTCAATTTGATGCTCATGAAAGTTTTTCATGGGCATAGATGCCTTTTGCCGTGTTTCTTTAGCTTCGAAATCGATATACCGACTCTTAAAAACACCAGAGTAGTCTGTAGTTGATGCCTGTCTAAAATAGGCCTCGATAATTTTCGCACGACTTCGTTTTGGGTAGTCAACTTTGACAATCTGCACAGGGGTCGGTTTTTTATGGATCACCGCGATTTCATGCGCTAAATAATAGTGATTGCTATCGTTGATAGCCGCTTCAAAAGTCATTCCACGATTTGCAAAATTTACCTGTTGAGCTGGAACAGAACTGGTTCTATTGATTTTTTTGGATACCTTATGGGGATAATTGACCATAGAACTCCTTCTTGATAAAATAAATATCAGCATATTATACCATAATTAGAGAAAAGAGTACAAGAAATGGATACTAAGAGCTTATTGATAACAGGGTATAGACATATTGATTTGGGAATTTTTTCAGAAAAAGACCCACGTTTAATAATTATTAAAGCAGCGATTCGAAGGGATCTTGTTCGATACTTGGAGAGCGGTACAACATGGTTTGTCCTGACAGGACAACTAGGATTTGAGTACTGGTGTTTAGAGGTTTTGGAAGAGTTGAAATCGGAAGGATATGATTTAAAGATTGCGACCATATTTCCTTTTGAAAATCATGGTGAACAGTGGAGCGATGCAAGTCAGGAAAAACTCAGTCGCTTTAAACAAGTTGATTTTGTTAAGTTTGCTTACCCGTATTTTGAACATGCTGGTCAGTTTAGAGATTATAATCAATTTTTAATTGAAAATACAGATGAGGCATATTTATTTTACGATCCTGAAAATGAAACAAATTTGAAATATCTGTATCATCTGATCTTAAAAAAAGAAGGATATAATAAAAAAACGCTTACCTTTGAAGACCTTAACGAGGTAGCTGAAAATTTTTCAAATTCCGAGTAATTTGACTTGATTTTTCCCTATTTTTTTTAATATAATAGGACTAGTGACGTTTTAGATTAGGGAGAGAGAGATGGCCAGTATTAAATTTACAACTAAAGATATTTTTGAGCAAGATTTCAAAATCGGATTTCGTGGATATGACCAAGATGAAGTAAACGATTTTCTTGATGATATTATGAAAGATTATGATGCTTATGAAGCAATTATAAAGGAGTTAAAAGCTGAAATTGCTCGTTTAAAAGCGAAAGTAGCAAGTGGAACGAAAACGGCAGAAATTGAAGAACAACGAGATGCACTTGTGGCAGAGCGTCCTCAATCAGCTACAAATTTTGATATTCTTCGTCGATTAAATCGATTAGAGAAGGAAGTTTTTGGGAAACAAATCGTTCAGGATTAAACAATAGGTAAATGTGCAATTTTTGGATAATCGCGTGGTAGGATTCTATCATGAGGAAAGTCCATGCTAGCACTGACTGAGATGTCAGTAGTGTTTGTGCTAGGCGAATCCATAAGCCTAGGGACGTCTTTTGGCGTTACGGCGGTCGAACGGGCTAAGTCTTCGGATACGTTCTATTAGGCCTGAAAGTGCCACAGTGACGAAGTTTTCAGGGAAACCTGAAAAGTGGAACGCGGTAAACCCCTCAAGCTAGCAACCCAAACTTTGGTCGGGGCATGGGATAGACGGAAATGAACGAATATCCTGACTGTGAAAGCGGTAGACAGATGATTATCGAAGGTGGTAGAACCTAGTATCACCGGAACAAAACATGGCTTATAGAAAATTGCATAAAATAGGTAGCTAGCTTTGCTAGCTTTTATTGTAGAGGAAAATGATGAAAAAACAGTTTGAATTGATAGCGACAGCTGCAGCTGGCTTGGAGGCAGTTGTTGGTCGTGAAATTCGTAATCTTGGCTATGATTGCCAAGTTGAAAATGGTCGTGTTCGATTTCAAGGAGATGTGAAATCTATTATCGAAACCAATCTTTGGCTTCGTTCAGCTGACCGAATTAAAATTATTGTAGGGCAGTTTTCAGCAAAGACTTTTGAAGAATTGTTTCAAGGTGTCTTTGGATTGGATTGGGAAAATTACCTACCACTTGGTTGTAAATTTCCTATTTCAAAAGCAAAATGTGTTAAATCGAAACTGCATAATGAACCAAGTGTCCAAGCTATTTCTAAAAAAGCAGTAGTTAAGAAATTGCAAAAACACTTTTCTCGTCCAGAAGGGGTTCCATTGCAAGAAGTTGGAGTAGAGTTCAAGATTGAAGTGTCTATTTTAAAAGATATTGCAACGGTCATGATTGATACAACTGGTTCTAGCTTGTTCAAACGTGGTTACCGGGTTGAAAAAGGTGGAGCTCCGATTAAAGAAAATATGGCGGCGGCCATATTGCAGTTGTCAAACTGGTATCCAGATAAGCCCTTGATTGATCCGACCTGTGGTTCAGGGACTTTTTGTATTGAAGCTGCCATGTTGGCCAAGAATATTGCACCTGGTTTGAAACGTGATTTCGCATTTGAAGAATGGCCGTGGGTTGATGACCAATTGGTCGCGGATTTACGAAAAAAAGCCCAAGCAGCGATAAAAACAGATTTGGTCTTAGATATTGCTGGATCTGATATTGATGCTCGAATGGTGGAAATTGCTAAGAAAAATGCTTTTGCGGCCGGTGTTGACCAAGATATTGTTTTCAAACAAATGCGTGTTCAAGATTTACGAACGGATAAAATTAATGGTGTTATTATTTCTAATCCACCTTATGGTGAATGTTTATTGGATGATGATGCGATCATAACACTTTATCGTGAGATGGGTCAGACCTTTGAGCCGTTGAAAACTTGGTCAAAATTTATTTTAACAAGTGATGAACAGTTTGAAAAACGCTTTGGTCAGCAGGCTGATAAAAAACGCAAATTATATAATGGTACCTTAAAAGTTGACTTGTATCAATTTTTTGGTCAGCGTGTTAAAAGAGAAATAGTAACAGAACAGTAATAGGAGTAAGTTGTGGTAGAAAAAAATAATAAAAATGTGCCTCAAGATGACGAGAGAGTATTGGATTTTGAGGATGCGAAAGAATTGACAATTGGTGAGGCCGTTCGGAAACATAAAGAAATTGAAGCTGGAGTGACAGATGATGACGGATTGTTAGATCGGTATATTAAACAACATCGAGAGGAAATTGAAGCGCAAAAATTCGAAACGAAGTCTATTCATTTACCGTTAGTTGAGTCAACCCCAGCAGAAGAGGAGGAAATTGAAGCTGAACATCGGGATCGTCCAAATGAGGAAGACCGATTAAAGCCAATTTCAGCGATGGAATTGTTATCAACTGCTGAAAAAGGTAGTGTGACTCCACCAGTTGGATCAATCGAGAAGTCTCTTGACTCTAATGTAGTTGCTCAGGGTGATAAAATTGAATTTTCGGAAATTGTTGAACCTTTGGATGAGCAGATAGAAGACGTAGCTGATGACGATTGGGGACAGGCCGAGGAAGCCGCAAAAGATCGTAAGAAAAAGATGATTTTTTGGTCTGCAGCAGGTCTCTTACTCATTGGTTCAGTTGCTACTGCATTGATGTGGATGAACTCTATAAATAACTCCAACTCCAACACAAGTACTACCTCAACTACAAGTCAATCCACTTCAACATCATCGAGCTCGACAGATGCAAATGTAACGGCGTTTGAACAACTCTACTCAAGCTTTTTCACAGATTCAAGCTTAACGAAATTGAAGAATTCCGAGTTTGGTAAATTGTCGGAGCTCAAAGCCTTGTTAGATAAAATTGATACAAAGTCAGAAAGTTATCAAACTGCCAAGGAGAAGTACGATAACTTAGAAAAAGCAATTGCGGCTATCCAGGCTATCAATGGTCAATTTGATAAAGAGGTTATTGTAGACGGAGAAATTGATACGACAGCCACTGCCAAAGCAGATGCGAGTCTTACTGCTACCAATACAGGGATTAGCTCAGTGGATAGTTTATTAGCATCTGTCGTCAATTTTGGACGTTCTCAACAAGAAGTTGCAGCTGGTTCTGCAGTTACTACAGAGGCAACATCAGACAGTACCCAAGTTGCTTCAACGGACACGGGGGCTAGCACTTCCACAGAAGTAACGGTGGCTAGTGATGCCTCAACTGGCGTGGTTACTGGTTCCTCAACTTCTTATGGCATTCCTGTTTCGGCTGGTGTTACCCTTCAACGTGATCGTAGTCGCGTACCATACGATCAAGCAAAAATCGATGATGTGAATAATGAAGCATGGATATTTACTCCAGGAATCTTGGAAAATATTGTTGCTATTTCACAACAACGTGGCTACATCACAGGTAACCAATACATTTTGGAAAAAGTTAACATTATAAATGGCAATGGTTACTACAATATGTTTAAACCAGATGGAACCTACCTCTTCTCAATCAACTGTAAGACAGGTTATTTTGTTGGTAATGGTGCTGGCAACTCAGATGCCTTGGATTACTAAGCAAAACAAAAAAGCGGCTTGACCGCTTTTTTTGTGTCCAATATTTAAATTGGTTTTCTTTCAAAGGCATCGCTTGAAATACCTTGTGAAACAATCAATTTTGCCCATTCTTTAGCTGAATGTAGGCTGTGGTCCTTGTAGTTTCCACAGGATTCAATGGTTGTTCCAGGGACATCCTCCCAAGTAATTCCATCTGCGATTTCTTCCAAACTTGCCTTGATGACTTGAGCAATTTCTGCAGGGTCTTGCTTGCCCCACATGATCATATGGAAGCCAGTTCGACAGCCGAATGGTGAGCAATCAATCAGGCCATCAATACGCTGACGGATGAGTTTTGCCAAGAGATGCTCGATAGTATGCAGACCAGCTGTATCCATGGCATTTTCATTGGGTTGGATAAGTCGGATATCAAAGTTTGTAATAATATCCCCTTTTGGACCAACTTCTTCTGAAATCAAGCGGACATAGGGTGCCTTAACAATGGTGTGGTCCAATTCAAAACTTTCAACGGTAACTTCTTTTTTCATGTGTTCCTCCAAACTATTTAATGAATTTATTATAACATATTTGTCGATTTGGAATTGTGAAATCGGTTCAATTATGATAAAATAGAAACAGATTTTGTGAAAATCGAATTTTAAAAAAAGAGGTAGAAATATGGGAATCATTGCATTTGTAGTGGCTCTTGTTTCTGCTCTCATTGGTTTAGTAATTGGCTACTTTGCCATTTCTTTGAAGATGAAATCTGCAAAAGAAACTGCAGAATTAACCCTTTTAAATGCAGAACAAGAAGCAAGTAATGTTCGTGGTCGTGCGGAAGAAGAAGCAGAAGCTATTTTGAAGACAGCTGAGCGTGACCGTCAGACCTTGAAAAAAGAATTACTCTTGGAAGCTAAGGAGGAGGCTCGTAAGTACCGAGAAGAAATCGCAGAAGAATTTAAGTCAGAGCGTCAGGAGTTGAAACAGATTGAAGTGCGTTTAACCGAACGTGCCAGCAATTTGGATCGAAAAGATGACAATTTGACCAATAAAGAAAAGACTTTGGAGCAGAAAGAACAAAGTCTAACTGATAAATCTAAACACATTGATGAGCGTGAGCAAGAGGTTGCTAAGTTGGAAGAGCAAAAAGCTCTCGAATTAGAACGTGTAGCAGCACTCAGTCAAGAAGAGGCTAAGGATATTATCTTGACCGATACTCGCGACAAGTTAACGCATGAAATCGCAACCCAAATCCGAGATGCTGAACGTGAGGTCAAAGAGCGTTCGGACAAGATGGCCAAGGACCTGTTGGCCCAGGCTATGCAACGGATTTCAGGTGAATATGTAGCTGAGCAGACTATTACCTCTGTTCACCTGCCAGATGATGCCATGAAAGGTCGGATTATCGGACGCGAAGGACGTAACATTCGTACCTTTGAAAGCTTGACTGGTATTGATGTTATCATTGATGACACGCCAGAAGTCGTTGTCTTATCAGGGTTTGACCCAATTCGTCGTGAAATTGCTCGCATGACTATGGAAACCTTGCTTCAAGATGGTCGGATTCATCCGGCTCGTATTGAGGAATTGGTTGAAAAACACCGTGTGGAAATGGATAATCGCATCCGTGAATATGGTGAGGCTGCTGCTTACGAAGTTGGTGCACCAAACCTTCACCCAGATTTGATCAAGATTATGGGACGTTTGCATTTCCGTACTTCTTATGGTCAGAATGTACTTCGTCACTCGATTGAAGTTGCCAAATTAGCTGGAGTGCTCGCTGCTGAGTTGGGCGAAAATGTCAATTTGGCTCGCCGTGCAGGTTTCCTCCACGATATTGGTAAGGCAATCGACCGTGAGGTGGATGGTAGCCACGTTGAAATTGGTACAGAATTGGCTAAGAAGTACAAGGAGCATCCGATTGTGGTTAACACGATTGCCAGCCACCACGGCGATGTAGAACCGACAAGTACCATTGCCGTTATTGTAGCAGCTGCGGATGCCTTGAGTGCGGCTCGTCCAGGTTCACGCCGTGAGTCTATGGAGGCCTACATCAAGCGTCTACAAGACTTGGAAGGAATTGCCAATAGCTTTGACGGGATTAAACAATCCTATGCTATTCAAGCAGGTCGAGAAGTACGAATTATTGTTCATCCGAATAAGATTTCAGATGATCAAATTACTATCTTGGCCCACGATGTCCGTGAGAAAATCGAAAATAACTTGGATTATCCAGGAAATATCAAAATTACTGTCATCCGTGAAACAAGGGCAACCGATGTTGCCAAATAAGTTAGGGGGGGGCTAGACTAGCTCCTCTTTCTTTTTGAAAAAATATCTTGCTCATTTAAAATCAGTTGAAATTCCTAGGGATTTTTGTTACACTAGAATGAAAGATTTTAAAGGAGATATCATGAAAGAGCGAGGCTTACTCATTGTATTTTCCGGCCCGTCGGGAGTTGGGAAGGGAACGGTTCGAAAGGAAATTTTTGAAAGTTCGGATAACAAATTTGAATATTCAGTGTCGATGACGACACGCCCACAAAGACCTGGTGAAGTAGACGGAGTGGATTATTTCTTCCGTAGCCGTGAGGAATTTGAAGACTTGATTCGTCAAGGGCAGATGTTGGAATATGCTGAGTACGTTGGCAATTACTATGGAACTCCTTTGACCTATGTCAACGAAACGCTTGATAGGGGAATTGATGTTTTCTTAGAAATTGAAGTTCAAGGTGCTCTTCAAGTTAAGAAAAAGGTTCCAGACGGTGTCTTTATCTTCTTGACGCCACCAGATTTGGAAGAACTACAAGATCGCTTAGTTGGTCGAGGAACGGATAGCGAGGAAGTCATTGCCCAGCGTATCGAACGTGCCAAGGAAGAAATTGCCTTGATGCGTGAGTATGACTATGCGGTTGTCAATGATGAAGTTCCATTGGCAGCTGAACGTGTGAAACGCATTATCGAAGCGGAGCATTTCCGAGTGGACCGTGTGATCGGACGCTATGATGAAATGATTCGTGATGTAAACAAGTAACAGAACCTTTATAGAAAGTAGAGAGAATCCTATTATGATGTTGAAGCCATCTATTGATACCTTGTTGGATAAGGTACCATCTAAGTACTCATTGGTTATTCTTGAGGCCAAACGTGCCCATGAATTAGAAGCGGGAGCAAAACCAACTCAAGAATTTACTTCTGTAAAATCAACCCTTCGTGCCTTGGAAGAAATTGAATCTGGTAATGTGGTTATCCACCCAGACCCAGAAGCAAAACGTGAGGCAGTTCGTCGCCGTGCTGAAGAGGCTAAACGTTTGGCGGAAGAAGAAGAGAAGAAAATCAAAGAACAAATCGCTAAAGAAAAAGAAGAAGGCGAAAAGATTTAATAAAAAACTCGGTTGGGATTACCATCCGGGTTTCTTTTCACTTACGGATTGATAGAATATTTACAGAAAGGAGGCAGTATGTTAGCACAGGTTATTGTAGACGTCCCTTTGATGCAGACAGATCAAGCTTATTCCTATCGCGTTCCAGCTGAGTTGGAAGAGGGGCTCAAGGTTGGCGTGCGTGTCCATGTACCCTTTGGTAAGGGAAATCGGCTGATTCAAGGGATTGTAGTTGACTTGATTGATGAAGATGACGAAAATAAGCTACAAGACTTGAAAGAGCTTGCCGAAGTTTTGGACTATAGCCCCGTTCTCAATCAAGAGCAATTTTGGTTGGCAGACCAGATGAGGAAGTCGGTCTTCTCCTATAAAATTACCCTCTTAAAATCCATGTTGCCCAGCTTGCTCAATTCGACCTATGACAAATTGCTCCGTCCAGGGCTTGGTTTGGAAATGGCAGAGCAGATTAGTCTATTTGGTGATAAGGACCAGATTCGTTTTTCTGACTTGGACGTGACAGAGCAAGGGAAAATCATGCGTCTGGCCCAGTCAGGAAAAATATTGGTAGACTATGTGGCCAAGGATAAGAAGCAAATCAAAACTGAAAAATGGTACCGGGTTTGTCTGGAGAAATTACGAAAAGCAGACATTAGCAATCGAGCCAAGAAACGCCAGCAATTAAGGGAATTTCTTCTGGAACACTCGGAAGACCAGCTCCTTTCAAACCTAAAATCGGACTATTCAGCTGATACGCTCCGCTATTTCCAAGAAAATGGCTATATAGAAATCTGGGAAGAGGAAGTGTCGCGGACTCAGGGTGTTTTTGATAAGGTGAAAAAAACGCAGGCCTTGGATTTGAATCCAGAGCAGGCGATTGCGGTTCGTGAGATTGTGGCCTCTATCGGTCAGGAGAGTCAGACATTTTTACTGCAAGGAGTGACAGGTTCTGGGAAGACGGAGGTTTATCTCCAGGTCATTGATCGGGTTTTAAAAATGGGGAAAACGGCCATTATGCTGGTGCCTGAAATTTCCTTGACCCCTCAGATGACCAATCGTTTTATTTCTCGATTTGGTCAGCAGGTTGCTATTTTGCATTCGGGCTTGTCTGACGGCGAGAAGTATGACGAGTGGCGCAAGATTGAGGCGGGGAATGCCCAAGTAGTTGTCGGGGCTCGATCAGCTATTTTTGCACCATTGACAAACTTAGGTGTTATCATTATTGATGAAGAGCATGAGGCGACCTACAAGCAGGACAGCAATCCACGCTACCATGCGCGTGATGTGGCAAAGTTGCGGGCTGATTATAATCGAGCGACCCTGGTCTTGGGTTCTGCTACGCCAAGTCTTGAAACACGGGCTCGGGCTAGTCGAGGAGTCTATGGAAGACTGACTCTTAACCAGAGGGCTAATCCCTTGGCTCGAATTCCAGAAGTGGAAGTTGTGGATTTCCGTGATTATATCGGTCAGCAGGAGGCTAGTAATTTTACGCCTGTTTTAATTGATAAGATTAAAGAAAAGCTAGACCGCAATGAACAAGTTGTCCTTATGTTAAACCGCCGAGGCTATTCTTCTTTTGTCATGTGTCGTGATTGTGGGAGTGTTGATCAGTGTCCCAACTGTGATATTTCCCTGACGCTCCATATGGACACAAAGACGATGAATTGCCACTACTGCGGTTTTCAAAAGGGGATTCCTCAGACCTGTCCAAACTGTCAAAGTCGTTCCATTCGTTATTATGGGACGGGTACGCAAAAGGCCTACGATGAATTGCAGGAGCTCTTGCCAGAAGCTAGAATATTGCGTATGGATGTGGATACTACCAAGAAAAAAGGTACTCATGAGGACTTGCTCGAACGGTTTGGTCAAGGCGAAGCGGATATTCTTCTGGGAACCCAGATGATTGCCAAGGGCTTGGATTTTCCAAATGTGACGCTGGTTGGGGTGCTCAATGCTGATACGGCTCTCAATTTGCCTGATTTCCGTTCTTCTGAGCGGACCTTCCAGTTGCTTACTCAGGTAGCCGGTCGGGCTGGACGGGCTGACAAAGAAGGGGAAGTCCTGATTCAGACCTATAACCCCAATCATTATGCCATTGCCTTTGCCAAAGAGCAGGATTATGAAGGTTTCTATCGCTATGAGATGGGCATCCGGAAAAATCTTGGCTATCCACCTTACTATTTTACAGTTGGCTTAACCTTTTCGCACAAGTCGGAAGAATTTGTCGTGAAAAAAGCCTATGAAACTGTAGCCTTTCTACGTCAACACTTAACAGATTCAATTCAAATCCTGGGACCGACGCCCAAGCCCATTGCCAGAACCCATAATCTCTACCACTACCAGATTATCTTGAAATACCGGCATGAAGACCGTTTGGAAGAAGTCTTGAACCAGATTTTGGATTGGACACAGGAGAGAGAAAATCAAGATTTGCGGCTGATTATTGACAATGAACCACAGAATCTGATGTGAGGTCGTGAGAGACCTTGCATTTTTTTATTTTATTCGGCTGATATACCCTTAATTAAGGAAAAAATAAGCAAAAATGGTATAATTAAGGGATAATAGAATTTGTAAGAATCACGTAAAGGAGATGAGAAAGCAAGTATGACCAAGTTGATTTTTATGGGAACACCAGCATTTTCAGCGACAGTCTTAAAAGGACTTTTGGCGGATGACCAGTATGAAATCCTTGCTGTTGTCACCCAGCCAGACCGAGCTGTTGGACGAAAAAAAGTCATTCAAATGACACCTGTGAAAGAAGTAGCCTTGGAATACCAATTACCAGTCTATCAACCTGAAAAGCTATCTGGTAGCCAAGAACTAGATGAGCTGATGAATTTAGGAGCAGATGGGATTGTAACAGCAGCTTTTGGGCAATTCCTACCAACCAAATTATTGAACTCAGTTGACTTTGCAGTCAATGTTCATGCTTCTCTTCTTCCTAAATACCGTGGTGGTGCCCCTATCCATTATGCCTTGATTAACGGTGATGAACGTGCCGGAGTAACCATCATGGAAATGGTCAAGGAGATGGATGCCGGCGACATGATTTCCAGCGATAGCATTGCTATTGAAGAAAGTGACAATGTCGGCACCTTGTTTGAAAAGTTGGCTGTTGTTGGTAGGGATTTATTATTACAAACCTTACCAGCCTATATTGCTGGTGACTTGAAACCAGTCGCTCAAAATCCAGAACAGGTAACCTTCTCACCAAATATTCAGCCAGAAGAAGAGGTACTGGATTGGAATAAGACAGCTCGTCAACTATTTAATCACATTCGTGGTATGTATCCGTGGCCAGTTGCCCACACCTATTGGCAAGGGGAACGGTTTAAAATTCAAGAAGCTGTAGAAACAGAAGGTGAAGGACCAGTCGGTCGGGTTATTGCTCGAAGCAAGAAAGAATTGGTCATTGCGACAGGTCAGGGAGCACTTTCTCTGAAAACTGTCCAGCCAGCTGGTAAGCCAAAAATGACCATTGCAGACTTTTTAAATGGTGCAGGTCGAGATATTGCAGTAGGAGATCAATTTGGTGATCAATAAACATGAAACAGCAAGAAGTCTAGCCTTATCTGTATTGGAACAAGTATTTGATCAAGGAGCTTATTCCAATATCGCACTCAATAAGGCCCTAGAATCTTCTCCTTTATCAGCACAGGACAAGGGCTTGGCGACCGAGTTGGTCTATGGGACAGTCTCTCGTAAAATTACCCTAGAGTGGTATTTGGCACATTTTATCGAAGATAGGGAAAAGTTGGACACTTGGGTCTACTATCTCCTCATGTTGAGCCTCTACCAGTTGGTATATTTGGACAAATTGCCCCCCCACGCAGTTGTCAATGAGGCAGTTAATATTGCCAAGCGAAAGCCTGGTACTGACAAGTTTGTCAACGCTATTTTGCGTAAAATGAGCCAATCGACCTTGCCCAATCCTGCAGAAATCAAACGAAAGAACAAACGTCTATCCGTTCAGTATTCTGTGCCAGTTTGGTTGGTCCAAACCTTGATTGCAGAATATGGCGATGAACGTGCAGAGAAGATTTTCCAAAGCTTACATGATCGGAATAAGGCCAGCGTACGTGTGACGGATGGTCAACGAGTGGAGCAATTGGCAGAGGAGTTAGATGCCCAACGCTCTCAGTTATCGCCTGTCGGTCTAGTTAAATCCCATGGACACTTTGCGGGGACAGATTATTTTAGGGAAGGGCTCATCACCATTCAAGATGAAACCAGTCAATTAGTGGCGCCAACTTTGGATATTCAAGGGAATGAAATCATCTTGGATGCCTGTGCAGCTCCAGGTGGAAAGACCTGTCATATGGCAAGCTATCTTACGGATGGAAAAGTTTATGCGTTGGATTTATATGATCATAAACTAAACCTGATTGAAGAAAACGCACTTCGTTTAGGTCTAGAAGATAAGATTGAGACCAAACGTCTGGACGCCAGTCGTGTTCATGAAACATTTGGACCTGATACCTTTGATAAGATATTGGTAGACGCTCCTTGTTCAGGTATTGGACTCATCCGCCGTAAGCCAGATATTCGATATAACAAGGCAGCCATGGACTTTGATTCTCTAAAGACTATCCAGTTGCAGATACTGGAAAGTGTTTGTCAAAGCTTGAAAATCGGTGGTATAATGACCTATAGCACTTG
Organism: Streptococcus suis; assembly: GCF_002964045.1. Lineage (GTDB taxonomy): Bacteria > Bacillota > Bacilli > Lactobacillales > Streptococcaceae > Streptococcus > Streptococcus suis_U. The sequence goes on along the minus strand of NZ_POPB01000581.1, from coordinate 3,904 downwards.
TACGATTATTAAAAAGGAAAACCAAGAGGTTATTCAAGAGTTTTTGCTTAAGCATCCCAATTTTGAACAGGTAACATTAGAACACCCCAAAAAGGATATAATGGTAGATGGGTGCTTGTTGATTACACCGGAACAATACCAGACTGATGGATTTTTCATCGGTCAATTTAGAAGGAAATTTTAGAAGTAAGAGGAGGAAGTTGCTTAGCAACGAAAAAAGTATGGAAATTGCATTATTAACTGATGTTGGACAAAAACGTTCGAACAACCAAGATTATATTAACCGCTATAAAAACAGAGCAGGTATTGATTTAGTCGTATTGGCTGATGGAATGGGTGGTCATCGTGCGGGCCATATTGCCAGTGAGATGGCAGCGACAGATTTAGGGGCTGCTTGGGTTGATACCCAATTAGTGACTTTAAACGAAGTTCGTGAGTGGATGGTTGCCATCATTGACGCTGAAAACCAAAAGATTCATGAACTTGGACAGACAGAAGAATACAAGGGGATGGGAACAACGCTTGAAGCAGTTGTTGTCATCGACAACCAAATGATCTATGCCCATGTTGGAGATTCACGAGTTGGATTGATTAGAGATGGCGAATATACACGTCTAACTAACGACCATTCGCTGGTAGGTGCCCTTGTTCGAGCTGGTCAGCTTACAGAAGAAGAAGCGCAACGTCATCCTCAAAAAAATATCGTGACACAATCAATCGGTCAAGCTGAGCCAATTGAACCAGATATTGCTTTGAAAACTCTTGAAGTTGGAGACTATATCCTAATTAATAGTGATGGATTGACAAATATGGTACCAACCGAGGACATTCGTGATATTGTATTGAGTGATGTTTCCATTGAAAGCAAGGTAGAAACACTTGTACGTTTTGCAAATAATGCAGGCGGTCTAGATAATATTACAGTAGGTTTGCTTCACATTACGGAGGAGGCTAGGTAATGATTCAAATCGGTAAGATCTTTGCCGGTCGGTATCGAATCGTTCGGCAAATTGGTCGAGGCGGTATGGCAGATGTTTACCTAGCAAGAGATTTGATTTTAGATGGAGAGGAAGTCGCGGTCAAGGTTCTGCGGACAAACTACCAAACAGATCAAATTGCTATCCAGCGTTTCCAACGCGAAGCGCGTGCTATGGCTGAACTAGATCATCCTAATATTGTTCGCATTTCAGATATTGGCGAGGAAGATGGTCAACAGTATCTGGCAATGGAATATGTCAATGGCCTTGATTTAAAACGATATATTAAAGAAAACGCCCCGTTATCCAATGATGTTGCGGTACGTATTATGGGACAAATTTTACTTGCCATGCGTATGGCGCATACCCGAGGTATTGTCCATCGAGATTTGAAGCCTCAGAATGTCATTTTGACTTCAAATGGGATAGCAAAAGTTACGGATTTTGGTATTGCAGTAGCCTTTGCAGAGACTAGTTTAACTCAAACCAACTCAATGTTGGGTTCCGTTCACTATCTTTCTCCGGAGCAGGCGCGTGGTTCAAAAGCAACTATTCAAAGTGATATCTATGCGATGGGGATTATTCTTTTCGAGATGTTGACCGGTCGAATTCCATACGATGGGGATAGCGCTGTGACCATTGCACTACAGCATTTTCAAAAACCGATTCCTTCTGTTCGAGAAGAAAATGCAAATGTTCCTCAGGCATTGGAAAATGTTGTGCTAAAAGCGACCGCTAAGAAATTGAATGAACGGTATAAGTCGGTTGCTGAAATGTACGCAGATTTGGCTTCAGCTCTGTCAGTAGAACGCAAAGATGAGCCACGTGTTGTTTTGGAGGGGAATAAAATTGATACAAAGACCTTGCCAAAACTTTCTCAGGCTAATGTAGAGTCTAAGTCACCTTTGGCTGCAGACGCAGTTCGTAAAGCTACAAATAAGGGAAGCAATGATAAGAATGAGAAAGCTAAGCAGACTGCTAAACCAGTAACGAAACCCAAACATAGAATACGAACTAGGTATAAGGTATTGGCAGGGGCAATTTTATTAACTGTTATTGCGATAGTGCTGATATTTTTCAACTCCCCCCGAACAGTAACAGTTCCGGATGTTGTAGGTCAGACTCGTGATAAGGCAGTCGAAATGATTGAAGTATCTGGTTTAGAAGTTGGCTCAATTACTGAAGAAGCTACGAATGAAGTTGCCGAAGGAACTGTTGTTCGAACTAAGCCAGGAGCGGGAACTAGTCGACGTCAAGGTAGTAAAATTGACATTGTCGTTGCGTCAGCCGCTTTGGTTTCTATACCTGATTTGAACGGAATGGATTCTGAAACTGCAAAGCAGGAACTTGAAAATCTAGGTTTAAAAGTTACAGTAAAAGAAGAGTATAGTGAATCAGTTAGCAAAGGTTTAGTGATAAAAACAAATCCCCAAGCCAATGCTTCAGTTGAAAAAGAAAGTAGTGTGACACTATATGTTTCTAATGGAGTTGCACCTCAACTAGTTCCAGATGTAGTTGGAAAAACTCAAGATTCTGCTAGCCAGATTTTACAAGCTTCTGGATTCTATGTTGGAACTATTACACAAGAATTTAGTGATTCAGTTGAGTCAGGACATGTTATCAGTACAGATCCGATTGCCCATACAGAACTTGAAAAGGGTTCTGCAATCAGTTTGGTAGTCTCAAAAGGTAAAGCAATAGTTATGCCAGACCTGACCTCAGGTCAATTGACATATTCTGAAGCAAGTAGCCATTTGCAGGCACTCGGTGTTAAAGTTGCCAATATCGAAAAACAAGAAGATAGAAGTTACTATTCAACGACAAGTGATATTGTAGTTAGTCAATATCCTGCAGCGGGTTCAACCATTGAGGGAACTGTAACCTTATATGTTTCAGTTGCATCGTCAACTTCAAGTAGTGAAAGTTCAACAACTTCAACTTCCACTACAAGTACGAGCACTTCGACCACTACATCAGATAGCGGACAATAATTCAAAAGAAGCTGGGTAAAAAGCCCAGCGGCCATTACTCAGAGTTCATGTCAACATCTCAGCGCAGTGGTTGATTGGCTTTAACAGTCCAGTGGAGTGAAACAGTTCGGGGAACTGTTTCAGACTGAGCCTAAAAATGAAAAAGCGAGGTAAAAAGGTTGGAGATAAGATTTGCAAAGCAAATCTCAGCAATTTGTGTTTCACACTCCAAATCTGACCTTTACTATTGTTGCAAACGGAGTTCGCTTCATTTCCAACCTCCAACTGTCTCCCAGACAGTTGGAGCTGTACGGGGGTGGGAGGTCAAACAGTCAGAGTAGTGACTGTTTGAGTGAGGAAATAAAACAAACGAAGTTTGTGTCAAAATAGTCCAGTGGAGTGAAACAGTTCAGGGAACTGTTTCAGCTAGTCACCTAAAAATAAGAAAGTGACCATAGTAGCCCGAACCTACTGTTTGGAAGTGAGGTGAACTCTTTTTTGACCAGTCGAGCTCTTTCTCACTACCTTTTTCTGCACGCCAAACGCATGAAGAAAATTTTGTTTTCGGAAAACTCACTTTCATATTTTATACAGTTTTTTAGCAAAAATTTATGCTATAATTAGTCTGAATTTGAGGAATTATTCATGACTAAATGTAAAAACTATGAAAATAAATTGAAAAAATGCATGTAACAAGAAAATGGTTACATGCATTTTCTTCAGGCTCTTTGTCAACTGTAGTGGGTAGATGAAAAGCTAACACCTAGAGAGGACGAAATTGGTTCTCTCTTTCTTTATGTTCAAGGCAATCAAAATCCGTTTTCTAAAGTTTTCAAAGTTCCTAAAACCAAAGGCATTTCTTTTAATGACTTTGATGAGATTATTGGTAGCTTCCAGTTTGGCGTTGGAATAAGGCAATTCCATAGCGTTTAAAACCTTGTCTTTATCCTTTAGAAA
>NZ_POPB01000580.1 GCF_002964045.1 Streptococcus suis | reverse complement strand
AGGAATAACCAAACGGATAACAGTACCGTCAGATTGTGGCGTCAAACCAAGGTCAGATGCGTTCAAAGCACGCTCAATATCCTTCAAGATTGACTTATCAAACGGAGTAATCAAAAGAACACGCGCTTCTGGCACTGTAATACCAGCCAACTGGTTCAATGGCGTTGGAGAACCGTAGTACTCAACTGAAATACGGTCCAACAAACTAGCATTGGCACGGCCAGCACGAATGTGGCTGAATTCACGTGCCAAACTCTGATGAGATTGGTTCATGCGCTCTTGCGCTTTAGCAATAATTTCTTTAGACATAAGACTTCCTTCTTTATTTTTTATCTTTTAT
>NZ_POPB01000058.1 GCF_002964045.1 Streptococcus suis | reverse complement strand
CGTCAAAAAGCCCTACGACTTAACAAGACACCTCTACTTTATCATAAAGAAAAAGTAGTGAGTACTTTCTCCCGTCGGAGATTTCCTCACTACTAATCTTAGTATGTTTTTGTGTATAATGAGATAAAAAGAAGGAGGTAAGTCCATGGAGACACAAGATAAAGTGATTGAAAGTCTAACAAAAACCATTGAAATCATGACCAACGAGTTGACCCTCCT
>NZ_POPB01000579.1 GCF_002964045.1 Streptococcus suis | reverse complement strand
GGCTACTTTCAGATCTTAGTTTGAAGGAATACGAAGAAAATTTAGCAAAAACAGTCTATAGGTTAAAATTATTTTTAACAAGTTTGTTGCCTATTATTTTTTTAAGTTTATCACTTTTTTCATTAAGTAATAATCCACAGGATGGAGAAAAACTAGATAAAGTTGTTTTATTAACTAGAGAAACAGTACCGAAATCGTATTTCCAGTATCTAGAGATTGGAGAATATAGATTAATTTTTATTGCTGTTACTGTGTTTATGATGCTGATAGGATACATGCTACTAAGTTTTTTTTATCCATTAAATACAAGATTTAATAAACTGATATCGAAATGGTATAGT
>NZ_POPB01000578.1 GCF_002964045.1 Streptococcus suis | reverse complement strand
AGGTTTTCATACTATTATTCAGCCTTGCGCAGTTTTTCAAGTGTCTCCTGAAAAATAGCTGGCGCTTCTGCCGTAAATTCAACAACCTCACCAGTTCTCGGATGGGTAAATCCAAGCGTTCTGGCATGAAGAAATTGGCCATGCCCTTTAAGTGTTTTCCTTGGGCCGTAAGCTTCATCACCCGCAACCGGATGACCAATATAAGCCATGTGGACACGAATTTGGTGAGTTCGTCCTGTTTCCAAGGTCAATTCCACCAAAGTGTAGTCACCAAAACGCTCCAGAACCTGAAAACGTGTCACAGCTTCTTTCCCTTTAGCAGTCACAGCCTGTTTCTTGCGG
>NZ_POPB01000577.1 GCF_002964045.1 Streptococcus suis | reverse complement strand
CGACAATACATTGAAGAATGCTGAATAGCCTGCTACACGGACAATCAAATCACGGTGTTTTTCAGGATGTAGTTGTGCATCAATCAAGGTTTCTCGAGAGACAACATTGTACTGAATATGATAGCCATGCAAGCGGTTAAAGAATGTCCGCAAGAGGGCAATTAATTTTTGTTTGTCTTCTTCTTTGGCAAGTGTTTGTGGATTGACCTTCTGATTGAGCAGAACGCCTCCAACAATTTCATGCGTTGGTAATTTGGCAACTGATTTCAAAACGGATGTCGGTCCATTTTTATCCATATTAT
>NZ_POPB01000576.1 GCF_002964045.1 Streptococcus suis | reverse complement strand
ATACTTGTTCTATCAAATTATTCTGCCTATCTTGAGCCAAGGTTGCTGAATGAATCAACATGTTTTTTGTCAACTCTAATTCTTCTTCTGTAAACTTACCATATTTTAAATCAAGTAGTTGTTTACTAATTAACTTCATTACCCTGAGTCTATTTTCACGGCTAATTCCAGCATAGACCTTCAGCATTCCTGAAAAAATAGAAACCTGACTGCCAATTGTATAGGCCAAACTTTCATTCTCACGAACATTCATAAATAACTTCGAATGGGAGAAAGCACCTAGTAGACCATTAAATACCATCAAAGCCGGATAGTTTACATCGTTGTAAACCACCTGTAAAT
>NZ_POPB01000575.1 GCF_002964045.1 Streptococcus suis | reverse complement strand
CTTCTGTTAATGCTTTTACTAGGGCTTCTTCATCAGTCGTTTGAAAGACCAAGCCACGTGCTTTTAGTTCTTCAAAAATGTTCATGCGTTTCTCCTTCAACAAGATGCTTTGGTTTTTGAGTTTTTTACAAGCTAAAACTGCATCTCACCATTAAAAAATTCTCTCCTATTATACCACGAAATTGCGGAAAATAAACAAAATTTGGTATAATGGAACGATAAGGAGTTAATATGGCGACTAAATCAGATAAGCAAGATTTTAAAAAGAAAATCAGTGCCCTAGGCCTAGGGGATGTAGTAGGAGTTTTCCTTCGGACGCTAAAATTATTATTCAATTCAG
>NZ_POPB01000574.1 GCF_002964045.1 Streptococcus suis | reverse complement strand
ATTAAAACTCATTTCATCCCTCCAAAGCTGCAACAAAACTGCGAGCAATCGTCGTTACACTTTCATAGCCTTCAGCCTGCACTCGACTTGCCAGAGCAGAACCGACTCCAACAGCACAAGCGCCTGCCTTTTTCCAATCTGCAACATTTTCAACCGATACGCCGCCAGAAGGCATCAAATCCACTTGGGGCACAGGGCCGTGAATATCCTTGATAAATCCAGGCCCCAACACGCCACCAGGGAAAAGCTTGATAATAGGACATCCCGCCTGACTAGCTGTGACAATCTCTGTTGCAGTTGCACAGCCTGGGAAGTAGAATACCTCAGCCTCT
>NZ_POPB01000573.1 GCF_002964045.1 Streptococcus suis | reverse complement strand
GATGGATCAAATTGTTTGCGATCACTTGAAACTCGACGTACCTCCAGCAGATATGACAGAGTGGACAGCAATGGTAGATAAGGTTCTTAATCTCCAGAAAAAAGTAAAAATCGCTTTAGTTGGTAAGTATGTAGAATTACAAGATGCCTATATTTCTGTAGTTGAAGCTCTAAAACACTCAGGATATGCAAATGATGCTGCTATCGAATTGGATTGGGTCAATGCAAATGATTTGACAGCAGAAAACGTAGCTGAACGTCTAGGACAAGCACAAGGAATTATCGTTCCTGGTGGCTTTGGACAACGTGGTACAGAAGGGAAAATACAAGCCATTCGTTATGC
>NZ_POPB01000572.1 GCF_002964045.1 Streptococcus suis | reverse complement strand
CTGCTTCGAAGGGTCAAACCTGGTCGATTTGAAGATATAGTTGCAACAACGAGTTTGAATAGACCGGGGGCTAGTGATTATTCGGATAACTTTGTAAAACGCAAACATGGACAAGAGACAGTTGATTTGTTGGACCCAACCATTGCTCCTATTTTACAACCGACTTATGGTATCATGCTTTATCAGGAACAGGTCATGCAGATTGCACAGGTCTATGCAGGATTTACGCTTGGCAAGGCGGATTTACTCCGCAGGGCGATGTCTA
>NZ_POPB01000571.1 GCF_002964045.1 Streptococcus suis | reverse complement strand
TGGCCAAGGTGCTTTGTGGTTTTATTCAGGGTGAGGGTGAGATTCTCTGGAAGGGGCAGTCGATCAAAGAAGATTCTGTCAAAGAGCGAGCAGAACGGATTGGTTATGTTCTTCAGAATCCCAACCAAATGATTAGCCAAACGATGATCTTTGATGAGGTTGCTCTTGGTTTGCGCATGCGAGGGGTGACAGAAGAAGAAATTGAACACCGAGTTCACCATATCTTGAAAGTATGTGGTCTGTATCCGTTTCGTAATTGGCCGATTTCGGCACTTTCCTATGGGCAGAAAAAACGGGTAACGATAGCATCTATCTTGGT
>NZ_POPB01000570.1 GCF_002964045.1 Streptococcus suis | reverse complement strand
GAAGCGGAAACAAGAGATTTAGTGAATTGGATTCAATCCCAAAAAGGAAGATTGTTTCCAAAGTTATCATCTAACTATGATAACCATAGCTACAGAGCTAGCTATGCAATGCGAATGTATAAGAAGTATGTTAGGAATTTAGATAAATTGCCTATCAAAGAAAAGTACTATATGCGAGGGGATAGAGCTGGAGAAGTTTTTGACCGTTACGCAATGAAGATTGTGTCCGAGAATCTTGGACACAATCGAATAACAGTAATTGCACAATCTTATTTATATACCGACTAAAAGAAGAAAAAGAAAAAGGCTTGCAGAAATGCAAGCTTTTTTCTTAGCAAAATTTA
>NZ_POPB01000057.1 GCF_002964045.1 Streptococcus suis | reverse complement strand
TATGAATCAATTCGACAGAACATCACAGGAATACCGAGCTTTGAAACGCTACTGGAAATTGATTCAACAGGATAGTCGTAAACTCAGCGATAAACGATTTTATCGCCCTATGTTTCGGATGCATTTAACCAACAAGGAAATTCTAGAAAAACTCCTATCCTACTCAGATGAACTCAGACAGCACTATGAACTCTATCAATTTCTATTGTTTCATTTCCAAGAGAAAAATTCAGATCATTTCTTCAGTCTCATCGAACAGGAAATAGCCACTGTG
>NZ_POPB01000569.1 GCF_002964045.1 Streptococcus suis | reverse complement strand
TTGCTTTGTTACAGTCTTTGGTTTTTGAGGGTGTAGCAAAGACGAATAGAGAAATTGAATCTTTAGCAAAGTTGCAAAAAATTTTTCGTGAGGTCTGATAAAAAATAAAAAACACCACCTGTTAGGGTGGTTCTTCTTTATTTTTTTGAAAAATCCTAGGCTAGAAATACTTGTTTTTTATTTCAGGCAAGCAACGGGTTTGTCAGGACAAACGCCAAAACTTGTTAGGACAAAATCCTAAGACCTTTTCAAAAAGTGTCTGCGAAGTCAGAGACTTGCAGATCACTTTTTTGTCACTGCGTTCGATTTTGCACTCG
>NZ_POPB01000568.1 GCF_002964045.1 Streptococcus suis | reverse complement strand
ATGAGAGGTATTGCTTATGGAAGCTATTGTATATTCCCATTTTCGAAATCACTTAAAGGACTATATGAAAAAGGTCAATGACGAGTTTGAACCTTTGGTCGTGGTTAATAAAAATCCAGAAGAAGATATTGTTGTACTGTCAAAGAGTGAGTGGGATAGTTTACAAGAAACCCTTGCTGTTGCTCGGAACGCCTACCTATCTCAGAAAGTCTTGCGTGGTATGGCTCAAGTCAAAGCGGGACAAACCCAAAAACGAAACTTGCTAGAGGCCGACTAACATGGGAATCCATTTTACAGACGACGCCTGGGAAGACTATCTTTATTGGCAAGG
>NZ_POPB01000567.1 GCF_002964045.1 Streptococcus suis | reverse complement strand
AATGCCCGAAGCTAAGAACTAGGCTCTTTCTAGATACTTTTCATTTTTTTATCAGTTCGATTGTTTTTACTTGACAAAGGGCTTTACATATCAGTTTTTCTTTTATTACTTCGACGATCGAGGAAACGTCGTTTCCTTATTTCCGAGTTCAAACACTCCACTGGAGTGTTTGAACTCGCCTTGCCTGATTTTGTAAAAGTGACTTGCTTTGCAAGTATTATCTCCAACCTTGCACAGTCCATTGACTGTGCAAGCAGTCTGGGGGATACGAATAATCCGGTGGAGTGAAACAGTTTGGGGAACTGTTTCAGCCTGAGCCTGAAAACAAAAAAGCGAAGTACCTCAGCTAGTCAATGCCTAGAAACAAGAAAGCATTGAGTTATGCCTGCGGCTTTTGATGCGAACTTTGTTCGCTTTATTTCCAACCTCCAACTATCTCCCAGATAGTTGGATCTAGTACTAAAAGTAAACTAAAAGACTATACATGAAAAGCTTGTCATATTGGCAGGCTTTTCTCTAACAAAGTGCTATACTAAAGCTAGTAAGGAGAGGAGTTTTGATATGGCAAACTATGTCTATCAGCAAGTCGTTTGTTCTCAGGAATTTTTTGAAACTTATTTTTTAGACTACTATCCGATTGATGAGAATAGAATAGCGCCGCCTTATATCAGTTTCAATAAACTTGTTAATGTGAAAGATATTGGTGTCTATAGAGAACAATTTGGTGAGTATATTTATTATGGATATAGTTTCACCTATAAGATGCGCTCGGATGGCTTGATGGTGCTAACTTTTGCGACAAAGCGTGATTATCCTATAGCTGCGATTAGAGCAGCAATCCAATTGGACCATAGCCTGGAGTGGTATGCGATTGAGGAAAATTGTATCTATGTTTCTCGTTTTTATTGGCATCGAGGGGTTCAAGAAGCGGTCTGTTTGTTGTATGATGATTTTGGGAAATGGGCCTGGGATAGATACGAGTTTGAAGAATCACTAGCTGATTCAGATCACATTGTGTGGTATTTTCTATTGGAGAATGATGTAAGCTGGCTTGGCTGGTCCCCTAATCTGGGATTGCCAAAATTCTATGAGAGAGATAGGTGAAAGGTAAGTTTTATGTGGACAAGAAGAATACGGTATATCACCGATCCAGAACAACTGGCAGAATATTTGGTATCTGTTGGTCATTTTCATGATGGTTTGATTGGTTCCTTTTCTTATGATAGCACGTCAGCTAGCCTACGCTTGACCATTGAAGAGGATTGTTTAGCAGAAAGTCCTTCTAATGCGCCAGCCCTGGTTTGGGATTTGGAGTGTCAGGGAGTGACAGGTTTTAGAATGCAAGACATGGAGGGGCTTTCAAGGTGGTGGATTTATGAAGTGTTGTATGATGGCACTACTTTCCAATTTCAGCTGGTGAATGGTTATTTTGGCTTCTCAGCAGAATGTTTTAAGTTGGGAATTCCTCATAAACCGGCTACAGAAGGGCACCCAGCCATTACTCGTTTGCAGTATGATTATTTTCTGCAAGAATTTGAGGCGGGGATGAATGTTGATGAGACTGCTTTTCGTTTTGAGACAGATAATCAGGATATTCTTCGATATATTGGATATTCAGGAAATGAAGAACCCTACTGGGCAGGTTTGTCAGATCTACCAGATGGTGGAAGATTTAAGACAGCTAAAGAGCTTTTTGAGGCAAAAATTTATGATGGTCAATCTCTCAAGGAAAGATGGAATGAGGTTAACATTTTTAGTATTCTTTCATTACCGTTAGAAGATTGGTTGAGCTATGTCGACCATTCTGTTGAAACGCATGTTTACGAGCCGGAGGATGACTATGGTCTATTTATCAATGGGGTTGAATTGGATGGATTTATTGATGAGGAGGGAAAAGCTTGTCCATCATGTGGCAAAGATAAATGTTATTTAGATGATTATGATGACTATTGTTGTCCCTATTGCAATATCTGGTTGACGGCGGACTATTGGGATTGGGATGAAGTGCATTATTTTGAAAAACGCCCTCTCGAGCCAGAACTCTTATGGAAACCGAGTAAAATGCTAAGGTTTTGTAAGGTTCAATTTTTAAATGGTGGCAAGCTGTATTCTTATTATTGTCCTGATCGAGCTATAAAAAAGGGCGATTGGGTGGAAGTTCCAGTTGGCAAGCAAGCTGCAAAAAAAGCTGTTCGGGTAGTGGATATCGTTATGGCTCCGGCCAATAAGCCTCCCTATCCTTTGGATAAAATGAAAACTGTATTAGGAAAATCAAGAGAGTGGTCAGAAATCATTGCGGACACGATGAAGAATTTACTGGAAACTGCTAACATTTGTGACTTATCTGAGGGCAAAATCCTAGCGGATACATCGATAGCTTATGACCTTTTGAAAACTCCGATAGGTCATTTCTGGTTGGAATTAAATGATCAGCCTATAAAAATGTCGGTATTGTCTAGTTATTCAAAGCCTGAGGACAAGTACTTTGTGGAAGGTTCTTACCATATGAAACCTGTTGATAGGAATTTTACTGATTTTAAGAGTTTGACTATTTGCACAGATATTGACCTTGGAAAAGCTAGATTGATTGATAACCTAAATGGAGAGGGTCAGTACGGGAATAATTGGCAAGTTGCTGATTACGATATCGGCATTGTCGCCCATCCCTATTCCTACTATGAAGATGAAGTAGAGGATACAATCCTAGGATTACCCTATTATTGTAAATGGCCTGAAGGTTACGAGCATCTATTTGGTTTTTCTGTGGCTTGGAAAAACTATACTTCTGACGAGGATTTATCCATCTGTTTTAATGTGTAAGAAGGATTTTATCGTAAATAGTGGCTATCATCGCTTGGTTGATAGCTTCTTTTTTTTTATTTTTTAGTGCATAGTCCCTAAAATCAATAGATAAAATTCATCCTTGCCAGTTAAGCGTTTATTTTGTATAATAAAGTTACTTTATAAAGAAACTTACTGAGGTGAAGGATGTTTTCAGGGGAGCGTTTGCGAGCGATTCGTTTGGTCAATGAGATGACGCAGGAAAATCTAGGGAAGTTGGTTGGTGTTGGGAAGGTGACGATTTCTAAGTGGGAATCAGAGACGACGGTTCCCAATGCCAAGCATCTGCGGGCTTTGGAGGAGACCTTTTTGGTGGCTAAAGGTTACTTTGAGTCGGATTTTGAGCTCTTGTCAGTCTACCATAAACTGACTAGTGCTCATCAGGGAAAGGTGATGCGTTACTCACAGCGTTTGTTAGAGGAACAGGAGCAGTCTATACAATTTGTGGCTTATCAGGTTCGGACCAATATTTTGCTGTCGGCAGGGCCTGGTGAGACCTTTGAGGATGAGTTTGAGACAGAAACGGTTTATTTTGATAGAGAGATGGACCATGACGTAGCGACTTGGATTAAGGGGAATTCCATGGAGCCTATGTTCCAATCAGGAGAGGTAGCGCTTATCAAGGAGACTGGTTTTGATTATGACGGTGGTATCTATGCTATTGTTTGGTTTGGTCATACCTATATCAAGCGTGTGTATCGGGAGGAGGAAGGATTCCGTCTTGTCTCGATAAATCCAGACCATCCGGATAAGTTTGCCTTTTACGAAGACCAGCCAAGAATTGTAGGTAAGGTTGTTGGTCATTTTATGCCCTTGGCTGTCTAGGTGGTTAGTATGGGGATAATTGATTATTCTAAGGAGCCGGTTTCGGATATTGCCTTTGTCGATATGAAATCCTTCTATGCTTCTGTAGAATGTGTCGAGCGAGGGCTGAACCCCTTGACAACTTCCCTGTGTGTCCTTAGTCGAGATGACCACTCAAATGGGTTAATCTTAGCAAGCTCGCCTGTTTTTAAACAGGTCTTTGGTCGTGATAATGTCGGAAGGACTCATGAATTGCCTTTTGACATTCGGACGAGGAAATTTTCTTATCAAAATGCTAAAAGGAATGGTTTACCCATGACTCCTGACTATATCCGTTACGTTGAGTACTGGGCCAAGCATTCCTACATTGTTCCTCCTCGGATGGAATTGTATATCGAAAAAAATATTGAGATACAAAAAATTTTCGAAGATTTTGCTAGTCGAGATGAGATTTTTCCATATTCTATTGATGAAGGTTTCCTTGATTTGACCACTTCTTTGGACTATTTCGTAAAGGATCCTGCTTTATCGCGTAAGGTGAAATTGGATAGAGTGGCTGATCGGATTCAGCATGCGATTTGGGCACAAACGGGTGTCTATGCGACAGTTGGGATGAGCAATGCCAATCCCTTATTGGCTAAGCTAGCCTTGGATAATGAAGCTAAGAAAACTAAAACCATGCGGGCAAATTGGTCCTATCAAGATGTGGAAAGCAAGGTTTGGAATATCTCGAGATTGACCGATTTTTGGGGAATTGGGCATCGAACAGAAAAACGTCTGCATCAGTTGGGAATTTATTCGGTGAAAGAGCTAGCCTTGGCCAATCCAGATCTTCTAAAAAAAGAATTCGGTGTCATGGGGACTCAGATGTGGTTCCATGCCCATGGAGTAGATGAATCCAATCTCAAAAATCCCTATCGTCCAAAGAGCAAGGGGATCGGCAACAGTCAGACACTGGATCGAGATTATACAGATAAACAAGACTTAGAGATTTTGTTACGGGGGTTTACTAGTCAAGTTGCACGGCGTTTGCGGAAAAAGGGTAAAAAAACCAAGAGAGTTGGTCTGACACTTATGTTTTCAAGTCGAGAGAATCGGATGCCTATACTGGTGCAACGAACGATCGAACCCACAAGTGACTATAAGCGTTTAGCTGCTATTGTTATTGATTTGTTTCGAGAGAAATACAAGGATGGGGCCATTCGTCGAGTAGGGATTCGCTTTGATCAATTAGTAGATGAATCGGTAATGGTTATTGGATTATTTGATGATATCGAACAGTTGGAGAGAGATGAGCGATTGCAGAAAGCTATAGACAGCATTCAAAACAAGTATGGTTTTACATCATTGGTCACAGCAGATGTATTGGATCCTGCCTCAAGGGTCTTCGAACGTAGCAGACTGGTGGGTGGACATTCCGCCGGTGGATTGGAGGGGTTGGAATGATTGATCGGAGTTACTTGCCTTTTGACTCAGTTCGGTTCTATCAGGATAGGGGAATGGCTAAATGGATGGGATTTTTCATTTCGGAGCACACGACTGCCTTGCAGGAATCATCAGTTGATGTAGAGGAGATGGAGCAGTTGCCCTTGTCACAAAAGCTCTTCCTCCTTAATCAGTTGTTCTTGCAGCAATTAGTAGGGAAATTCTTAGTACAAGAAGGCGGAGAACGGCGGTATCGTATCGGCACAATTGCAGACATAACCAAGGAGTATCTTATTCTGAGGGAGATGGACGGGCATGTGAGAATTCCGATGGATAGACTGTTGGCGTTTGATTTGGAGGAAGAAGAATGAAGAAAAGGCTAGCTCGACAAAACGAATGGCAGTTTGATTATTTTTCGGAAAATTACCATCAATTTGAAGAAGATTTTTATAAATATTCGGCACTGGATACTCCCTTGAGTTTTTTGGCGGATGATATTCTGTTGACAATGGCTAGTTCAGGAAAAGCCTATTTTCGTCTCAATAAAGAGGTGGCCAAGGATGGTCGAGATCATTATTTTTTGTTTCGGATTAAAATGGCGGACTTAAAGGTGCAAAATCGTACCTTTGTTTATCTTGGTTCGACGGTTCAGCTAGGGAGTATTCATAATAGCTAAGAATGGGAAAATATTTGGTAGTATTTTTGTATGTTAACCTTAACTTTCCCTATGGAATTTGCTATAATTTAGGTAGAATGTAAGTCTAGGAGGCTACTTATGGAAGTCAAAGATGTCATGGAAATTTTGGAAGGAATGAAGCTAGGGATTTTTGCGACGGTTGATGCAGATGGAAATCCTCATGCGCGGCCTATCCATATCACAGCTGCCAATGAAGATGGTATTTTCTTTATGACAGGTTCGGAAACGCATTTCTATCAGCAACTGATGGGGGATGAGCGCGTGGCGCTAACCGCTCTGTCAGAAGAAGACTACTTGATTCAGGTCATCCGCATTGAAGGGAAGGTGCGTCCGGCTAGTCAAGAACTCTTGGAGAAGGTTTTTGCGGATAATCCCTATGTTCAACATGTTTATAAGGACGAAGAAAGTCGCAAGACCATGCAGATTTTCCAAGTCTATGAGGGAGATGGCTTCTATCATAGTTTGACCCAGGGTCATAAGTATGTCTTTAAAATCAATAGCGGAGCAAGTCGTGCACGGACAATCTAAGGGGTTGGACCTGCCTTTCTATGCTATACTAGAACGAAATAACCAAAAGTAGGAGATGCCATGACCAAATATGCCCTCTTTTCTTATTCGACAGGAAATATTGGCGATGAGATTCAGTCGGTAGCAGCGAGTCGTTTTTTACCACAGATTGATTACTATGTGAACAGGGATTATTTAAATGAATTCCAGTATGATGGTGAGGAATCAATCAAGCTTATCATGAATGGCTGGTATTCCCATCGTCCGGAAAATTTTCCATTAAAAAATGAAAAAATCGATCCTCTATTGATATACTCCCCTTATAGTGGACAGCGAAAAAACAAAAATTTTCACTAGAAACTATGAGGGGAGTTTTATTATGTCCAAAAGAAGTCCAAAATCTGTCTCTGAGAAACTAGA
>NZ_POPB01000566.1 GCF_002964045.1 Streptococcus suis | reverse complement strand
GAAACTTTTTTTATTTTCTTTTTTAGTGTTGTGTCTCGGATTTGACAACTCATTTATTCTATCATCTTCAACTTGCTTTGTCAACACTTTTTTGAAACTTTTTTATTTTCTTTCTTGTGTTTTCTCGGCTTGTTTTGACAACTCATTTATTTTATCATTACCACGAGGGATTGTCAACACTTTTTTTGATTTTTTTGGCTCTATAATTTCTGTAGTGGGTAAATCCACTGTAGAGATTATGGAGCCTTTTTGAGTATATACAAAAAGTCCCATATGACCTATAATGAAAAGCAACCACACTCACATTAGAAAGACTCATATGGAACAACTTTATCATACCACAGA
>NZ_POPB01000565.1 GCF_002964045.1 Streptococcus suis | reverse complement strand
TGACGCTCGTGTTGCACACGAAGCAACATCAGTACATCTACCGTTTCCACAATATCATCAATATTCAAATGCTGACCATAGACATCAAATTCCTCTGCGTACCATTCCTCCGGTCCAGCAAAGAAAATCTCAGCTCCCAGACGCTTCAAAATTTGCATATTGGACTTAGCAACCCGTGAGTGTGTAATATCACCTGCAATGGCAATCTTCAAGCCTTCAAAAGTTCCAAATTCTTCATAAATAGTCATCAAATCAAGTAGGGATTGGCTTGGGTGTTGACCTG
>NZ_POPB01000564.1 GCF_002964045.1 Streptococcus suis | reverse complement strand
TAACTCCCCTGCCTTATTTTCAACAAGGAACCGAGCGCGTACTCCTTCCTCTCCATAACCTGAGACATGAAGAAAAGCTGCAAAAATATCACGATCAGTAATGACCCCATACAGTTGACCGTTATCAACAACTGGAAGAATCCCCACTTTGTTTTTATACATGAGATAAGCAGCATCTTCAAGACTAGCGTAACCTGAGACTGTAATAACATTCTTAATCATCACATCCTTGACCTTAGTCTTATTCAAAAGGTAGTTCATCTCGTAAATAGATAGGCTAGTTGCCTTCGATGGACTAGCTTCTGCGATCGTTCCCTCAGTGACCA
>NZ_POPB01000563.1 GCF_002964045.1 Streptococcus suis | reverse complement strand
GGTAAATTTGACAGTAGACCAAGACTTATCGGG
This sequence comes from Streptococcus suis, assembly GCF_002964045.1. Taxonomy (GTDB): domain Bacteria; phylum Bacillota; class Bacilli; order Lactobacillales; family Streptococcaceae; genus Streptococcus; species Streptococcus suis_U. The sequence goes on along the minus strand of NZ_POPB01000563.1, from coordinate 312 downwards.
ATGTGAACAAACGGTACAAGAACTAGCTGACTTGTCAAGTCAATTTTTAGCAGATTCTTCCATTGCTTCGGAATATGCTAAAGGCTTAGTAAATTTGAGCGTTGAAAAAGAGTCGGATGAATTGACAAGTATTTCCAATGTACTCGAAGAAATGTTTAAACGTTTTCCAGAAGCTATTGGAATTGCGGAGCAAACAGCCTGGATTCAGTTGATCATCGGTGATAAGGCAGAGGGAAAAGAAGTAACAAAAGTAGCCTTCACCCAAGCCCTTTCGTACATGAATGATCGGTTTCCAAAGAAACATCATTCGCT
>NZ_POPB01000562.1 GCF_002964045.1 Streptococcus suis | reverse complement strand
CGGCTATACTCTATTGCAGTACCCAATTTGGAGCCTGGCAAGACAGCCTGATTGCGACACCAATCAAAGAACTCGTCCATCAAGGGAGTTAATTCTGTCTGTCGTTTATGCAGCCGCTCCTCAGTAGACAAGTCAGCCCAGTCATTCTCCAGGGCAAATAGGCGGTCGCAATAGGCTAAACCCTTAGCTCCTAAAGAAGTTTTGTCTGTCTTCTTAGGAGTCGCCTCAAAAAACTTTCGTCTGACGTGAGCCCAACAGCCAACCAGCTGAGCCTTGTCTAATTGACGATAAGCACTCCACATGTCACAATGAACGTAGCCCGCATAATCCCCTAGAAATTCCTCCACAACCAAGCCACTCCGTCGTTTGTCATGATGATAAAGGGTAATTCCATTTTT
>NZ_POPB01000561.1 GCF_002964045.1 Streptococcus suis | reverse complement strand
CTAGTCTTTTCGGATATGCCTGGAGACTATATGACAGGTATGGACTTTATGAAAGAGTTCTTAGAATCGGGAGATCAGAAACGAGCGCAGTATCTGGACATACCTGTGGATGACTTGCAGGCCTTTGTCGATAAGTTTGGTGGCACTGACTTTACCAAACAAGAAGAGATTGATAAGCTAGAATTCGCAGGCATTATCCTAACAGGAAAAGCAGAAGACTTTGCTCAGTTGGAAGGCAAGGACTGGATTTATTCTTCTAGTATTGGCGCGTCCATTCCTATTCAGTCTTATTATCAACTGCATCATTAAGTGAAAATAGTC
>NZ_POPB01000560.1 GCF_002964045.1 Streptococcus suis | reverse complement strand
AAAAACGGAGAAGAGGATAGGAAAGAATGGCAGAATAATTGGCGCGGAGTAATGCTCAAATTTCACAACTGCGTGATCAGGCAGAGCGACTTCGTAAAGGGTAGGCTCATTTGGAAGATCCCGCGGCAAGGGTAGCTATCCAGAATGCGCGAGCTAATGAAAAATTAGCTAACATGGAGCATTACGGCGTCCATGCAACTATTCGCTGATTCAAATGAACTGGAGAAGTCCTGGTTTGTAGGAGAAAGATGAAAAAGAAATTATTAAGAGTAGGTTTTGTAGCCTTGTCAGTTTTGGTGTTAACGGCTTGTCAGGTGGGAACGAAAGAATATCTATCTGTTTCTT
>NZ_POPB01000056.1 GCF_002964045.1 Streptococcus suis | reverse complement strand
TTCTTTCAACACCTCTGTCTCCAGTTGTCTAAACGAAGCCTCTCCTTCAAGACTGAAATAGTCAGCAATAGGCATACCAATCCGTTCTTCAATGATATGGTCCATATCGTAAACGGGGAGATTTAACAAATGTGCTGTTGTTGTTTTTCCAACTCCCATAAATCCAAGTAAAACGATTGGCATACATTCTCCTAATCCATCAAACTATTTAAGTGTTCAAAGAAGGCAGGATAGCTAGTATTGATAGCTTCTGCTCTTTCCAATACAACTT
>NZ_POPB01000559.1 GCF_002964045.1 Streptococcus suis | reverse complement strand
AAAATGTCCTAGTGTTCGGAGATGGACTCAACGATATTGAGTTATTCGATTATGCAGGAATTAGTATCGCTATGGGGCATTCGCATCCAGAACTGCAAAAGCATGCAGATTATATCACAAAAAAAGTAGAAGAAGATGGCATTTTTGATGCCTTGGAGAAATTAGGTATGGTAGAAAAAGAAAAATATTTCCCGCAATTAGATTTGGAAAATGTTACAGGGCCAGTTGCGCATATCAAGACTAACCATGGTAAGTTAACAAGATCGGAAG
>NZ_POPB01000558.1 GCF_002964045.1 Streptococcus suis | reverse complement strand
TTTCTGTGAATTTCACTGAACCATCTGTCGTATCCACAAACTTCACACTACCCGTTTGTGATGCTTTCACATACGGAATCTTCGTATCTGTTGTTGGATCACCTGGAACTGGTGGTGCTTTATAACCCTTAGTTGGATCTGCTGGATCAACTGGAGTTAACGGTGTTGTTTCATCTGGTCCTACTGGGATATAACCTGGAATATATGGAATGGTTGGAACATCCGTACCTGGTTGTGTTGGATCATTAGGGTAAACCGTTGGTGGAACTTCCACTGTACCTGTTGGTGGTTGTGGAATCCATGAACCAAGTTTCACATAAGTAACGACTTCTGTGATGTTTCCTGT
>NZ_POPB01000557.1 GCF_002964045.1 Streptococcus suis | reverse complement strand
CGTTTTGATTTTATAGGAGGTTGAAATGACAAAACGATTAGCGATTTCCTTACCAGGCTTGGACTTGAAAAATCCTATCATTCCAGCTTCTGGCTGCTTCGGTTTTGGTCAGGAGTATGCAGATTATTATGGCCTTAATCAGCTTGGTTCCATTATGATTAAGGCGACTACCCGTCATCCTCGTTATGGCAATGCGACTCCCCGTGTAGCCGAGACACCAGCGGGTATGCTCAATGCCATTGGACTTCAAAATCCAGGTGTTGATGCCGTCTTATCCGAAAAATTACCATGGCTAGCGCAACATTTTCCAGATTTGCCAATCATTGCCAAGGTAGCTGGTTTTTCC
>NZ_POPB01000556.1 GCF_002964045.1 Streptococcus suis | reverse complement strand
TTTTGGCAGAAACCGATTAAAATTTCTACAAGTCTTTTATAACAGGTCTTTGTGAAAAATGAATCTTCTCTCTATATTTTCCTTCTGTCTCGAAGACAATTATTTCATTCGCTCCTTTCTTTAAGTATCCTTTTGGAATATAGAGATAGAGGATTGGCCCTTTTTCCCAAAAACGTCCAATATTTACATTATTAACGAAAACAACTCCCTTACCAAAACCTGTCATGTCTAAGTAAGTATCCGCAAGTTCATCCAGTTCAAACTGATAACGATAGAAAGCAGCTTGACCTTCCTCCCAGCCCTTACTAAAATCCAGGTCCTCAACTGACTCAAGATGCAAAGGATA
>NZ_POPB01000555.1 GCF_002964045.1 Streptococcus suis | reverse complement strand
ACGCTATCTTATCATTCTTATTCTGCCGCTGGCTATTTATGACCTTTCTTTTTTACCAGTTCTCGACCATTTTTATGACGGTTGATTTTTTACCTAGTCTTACAGCGATACTATTGATGACTGGGGTTTGCTTTACTCTCTTTCGACTGGTCTATCAGCCAGGCATTTCCCGACTGACTATTTTGTTTTTCTATGGATGCTATGGCTTTCTGCTGCTTTACCTCCTCTTTTTCAAAAGCATGGGCGTCAGAGGTGTCAACTGGGATCTCCTTAGTACCTTCTCTCAAGACCTATTTCTCAATCCTGCTATATTGGTCTTTAACCTCTTACTCTTTTTACCGCTTGGG
>NZ_POPB01000554.1 GCF_002964045.1 Streptococcus suis | reverse complement strand
TAGGAGTGTATTAGATGGAGGATAAGCATCAAAAATTTAGTCTGACTTGGTTTTTCCGCTTGTTTTTGAATAGCCAAGCGGTGACATTTTTATTAGTAACCTTGCTGACTTTTTTGACCATATTTATTTTTAGTAAAATTAGTTTTTTATTCAGACCAATAGGAAGCTTTTTAGAAATTGTATTGTTACCGATGATTTTAACAGGTCTTTTGTATTACCTATTAAATCCGATGGTTGACTGGATGGAAAAGCATAAAATTTCTCGTACAGTTGGTATTTCCATTCTCTTTGTTTTAATCAGTCTTCTCATTATCTGGGGACTGGCGGTGGCAATTCCGAGTATTCAAGAGCAAGTGACATCTTTTGCGCAAAATCTTCCTTCGAATATCCAGAAAATCGAAGGACAGGTAACTGGGCTCCTACAGGATCAGCGCTTTGAACAATTTAGACCAACAGCTCTGGAGATG
>NZ_POPB01000553.1 GCF_002964045.1 Streptococcus suis | reverse complement strand
TGGATGGAGGTTTGGTGCCCCAACTTCATAAGCAGCAGCTTCCCCATACTCACGAATACGGTTATCCATTTCTACACGGTGTTTCTCAACCAACTCCTCAATACGAGCTGGATGAATACGACCATCTTGAAGCAAGGTCTCCATGGTCATACGGGCAATCTCACGGCGAATCGGATCAAAACCTGATAGAACAACCACTTCTGGTGTATCATCAATGATAACATCGATACCTGTGAGACTTTCAAAGGTACGAATATTTCGACCCTCACGTCCAATAATCCGTCCCTTCATCGCATCATCCGGTAAATGAACCGATGTAATCGTCTGCTCAGCCACATATTCACCTG
>NZ_POPB01000552.1 GCF_002964045.1 Streptococcus suis | reverse complement strand
GGAACAACAGCCTGAGCAGCTGCAATAATAATCATAGAAGTCACAAAAAGCCCAACCAGCATCTGCCGATCTTTCACCTGCTCAAATACCTCTTTAACCGACATTTCTTCGCCTTTTTTGATTGGAACAAAATCCTCTCGAATATAAAAAACGGTCAGTAACACAACGATAGCATAAAGAAGTCCCACCAGCAAAAATACCGTATGTACGCCAAACATCTCTGCTAAGATACCACCTAGGGTCGGACCAATCAAATTACCCGCTACCGCACCTGTTGATAAGGTCCCCAGAGCATACCCCGTCTTATCCTTTGGAACCTGACTGGCAATCAAGGCAGTCGCATTGGGAA
>NZ_POPB01000551.1 GCF_002964045.1 Streptococcus suis | reverse complement strand
CGACAACTTGATTCACTCCATTAAAGGCTTGGAAAATGCCCAGATGATGCGGACGGGCTATGCTATTGAGTACGATATGGTTATGCCTCATCAATTGCGGGCGACGCTGGAAACTAAGAAGATTTCTGGGCTCTTTACAGCAGGTCAGACCAACGGAACATCAGGTTATGAAGAAGCAGCAGGTCAGGGAATTATCGCTGGTATCAATGCAGCCCTTAAGGTACAGGGTAAGCCTGAGTTAATTTTGAAACGAAGCGACGGCTACATTGGTGTTATGATTGATGACCTGGTAACCAAGGGAACGGTGGAGCCTTATCGCCTCTTAACCAGTCGGGCAGAATACCGCCTGATT
>NZ_POPB01000550.1 GCF_002964045.1 Streptococcus suis | reverse complement strand
AGGATGTCACTTGAATTTCTTCTAGTGGGCTATCAATTTGGGTCATTGGATTGATTTTACTCGATGCAACTTCACCCTGATGATTGGCTTGCATAGAAATGGTTCCACCTGTATGCAATACTAGAATTTTTTTCATAAATTTTCAGTTTCTTTCAAAGTGTGATATACTAATTGTAACATAATTCTTAGAAAGTAGGTGAGTTGGTTGACGATAAAGGCTGTATTTTTCGATATTGATGGTACCTTATTGACCGACAATCGCATGGTTAGTA
>NZ_POPB01000055.1 GCF_002964045.1 Streptococcus suis | reverse complement strand
GTGTACAAACTACCGTTGCTGAACAATTAACGCCTGATCAAGTTTCTGCCAAGGAAAATATTGACGCTGAGCAGATAGTCGTTAAAATTACTGATCAAGGCTATGTGACATCACACGGCGACCATTTCCACTACTATAATGGTAAAGTCCCTTTTGATGCGATTTTTAGTGAAGAGTTGGTCATGAAGGACCCGAACTATGTTTTACAAGACAGTCACATCATCAATGAAGTTCAGGATGGCTACGTCATAAAAGTCGACGGGAAATACTATCT
>NZ_POPB01000549.1 GCF_002964045.1 Streptococcus suis | reverse complement strand
TAAACTAGAAATCGTGTTGGTGGGGCATTAGACCGACCAACAGACGATTTTCTAAGTTTAGTCCCAGGTTCCTTGTCGTCAATGAAACCGTGAAATAAATATTTTAGAGATGAAAGTAGAACATTTTATAAATTTGTTCTACTTTTTTTATTTTTTCGCGAATATATTAGTTGACCAGGAAAAAAACAAAGGAGGTAAAAAATGAAAAATGATGTTTTAATTCTTGGAGCTCGTCCCTATGATTTTACCGACGAAAATACAGGTAAACAGATTGCGGGTGTTACTTTATGGGTATTGCCATTAACAAATGAAGACCCAGGAAATCAAATTGGATTGTTGCCGGTTAAATGCA
>NZ_POPB01000548.1 GCF_002964045.1 Streptococcus suis | reverse complement strand
TAAATACTTGAAGAGGTAAAATTCGACCAAAAATAAATACCATTTTATATAGACAAACAAAATACAATATGTTATGATACATTTATGAAAGACGTTGAAAAGAAAAATGAAAATAATTCATTTTCCTTTAAGGAAACGCTTTCATTTTTTTGTACTCTATGCTATAATACATGTATCATATATATTAAGGAGTGGTTAGATGGCTCAAAATAAAATGTTAGCTATGATTCTTGCTGGTGGACGTGGAACACGTCTAGAAGGGTTGACAAAAAAAGTCGCCAAACCAGCGGTCGCATTTGGCGGAAAGTACCGCATTATTGACTTTCCTCTCAGTAACTGTGCCAACTCAGGTATTGATATTG
>NZ_POPB01000547.1 GCF_002964045.1 Streptococcus suis | reverse complement strand
TGGCCATGGCTTGAAGTCCGTATTCAAAGAGTGTTTGTTCACAGGCTTGTGCAATAGCGATACCAGCAAGTGTCTGACCTCCTCCTGCCATTGTTGTTCCATTGCTTTGTAAAATAGCACGTGCTTCTACCCACGTCGCCAAGCCATCCGCAATACCAGAAGCCAAAAGACGTGGCGGTGCTTGACAAATAATCGCTGTATCTACCAAGACAAGATCTGGATTTTTCTTATAGAAAATATAGCGTTCAAACGCCCCTTCTTCAGAATAA
>NZ_POPB01000546.1 GCF_002964045.1 Streptococcus suis | reverse complement strand
GGTCAATGGATTTTCCATGTTTTTGGTGCAATTAACAGCTTTTGGCTTGGTCGGCTATCTCTTGCTACAAAAAGAGTTGACCATCGGTGCTGCCATTGCAACCTTCAGCTATGTTGAAAATTTCATCTATCCTATGAAATACATCCTCTTGGATGTCAATTATATCCATTCGACCAAGGAAACGGTCGCCAACCTAGAAGACTATCTTGCTGGTCAGGTCTTGTCTGAGCAAGTGCCAAGCTATCCCAATGTGACAGCCTTGGAAGTCAGGGATGCGGCCTATCATGTGGGAGAATTAGCAGTAGCAGATTTTTC
>NZ_POPB01000545.1 GCF_002964045.1 Streptococcus suis | reverse complement strand
GTTGGGGAAATTTCTTTAACCAAGAGGCCTATGGCAAGGCAGTAGAAAGTTTGAACTACCTGCCAGCCTTTATCCGAGACCAGATGTATATTGATGGTGCCTACCGTCAACCAACCTTCTTGTTTGAGTCTCTCTGGAATTTGCTAGGTTTTGGCTTGGTTTGTGTGTTACGTAGACGGCCAAAATTCCTTAAACAGGGAGAAATTACAGCTTTCTACCTAGTCTGGTATGGTTGTGGTCGCCTTTTGATAGAAGGCTTGCGGACGGACAGCCTCATGTTCTTGGGAATACGTATTTCACAATGGCTATCTGGGGTGTTAATCCTCGTTGGTATTATCATG
>NZ_POPB01000544.1 GCF_002964045.1 Streptococcus suis | reverse complement strand
CAAATATTCCTAGTAAACTTGAGAAAAATAGATCTGTTTTCTTACTAAATGAATGAATAGAAACAGAAGTGATTTGTTTCTTTTTTTTCATACTCCCCTCCTAGAATAAGGCTGATTCCTTATCAAAGCGACGAACGATCAGGTTGGTCACTACCACCAAGATACAGCCGACAACAGATTGATAGAGGCCTGCCGCGATAGCCATACCGATGTCCCCTGTTCCTGCAATGCCACGATAAACGTAGGTATCAAGGACTTGAGTCACATTGAAGAGAGGACCTGAATTTTTCGGAATTTGATAGAAAAGGCCAAAGTCTGCTCGGAAGATATTTCCGACAGCCAGAATCGTTAAA
>NZ_POPB01000543.1 GCF_002964045.1 Streptococcus suis | reverse complement strand
CCCCCAGAGACACCAGGTAAGATAAAGCCGAGTGCGATAATCATACCTTTAATAATTCTTGAAATCCAAGAAGCCATAATTTCCTCCAAAATGTATTATAACGTTCCTATTATAGCATAAAGCAAGTAAAAATAATTAAAAAGACTGCCTGTTAGATAAAATCCAGCAGGCAGTTTTGGTTAAAGATTGTAAAAACCTGGTCTTGCTCTATAGAGTAAAATGAGCAGAATAGAGGCAATTGCAGTGGAAGGAAGAATATAGCTGATATTGTAGGTAAAGGAATAGAACCAGACAGGCATACCATCTGGAGCGTAGTCTGCGTAGAAAATAATTCCTGATAAGAAGGTGGCTAAC
>NZ_POPB01000542.1 GCF_002964045.1 Streptococcus suis | reverse complement strand
CACGTAAGTTCCTTGACCGTGTTTATCGCCTCTTGACTACCAAGGAGCTTGTGGCGGAAAATAGCGGAGCGCTTGATAAAGTTTACAATGAAACTGTGAAGACGGTGACAGAGCATATTGAAGACCTGAAATTCAACACAGCTATCGCCCAGCTCATGATTTTTGTCAACGCAGCCAACAAGGAAGACGAGCTTTATGTTGACTACGCCAAAGGTTTTGTCCAATTGATCGCCCCATTTGCACCACACTTGGCAGAAGAGTTATGGCAAGGTTTGACTAAGTCAGCTGAGTCTATCTCATATGTCGCATGGCCAACATATGACGAAAGTAAGCTGGTAGAAAGCGAAGTGGAAATCG
>NZ_POPB01000541.1 GCF_002964045.1 Streptococcus suis | reverse complement strand
TCTTTCTTGACAAATTTCTCTGTAATCAATGGAATAGCAACACTTCCCAAACTCAGTGAAATCCCAATAATCATCATCGTAATCTTACTTGGATTGGCAGCCATATATGAATAAAGTTCCAAAAGTTCCGAATTACTGTAATCCGTAATTCTTTCCATAACACGAATAAACGTGACTTGGTCAATAAACTGCAATAATTGAATCGTTAGACCTAAAATGATAATTGGAATCGCATCTCGAACAGTTTCCTTAATAAGTTGACCTGTATCCAAAGAAATCTTTTGTTTCTTAGCATGAAGCAACTTACCAAGGTAACCTTGTTTCCATAAAGTA
>NZ_POPB01000540.1 GCF_002964045.1 Streptococcus suis | reverse complement strand
GTTTTGGATTGGTTATCAACGCCTTTTTCTTGCGAGCATAAGCACCCCAAAGAATATAGACAACAGGCTGGTCTAAGCTATTGACCACCTTAATAACAGCGTCCGTAAAAGGCTCCCAGATTTGCCCTGCATGTCCATTTGCCTGCCCTGCTGGAACAGTTAAACAAGCATTGAGCAAAAGCACACCTTGTTCCGCCCATGCTGTCAAATCATGATCTTGTTTGACGCCAATATCATCCGTCAATTCTTTTAAAATGTTTTGAAGAGATGGCGGAGCTGGTACCGAGTTCGGAACAGAAAATGA
>NZ_POPB01000054.1 GCF_002964045.1 Streptococcus suis | reverse complement strand
TAATGAATGGTCCTTTTGAGAAGTAATACTTAATCCCCCTAATCATTTCGACTAGGGGGAATTTTCTATCTTGCCTCCAACTCTTTTCCTTGCGGTAAGGTTGTTACAATGTTTATGGTAGCGGAATTAGTTCCTGTTTGATTTTTCTGTCGAGTCCGTTCTGAAAAATCTTGGCGAATATCATTTAGGACTTGCAAGATAACTTTTTCAGGGGCTGTTGGGTCATAACTTATTTTATTGACCAAGTGGCTATAGAGTAGAGTGTAGTGGATC
>NZ_POPB01000539.1 GCF_002964045.1 Streptococcus suis | reverse complement strand
TGAAGATTTGCTGGTAGGCACTCGGTACGAGTACGCAGATGTCCTAGCGAAACTCCAAGAAATCGACACAACACACTATTTCTCACGCATGACAACAGAAGAAGTAGCAAAAGCGATTGTAGCTTAATCCATAGGGCTGCCCTTTGTTTGGCAGTCTTTATTTTTTGTGAAAATGTTTTCGGAAAACTGTTTTCGCTTGCACATTTTCTATATTATGGTATAATTATTTTCTGTGAGTATCCCTCACTTACTCGTGGCTAGACCATGAGTCATTAGACCAAAAGGAGGAACAT
>NZ_POPB01000538.1 GCF_002964045.1 Streptococcus suis | reverse complement strand
GAACACAAGCCTGTGTTTTATTTGGTCTTTTTTTTGTTGCCTTTGGAGCATATACTAGAAGCATAGAAACGTACCTTATAGGAGGAATGGAAAATGGCTAAAGTTCAAGATATTACAAGAGAATCCTGGATTCTTTCAACCTTCCCAGAATGGGGAACTTGGCTCAATGAAGAAATTGAAGAAGAAGTAGTGCCAGAAGGCAACTTTGCTATGTGGTGGCTTGGCAACTGCGGTGTCTGGATTAAAACACCAGGTGGTGCGAACGTGGTCATGGACCTCTGGTCATCACG
>NZ_POPB01000537.1 GCF_002964045.1 Streptococcus suis | reverse complement strand
AAGAAGAGTTAAGTGAATTTGTTATGAAAACGATTTTTCGATAAAAAAATAGCAAAAAGTCAAGCAAGTTTAGGTTAAGTATGTTATAATAGGGCAGTTAAAATGAAAAGTTAAAGGAGCATTAACGAATGAAACGTATTGCTGTTTTGACCAGTGGTGGTGATGCCCCTGGTATGAACGCTGCTATTCGTGCAGTTGTTCGCCAAGCAATTTCAGAAGGAATGGAAGTTTATGGAATCAACGAAGGTTACGCAGGTATGGTTGCGGGTGATATCCATGAATTGTCTGCGCGTTCTGTAGGTGATGTTATTTCACGTGGAGGAACATTCCTTGGTTCAGCTCGTTATCCAG
>NZ_POPB01000536.1 GCF_002964045.1 Streptococcus suis | reverse complement strand
GAAAAAGGAAACCTCAAACAAATTCAGTATAATCCTACGTGGAACTATTTCAAGAACTTAGTCAAAGAGGAATTGACAAGTAAAGAGGGAGCCCGCATTTATGCCAAACGCAAGGTGGATGTCGAACCTGTATTTGGTAGGATGAAGGGTGTTTTTGGCGTGCGCAGAGTCCATGTCAGAGGTCAAAAGGTGGTTGAAAC
>NZ_POPB01000535.1 GCF_002964045.1 Streptococcus suis | reverse complement strand
GGAGCCAAGTCAACAGCTGTCATTTTGAGTCTTTTAGAAACAGCTAAGCGACACGGACTTGATGCAGAGAAATATATGAACTATCTTCTAGAACACTTACCTAATGAGGAGACACTCGCAAAAAAGGAGGTGCTGGAGGCTTATTTGCCATGGAAGGAAAAAATTAAGAGAGCATGTAAATAGAAAAAGGTTCCAGAGTCGATAGGACTTTGGAGCCTTTTCAATATACTTTGTTATTGGGCGGTTACTTTTATTCTCGTACCTTTGGGCAAATATTGACACCGAAAGAGGTTGTTCAGAAAACACTCGAGTTCTCAGATCAACTAAGATTCTATTATGACCTCTACCAGATTCTCCTCT
>NZ_POPB01000534.1 GCF_002964045.1 Streptococcus suis | reverse complement strand
TTCAACACCCGCTTTCGCAACATGACGAACAGTCTGATTGGCAATATTTTGTGTCACATTAGCGGCCACATTGGTACCAGCACCAATAAATTGACCACCTACAAAACCTGTAATAGCTCCTAGTCCTGCTCCTTTGGCAATAGAACCAACCAAGCCCCAACCACGTTGCACTGAGCTATAGGCATCATAGCCAGACATAATGGCTCCAAAGGCTGCACCGCCAATAGCTATCGCTACAGGGGCATCTATCAATTGATTATAGCAT
>NZ_POPB01000533.1 GCF_002964045.1 Streptococcus suis | reverse complement strand
TGTCGCCAATACGCGGGCCACACATACACGTTGCTGCTGACCACCTGAAAGTCCAACTGCCGAGTCATGCAAGCGATCTTTCACTTCATTCCAAATAGAAGCACCAATCAAGGAACGCTCAACTGCTTCGTCCAAGACCTGCTTGTCCTTGATACCGTTAATACGTAAACCATAAACGACATTCTCGTAGATAGACATAGGGAATGGGTTTGGTTGTTGGAAGACCATACCGATTTCCTTACGAAGATCAACAGTATCCGTACGAGGACTGTATATGTTTTTTCCGTTGTAATCAATCGCACCTGTCAATGTTACCTCTGGGTTTAAATCTCCCATACGGTTAATAG
>NZ_POPB01000532.1 GCF_002964045.1 Streptococcus suis | reverse complement strand
GTAATAACGCCGTCTGTTCCCACGCGCTCCATAGCTTCTGAAATGTACTCACCAACTTTTTTTGAACGGGAAGATACTGCTGCGACTTGAGCAATTTCAGCTTTATTTGACACAGGACTTGCTTGTGCTTTCAAAGCCTCAACCGCTGTTGCAACTGCTGCTTCAATCCCACGACGGATACCAATTGGGTTGGCACCTGCAGTTACGTTTTTCAAGCCTTCACGAACAATAGCCTGAGTCAAAACAGTGGCAGTTGTTGTACCGTCACCAGCAATGTCATTGGTTTTTGAAGCCACTTCGGATACCAACTTAGCACCCATATTTTCAAAATGGTCTTCCAACTCGATT
>NZ_POPB01000531.1 GCF_002964045.1 Streptococcus suis | reverse complement strand
TCCAATGATTTCAATAGCCATAATTATGATACAAAGAACGTCCAAATACGACCGAATTTTAGGAGTCCAACGCAGGATGCTTCACATCCAAGGCGGACTATCTAAATTCCGAGCATTTAGTTCGTGTTCTAATCCTTTCTTTCAGTTTCTTACCTTGTCAAGAACCAAACCAGACTTCGATAATCGAAGTGGCTTAATTCTTTTCCAAGCATTCTTAGTCATGCTAGAACACTTTATTTCTAGCATATTAGGGTTATCGTCTTTCCGATTGCTTTTCTGACAAGGCGATTTGGTGCAGGCATAACTGACCTTAGGTAAGCCAAATCAACACAGCCGGAAAAGATAAGCGGATGACGATAA
>NZ_POPB01000530.1 GCF_002964045.1 Streptococcus suis | reverse complement strand
CATACTAGTCCTGCCCTATATCTAGCTCCCTATCAGAATAAAGCCAAGGGACGATTTGGGAGACCCTTTTATGCCTCCAAGTCAGGTGGCATTTATATGTCGCTTCGTCTCTCTCCCAATGTTCCATTTCTAGAATTTAAGCCCTACACCATTTTAGCTGCAGCTGCTGTTGTGAAGGCCATTCAATCTCTTTGCGACTTGGACGTCCAAATCAAGTGGGTCAATGACATCTATCTCGGACACAAAAAGGTCGCTGGCATCCTCACTGAGGCTATCTCTTCTATGGAAAACCAACGGGTAACCGATGTCATTATCGGTATCGGCATCAATGTCCGCATAGACGATTTCCCTAAGGAATTA
>NZ_POPB01000053.1 GCF_002964045.1 Streptococcus suis | reverse complement strand
TTCCTGCCATTGACGAACCATTCCAAGAGAGTGGTTATTGATCAATACAACCTTAATCGGTACACCATAGCCATTCAAAATAGCCAATTCTTGGTTTGTCATTTGGAAGCCGCCATCACCGACAAAGATGACTACTTCTTTATCTGGATTGGCTAATTTGGCGCCGATAGCTGCTGGAATACCAAAGCCCATGGTCCCCATGCCACCAGATGTTACAAGTTGACGTGCATGTTTGTAGGGGTAGAATTGAGCGGCCCACATTTGATGCTGACC
>NZ_POPB01000529.1 GCF_002964045.1 Streptococcus suis | reverse complement strand
GCCTTCTCCTTACTACAATTGGATTTTCTGTAGGAAAATATAAAATACTATCCGCTTCTACCAAAGGATGATTGAGAGAAAAAATATATGAACCGTAAGAAAAAATACCCTCTGATTTTATCATGATTTTTTCTGGTTGACTATCCGTCTCTGGTCCTATTTTATAAATTTGAAAATGATGATAATCCTTCTCTAACATGTAATCATTTTTCAATAAATGATAGTAGTTGGCTTTTGAACGCAAGATGTGTAATACTTCATTAAATTGTGGACGAGAGAGCTGTAAATCAGGAAATTTTTCCAAATATTCCTCTAATAGATAACTTTGTACTGCAGGTGTCTGTTGTTGAAAACTCATCACA
>NZ_POPB01000528.1 GCF_002964045.1 Streptococcus suis | reverse complement strand
CAACTGTCACAACACCATCACGCGCCTTCAAGTAGTCTGTATCTGCCTTGCTCTCATCCTTGAGACCAAAACGAAGACGAGTCACACAGTGCTTGAGACTGCTGATGTTTTCTTTTCCTCCGACATGAGCTACTATATCTGTAGCTAAATCTGTATAATCCTTTGCCATTTTCCGGCTCCTTTCTTTTCTGGAAAAACAGAAAAACCTAAACATATACCAAACACTACCTCTTGACCCAAGCCAAAAAGAGTATCTTGTATATATTTAGGTTTTGCCTGCTTACCAGTAACAATCCTTTTGTTGAGATTATAATAACACATTGCAAAATTTTTTGCAAGCGTTTTCTGGAGTTTTTTTGACTTTTT
>NZ_POPB01000527.1 GCF_002964045.1 Streptococcus suis | reverse complement strand
ATGTAACGGAGTTGCTTGAGCCTGGAGCTGCTTCGCCACCTTCTGCTTTCACATAAGTAACGGTACGGCTGATCGTACGGGTCACATCATCAACACCCTTATCAGTTGGCCATGTTGGTCCATCTGGAGTGTTTGGATCAATTGGCTCACCTGGTTTACCTGGATTTTCTGGTGTGATTGGTGAAACTTTTGGTGTCAATTCGTAGACAAAGTCTTGTGAGTTACCATCGATGTTATCGAAGGTTCCAGTTGAGCTGTAGCTATCTTTGTTCACTACTGTGTAACCAAGGTTTTCAAATTCCTTAATCTTAGCAGCTGGATCAAAGCCAAACTCATCGCCTGTTTCACCATTTAGAGTCTCAGTGAACTTAACAGTGTTATCTGTTGTATCGACAAATTTAACTGTGCCGACTTGTGGTGCTTTTACATACGGAATTTCCGTATCAACTGTTGGATCTGCTGGGACTGGTGGCGCAATGTAACCCTTAGTTGGATCTGCTGGATCAACTGGAGTTAACGGTGTTGTTCCATCTGGTCCTACTGGGATATAACCTGGAATATATGGAATGGTTGGAACATCCGTACCTGGTTGTGTTGGATCAGTTGGATCATTAGGGTAAACCGTTGGTGGAACTTCCACTGTACCTGTTGGTGGTTGTGGAATCCATGAACCAAGTTTCACATAGGTCACGACTTCTGTGATGTTTCCTGTCGTTTCTGTCGCAGCGACATTGGCAACAGTTGAATCAAGTTCTACCTTAGTACCGTTGTTGGTTGCTTCTTTTGCGATGTAACCCCCAACTGT
>NZ_POPB01000526.1 GCF_002964045.1 Streptococcus suis | reverse complement strand
CTATTGCTATATGATTAATTCTACTCATATTAATGGTAAAGTCTTTCATAATAGGAATTTTACCAATAGGTAGTGTATCCAAAAACTTATCTAGGTCAGGTATAACTAGACGTTCAGATATTCCTTTTTTCCAAGGAAAGAAGAGACCTCGTTGGATATGAATATCTTCCGTATCAAGTGCCATGAAGTAGGCAGAGTTTTGCTTTAATAAGGTATATCGAGGGAATAGCGAAGCGTTAGCGATTAGAAAAATCTTTTGATAGAGTTCGTCATCGATAATATAGCCTGCTGGCAAGCGAGGGATAAACAGAAAACCATCAGACATAACCTTGATGCTAAAGCTACTTGTATAGCTTGATTCCCCCT
>NZ_POPB01000525.1 GCF_002964045.1 Streptococcus suis | reverse complement strand
CCGATCTAGCCCTAAGCGAGGTCGAGTGTGTGCTCTTTTTGCGTATAATCTAAAAATCCTTTGAATTCAGGCTTTCAGAGGGTTTTTCTTATCTTATTTTTAGAAATGAGGGGCAAAATAGGGGCGGCTTAAGAAAACTTTTTGGATGCTCTGCTATTCTACTGAGGAATAAGGAGGAAAGCCTATGTTTTTATTTGCCTTTCCAGGTATGGGAAAAACGACACTTGCTAAGAAATATACAGATGTTGTGGACTTAGAAATGTCCGACATTAAGTACGATAATAGCAGTG
>NZ_POPB01000524.1 GCF_002964045.1 Streptococcus suis | reverse complement strand
TGGTCATAGTGCAGTACCTTATCCAAAATCGTTTCCATTACTTCATGGTTGATAGATTGGAAGAATGTGACTTCCACTTTTCCGAGACGAATTTTCATCAGAATATCGTTTCTGCCTTTCTTCTCAAAGTGTCTAGATTGGGGAACAGTCAATGGGACGATGGGCTGTGACATAATAAATCCTCCAGTTTTGTTTTTCTAACAGTATACTGGAGGAGGGAGTGAGTAGATAGATACCTTGTTATTGGGCGGTTACGAATAAAAGAGGTTCTGAGACAGTTTACGGCTATCTTTTTGAAGAATCCGCCAGTGATTTTTCATGGCTCGATAAGGTAGGGAAGGTGTATCAAAGGTTTTCATAATGTCAAT
>NZ_POPB01000523.1 GCF_002964045.1 Streptococcus suis | reverse complement strand
CCAGAGCGCTTGTACAGCAATCATTGGACGAACGAGTGGGAGGACGATTTGCCAGAAACGTCTGAAGTGACCGGCACCGTCTAGTTTTGCAGATTCATCAAGTGAGATTGGCACCGTATCGAAGTAGCCTTTCATGAGCCAAGCGTTCATTGGGATACCACCACCGACATAAAGGAAGATGAGGAACCAGCTTTGGTTGAGCGCATTGAGCATGAGGGCCATAACGAAGAAGGCGGTAAGAGCAGCCATGGTTGGTACCATTTGGATAATCAAGAAGAAAACCAAACTTTGCTTACGAGCGATGAAGTTATAGCGACTATAAGCGTAACCCGCTAGTACCACTATACTTGTTTGAATAACCATTGTCA
>NZ_POPB01000522.1 GCF_002964045.1 Streptococcus suis | reverse complement strand
TCGCTTACTGACTCAGAAATTGATTCTGAGACTGATTCTGAGATTGATTCTGATACTGACTCGGATACTGACTCAGAGATTGATTCAGAAATTGACTCGGATACTGACTCAGAGACTGATTCTGAAATGGACTCAGAGACTGATTCTGAGATGGATTCTGAGATTGACTCAGAGACTGATTCTGAAATGGACTCAGAGACTGATTCTGAGATTGACTCAGAGACGGATTCAGAGATTGACTCAGAGACTGATTCTGAAACTGACTCGGAGACGGATTCTGAAATGGACTCTGAAACTGACTCTGAAACTGACTCTGAAACTGACTCGGAGACGGATTCTGAAATGGATTCTGAGACTGACTCAGACACTGATTCTGAAAGTGACTCTGAGACTGACTCTGAAATTGATTCTGAGACTGACTCAGACACTGATTCTGAAAGTGACTCTGAGACTGACTCTGAAATTGACTCTGAGACTGACTCAGAGACTGATTCGCTTACTGATTCTGAGATGGACTCTGAGACGGATTCTGAGATGGACTCGGAGACGGATTCTAATACTGACTCAGAGACGGACTCAGATACTGATTCAGAGATGGATTCTGATACTGACTCTGAGACAGACTCTGAAATGGATTCTGAGACGGATTCTGATACTGATTCGCTTACTGACTCAGAGACTGATTCTGAGACTGACTCAGACACTGATTCAGAGATTGATTCTGAGACGGACTCTGATACGGATTCGCTTACTGATTCTGAAATTGACTCAGACACTGATTCGCTTACCGATTCAGAGATTGACTCAGAGACTGATTCTGAGAGGGACTCAGACACTGATTCAGAGATTGATTCGCTTACTGACTCAGAAATTGATTCAGAGACTGATTCTGAGAGGGACTCGGAGACGGATTCTGAGACTGATTCTGAAATCGATTCTGAGACTGACTCAGAGATAGACTCGGAGACGGATTCTGAAATTGACTCAGATACTGACTCGGAGACTGACTCTGAGATGGATTCTGAAACGGATTCGGAGATGGACTCGGAGACGGATTCTGAAAGTGATTCTGAGATTGACTCACTAACTGATTCAGAAAGTGATTCTGAGACTGACTCGGATACAGATTCGGAAACTGATTCAGATACTGACTCAGACACAGATTCTGAGATTGATTCTGATACGGATTCAGACACTGACTCAGAGATTGACTCGGATACAGATTCTGAAATTGACTCTGATACAGATTCTGAAATTGATTCTGAGACTGACTCTGATACGGATTCTGAGACTGACTCAGACACAGATTCTGAAATTGATTCTGATACGGATTCAGACACTGACTCGCTTACTGATTCAGATACTGACTCAGAGACTGATTCAGAGATTGACTCTGAGACGGATTCGCTTACTGATTCAGAAATTGATTCTGATACTGACTCTGAAACTGACTCTGAGACGGATTCTGAGACGGATTCTGAAACGGATTCTGAGATTGATTCAGAGACTGACTCTGAGACGGATTCTGAGACGGATTCTGAGACGGATTCAGAAATCGACTCTGAAACTGATTCTGAAACTGACTCTGATACTGATTCAGAGATTGATTCTGAGACGGACTCAGAAATTGACTCAGATACTGATTCTGAGATAGATTCTGAGACGGACTCTGAAATTGATTCTGAGACTGATTCAGAAATTGACTCAGAAACTGATTCTGAAATGGATTCTGAGACGGATTCTGAGATGGATTCTGAGACGGATTCTGAGATGGATTCTGAGACGGACTCTGAGATGGACTCGGAGACGGACTCTGAGACGGACTCGGAGATGGACTCTGAGACGGATTCTGATACTGATTCTGAAACTGACTCAGAAATGGATTCTGAGATTGATTCTGATACTGACTCAAAAACTGATTCTGATACTGATTCTGAAACTGACTCAGAAATGGATTCTGAAATGGATTCCGATACTGACTCAGAGACGGACTCAGAGACTGATTCAGAGATGGATTCTGAGACGGACTCAGAAATTGACTCAGATACTGATTCTGAGATAGATTCTGAGACGGACTCTGAAATTGATTCTGAGACTGATTCAGAAATTGACTCAGAAACTGATTCTGAAATGGATTCTGAGACGGATTCTGAGATGGATTCTGAGACGGACTCTGAGATGGACTCTGCGATGGACTCTGAGACGGACTCGGAGATAGACTCTGAAACGGATTCTGAGACGGACTCTGAAAGTGACTCGGAGACGGATTCTGAGATGGATTCAGATACTGACTCGGAGACGGATTCTGAGATGGACTCGGAGACGGACTCAGAGATAGACTCTGATACCGATTCAGAGATTGATTCTGAGACGGATTCGCTGACTGACTCTGAGACGGACTCTGAGATAGACTCAGAGATAGACTCTGATACCGATTCAGAGATTGATTCTGAGACGGACTCAGAGACTGATTCAGAGATAGATTCTGAGACGGACTCGCTGACTGACTCAGATACGGATTCTAAAATCGATTCTGAGACGGATTCTGAAACTGATTCTGAGACGGACTCAGATACGGATTCAGAAACTGACTCGGAGATGGACTCGGAGACTGATTCTGAAATCGATTCTGAGACGGACTCTGAGACTGATTCTGAAATTGACTCGGAGACGGATTCAGAGATGGACTCTGATACTGATTCTGAGACTGACTCAGAGATTGATTCAGAAACTGACTCTGAGACTGATTCAGAGATTGACTCACTTACTGACTCTGAAATGGATTCTGAGATTGATTCAGAAACGGATTCCGCGACTGACTCAGAAATAGATTCCGAGATGGACTCGCTGACTGACTCTGAGATGGACTCAGAAACTGATTCTGAGACGGACTCTGAGATAGACTCTGAAACGGATTCTGAGAGGGACTCGCTGACTGACTCTGAGAGGGACTCTGAAACGGATTCTGAAACTGACTCTGAAACGGATTCTGAAACTGACTCAGAGATTGACTCAGATACTGATTCTGAGATTGACTCAGAGATTGATTCAGACACTGACTCTGATACAGATTCTGAAACGGATTCTGAGATTGATTCTGATACAGATTCACTTACTGACTCTGATACAGACTCAGAAATTGATTCTGATACTGATTCTGATACAGACTCAGAGACTGATTCAGAAAGGGATTCTGAAACTGATTCTGATACAGATTCGCTTACTGACTCTGAGACTGATTCAGACACTGACTCGGAAACTGATTCGCTGATGGACTCTGAGACTGATTCAGATACTGATTCTGAAATTGACTCTGATACTGACTCACTTACTGACTCAGAGATTGACTCAGAGATTGACTCAGAGATTGATTCAGAAACTGACTCTAAGACGGATTCTGAGACTGATTCTGAGATGGATTCTGACACTGACTCTTTAATTGAAGTTGAAATGGATTCAGAAAGCGATTCACTTGCAGAAATTGAAGCCGATTCAGATTTAGAAGTTGATTCTGACTCTGAAGCAGATTTAGAATCCGATATGGATTCAGATGTTGAAGTAGACTCAGATTCTGATAAAGATATAGAATTTGAATTTGATAACGATTCTGACTCAGATTTGTCAACTGTGTACCAATGAGTTGTTTCATTTACAGACGTTGACAAGGGATTTCCCAATCCATACTGTATACCGTAATCGCCCACTCCAGTTGAACTAGATGACTGTGTCCACAGACCCCACTTTCCTGTTTTGTCAAGTGACTGCCGACCAAAGAAAAATCGACCATATTGAGTACCACCTTGAGCTGTACCACCTGACCAATATCCTATTAAGCGCCAATTTTTTGCAGGACTTGTGTAAAAGACCATGATACGTTGGCCATTATAGGTAGTCGTTGTATAACTAGCTTCGATAGTCGAGTATGTATTATAGTTAGTCCCCGATGTCGAAGTCGAGGCTTTTATCTCACTTGTCTCAAAAAGCTTGATAAATCCATTCATATCTGTACCATTCCAATCAACAGTACCTTTATAAGTTGGATCCAAGTAATACAAACTTCGTTTTATCGTACCTTCATCATCAACAATGGTAATCAAAGTCTTGGTGCCTTGTTCCTGGACCTTACCATGTAAGTATGTAGTACCTGGGGTCAAGGCTCTATTAGACGTTGCATTGGTGGTAGAAGAATAATCATAACCAACAAACGACCGAACACCAGATGGTGTCACAGTCTGTCCACCGACTGTCATGACAGTATATGAAGCAATAACTGTACCATCAGTTGTCTTATAATAAGTCGTATTTGTTGTATAAGTAGGTACCAATGTAGTACCGTAAATATTATTAGCATCTGTGCTAAATCTTAATCCACCAGGAATGCCTGAACCGGTCGCTAAAGAAGTATCATAAGTAATAGTTATTGGAGAATTATCAGAATCGAGTTGACTTGGATACGAGAATGTTGCACTTGAGCCAGGATCAATTTTATACGATTCTAGAACAGTGCCCGTCTTACTTACTAATTCGGCCAAAACAGTGTATGTACTCGGATCATCATCCAATGAATAACGAATATAAGCATTTAAGGCAGTACCACCTGAACTCTTATGATTCTGATCATAAGTGTCAGTTGAATACACACTAAAAGTATGCCAACCAGCTACACTAGTGCCAGAATATGGAGATGAAAATGTCTGCTCAGATACTTTCGCCCCATTGGCATCATCCATGGAAGGAGTTGCAGTTGTAATCGTATCAAGCAAGATACCTTGACCATCACCAACCTTCAAAGTCACAGAAGTTGAAGTATCAAGGACAAATGTTATCATCCCATCTTCATCATCTTGCAATAACAGAAGACCTAAGGCTTGGTTACTAGCTTGTAAGCTAGAAACTGCTGCTTGAATTTCTGCAACCGTTACAGCCTCATTCCCCAGAAGTACCTTAGCAACTGCGATATCTGTGATACTTGTGGCAATTGCGTTCTCAAGTTCCTGACTGATTCCAGTTTGATTGCTAGCAATTTGTACCAAAATCTCAGCTTCAGATGTAACCTGCTCAAGAGTTTCTTTTGCTTCTGTTACTGGTGAAGTGCTTGAAGCTGTTTCGCTTGAACTTGTTTCTGAAGTTGTCGAAGCTGTTTCGATTGTTGATGATGACGAGCTCGTACTTGTCTGAGATTCACTTGTTGATGTAGTTTCACTTGAAGAAGCAGATTTACTTGTGGAAGTAGAATCGCTAACTGACGCAGATAAACTTGTTGATGTAGATTCGCTAATTGATGCAGATTCGCTTATTGAATGTGACTCACTAACTGACGCAGATTCACTTTTTGAATGTGACTCACTCTCTGAAACAGATTCGCTTTCAGATGTTGACTCACTTGCTGAAGCAGACACACTTGCTGAGTCTGAAAGGCTTGACGAATCTGACAAACTTGTTAAATCTGAAATACTTGTCGAATCCGATAGACTTGTCGATGTCGAATCACTGATTGATTGCGATGAAGTATCTGACTCCGTTCCAACATTACTCATGCTGACTACATCTTCAGTTGCCAGAATTGTAGTCGTTGTTTCAGAAACGGTCGCAATGTCTTCAGCATGTACCGGAGAAACGGCTATTCCACCACCAATTGCTGCACTGGCAGCAACCAAACCTCGTAGCATAGTAGTTGCCGAAGTTTGACCTGTACTCGTTTCTACAGCCACTTTTCCAATAGTTGGCTTACCGCTATCTCCGAGGCGAATCATGTCAATTTGAGACATCACCGTCCGTACCCAATGCTTTCCAGATTTGTGCATTTTAACACGGCTCTTACGTGAAACCTCAGCCACCTCTTTTTTCGTTTTTACCACGAAAATTCCTCCTAAATCAACTTCAAAATGTATTCATTTTCTTATAAAAAGTAATATGTTTTAGCATATTATATATTATATTATACCTAGTGTCAATAAATCTAGTAAGTGACAAGAATATAAGTTTATTCATTTACTGGGTTGCTAAATATCGAATGATTTTACTGGCACTCATAAACTTGATTTCATATTTTACAAACAGCATCTCTTTTTAAAAACCTTACTAAATATACATTTCTAAATTAGTTTGGACTTGTAAAAAAGAGAACAAACTGTTCTCTAAAAATACTATTTCACTTCATTTCTGACACACTGCAAGGCAGCACCGATAACTTGGTGCATATCATAATAGCGATAATGACCCAAACGTCCACCAAAAATAACATTTTCTTGCTGCTCTGCTAGGCGCTTGTAGGCAGTATAGAGCTTATTATTACGGTCATTGTTAACTGGATAGTAAGGCTCATCCCCACGTTTCCAAGTCTTCGAATACTCGCGTGTAATAATGGTTTTTGGTTGTGTACCAAACTCAAAATGTTTATGTTCGATGATACGAGTATATGGTGTTTCGCTATCTGTGTAGTTGACAACCGCATTACCTTGGTAGTTTTCCAAATCCAAGATTTCCGTTTCAAAACGAAGGCTACGGTATTCCAATTCCCCAAGTTCGTAATCAAAGAACTCATCAATCATACCTGTAAAGACAACTTTTGGATAGCTTGCCAAGTATTCTTCTTTATTGGCAAAGAAATCAACATTAGTCTCTACATCGATATTTTCATGATCTAACATTTTTTCAACTATCTGCGTGTAACCACCGATTGGAATGCCTTGATAGGTATCATTGAAATAGTTATTGTCATAAGTCAAACGCACTGGCAATCGACGGATGATAAAGGCTGGAAGTTCCGTACATGGTTTTTCCCATTGTTTCTCGGTGTATGACTTGATCAATTTTTCATAGATGTCTGTACCTACAAGGGAAATAGCTTGCTCTTCCAAGTTCTCAGGAGTTTTACCACCCAAAACAGCACGCTGCTCTGCAATTTTTGCCTCAGCTTCCGCAGGAGTGACCACACCCCAAAGCTTGTTAAAGGTATTCATGTTGAATGGGAGGTTGTAAATCTCACCCTTGTAGTTGGCAACTGGTGTGTTGGTGTAGCGATTGAATTCTGCAAATTGGTTAACATAATCCCAGATTTCCTTTTCAGAAGTATGGAAGATATGCGCACCATACTCATGGACCTGGATGCCTTCTACTTCTTTGGTGTAGATATTTCCGGCGATGTGATCTCGTTTTTCAATCACTTTTACCTTTTTACCTTTTTTGGCTGCTTCATGGGCAAAAACTGCACCAAACAAACCAGCACCAACTACTAGATAGTCGTAATGTTGCATATAAATTTTTTTCTCCTAAACAATCTCTATGCTCACTTGCACACAACATTTAAAAAATAGCATAATAAAAACATTTCTGAAATCTTTCTAGTTGCCCTATTTAAATCATTATACCATATGAAAAATCGTTAGAAAAATAGAAGATGTTCTACATTTGCTTGAATATATCGGCGTTCAACTCATTATTTTTGAAGAAAATCTAAAGAAGGTGAATACCAATTGATAATATTTAGTTGGTTCCATGGTAATCACCCAAAAACGAAATATATAGAAATAGGTTCCAGAGTCAATTTGACTAAAGAACCTATTTTTGAAATCCTTTTAATATTAGTATAAATACTCTATTTTAAATGGCGAAACTATCAACGTGATATCTTTTTATTCCAACTAATAAAATCAATTAATGAGATTGAATAACTTGTGTGCTTACCAGCTGTTTTTAAAAAATTCACTTTGTTGATAATTTTTGTATATAATTCTGGAGTCAAAGATCGATGATTCAATCGCTCAATATCAACTGTTGCGTCCAGGGTTACAATATATCCTTTACTACAATCTACAAAAGATGGAACTTTAAATCCATTATCCGTTTGAACGCTTCCACTAATTAATGCAATTTCTTCATTTGTAGATCCATCCTCAGAAAAGACTCTTTTTTCTTTTCCGAGAACACTGGAAATTGAATAAAATTCGATGTGTGATTGCGAGACATATTTTCCTACAAACATCTGATGTGGTACTAAATTATGGCTAGGATCATTTGGAAAACGAACTCGCGCAATAAAGATATCCATTTATGAAAACACCATCTCCCCATCTATTAATTCTACAAAGATTGGATATTCATTTTGACTAATCATTTTAATTTCATTAAGAGACTCTTCAGAAGTTAAATCTATACCAGAGTCATAATAAAAATAAACATTACCATGTATAACTTCTTTATGGAGATTTTCAAAATCAATATCCTTATAGATAGAATAGATATTAGTCAAATATCCTATTACTGACGGATCTATTTTTTTCAAATCTAAATGTTCATTTTTAGAAGCATTAAGCCAAATATTGTGTTTATGCGTTTCGGCTATCAAGTCGTTCGAAGTTTTGTTTCCATACACAAAATTAGTAACTTGAATAATCTTTTTAATATCTGGAGAAAATTCATCAAAATTACAGTCAGTTCTATAACATAAGTCATTGTATCTAAATTCTTTATATACTTCTCGAACTACTGGACCATTATCCCATCTTTCAAAATAGTCATCAATTAAATCATCATTAAAAAGTGAAAAGTACATCAGACTTGCAAAATATAATAACTTATTTACTTTTAAATTGTTATCAAAATTTCCAACTCTAAGGCTTGGATTAATTGACAAAAAACATTTAGCCAAATTGAGTGTATTTACCATTTTTTAGTCTCCTTTATTCCGTATTCTTAAGCTACCAGGAGTAAAATACAAAAACACAAGTAGCTCATCTGTCACCTGTGCTTTTATAAATTTTTCAGTTCAGCCATCAAATATTATATAACCAACCTAAATATACCTTATTGATTCAGTTTTGTCAATTTTTTTAACAGGAAATACTCATAAATTAACTAATATTAAAAGGTACATTTTTTCCTCAGAAATATTACCTAGTATTGAACAAAAGTTTGGTTACCTTGTATAGTCTTTAAATATGCTTACATATGGGCTGTATATTTCTACTCTTTCAAAACTATCAAATTTCATAAATAAACTTCAATAAAAAATGCAACATTGACAATTCAAATATTTATGAATACTTTTCCTTCAAAATTTAGTTAGATTGTCAATCATTAGACAATATAACATTTTTAAACAATTCACATGATTTTTCCGTTAATACTGTTAATATAAATGTCAAATATGGAATTATCAAAGATTTATCAATCAGAGTCTGCGAAATATATAGTAGTAATGCATAGAATAGAAAAAGTACAATCCCCATCCATGATTTTTGCCTTTCAGACTTAACTGTTTGCCAAATTATCTCCAAAAAAACTCTTATTCCTGAAAGAATTACAATTGTAAATAATAACTCTGCAAAAATATTATACTGAACATGGAACGATTTTATTATAATTATCAGTATTGATGAAGTTGATAACAAAATAATAAACGGAAACGATTTGTAAACTTTTTGATTAAACAACAATTTAAAAATTTGTTTAAAATCAGACATAGACTAATTCCTCCAAAAATAAAAAATAATTTTAAATCTATTCATTATTATGCCACAATTAAAGATGATATTAGAACTTGTGAAGCATTTTTTGAAGAAATGTCAACAATTATTAAAATTCTAAGCACTGACTATTTTAATTTCAAATTTCAAAATCCAACTCCATTGATTTCTAAGTAAACAATAATAATATTTTGCTTTGTAATATTTCAGTTTCAAAGATAGTGTACTCAGCTAATATTTATCTCACTTCATTTCTCACACACTGTAAGATCTCACCAAAAATTTGGTGCATATCGTAGTAGCGATAATGACCGAGACGAACTCCAAAGTAGATTTTTCTTGTGTCCCAAACTTGAAATGCTTGTGCTCGATGATTCGAGTATAAGGTGTTTCGCTATCTGTGTAGTTAACAACCGCATTACCTTGGTAGTTTTCCAAATCCAAGACTTCCGTTTCAAAACGAAGGCTGCGATACTCCAACTCACCCAGTTCGTAATCAAAGAATTCATCAATCATACCTGTGAAGACAACCTTCAGTAAGATTGCCAGGTATTCTTACTTGTTCGCAAAGAAATCAACATTTGTCTCCACATCTATATTTTAATGGTCTAGCATTTTTTCAAACTAGAACTGATGTTCTTGCGAAGATCGAGTCAACTGTTCCGAAGTTAGTCCTGTTATTTCTAACACATCCTCTAAGTCAAGACCTCTAGCTAATAATTTTTGTGCAACATCTAAACTTTTTTGTAGACTTCCTTCTTCACGACCTTCTTCCTTTCCACGATTTCTACCACGTATATAAGAACTTTCCAATTCCCCAAAATGATTGGAAGCATTACGCAACCATTGATCTACCATTTCGATTTCCTCCTCTGTCCATGTATTTCTGTTTAGCAGATTCTCTGCCTTTTCAATTATATCCGATGTAGCTTGACTAAATTCTCTATTTGCAAAAAATTCAATCCATTGGCGTTGATTTTTCCCAAGTTTTCCCTTACGAAATTTTTTCAGCTCAATGATAACCATTTCAAATGGTTTCTTTAATTCTTCCTGATCACCAAATGGTAATTCTAAGATTTGACCGCTATCTTTTTCAGTCATTACAAAACTGTGAATAGGTTTTTCGTCATCGAAATACTTACTCGCTACTAAAGCAATCGAATAAAATAGACCTGACCTGAAAAGGGATCCAGATTGAATTGACTTTTGACAAGGTAGGCGAGAGAATCAATCCCTTGACGCATGTCCGTTTTCCCACAAACCAAGTAGACTTGACCTAAATCACTGAGTCGGATGGTCATAGTGCAGTACCTTATCCAAAATCGTTTCCATTACTTCATGGTTGATAGATTGGAAGAATGTGACTTCCACTTTTCCGAGACGAATTTTCATCAGAATATCGTTTCTGACTTTCTTCTCAAAGCGATGCGATTGGGGAACAGCCAATGGGACGATAGGGTGTGACATGATAAATCCTCCAGTTATGTTTTTCTCACAGTATACAGGAGGAGGGAGTGATTAGATAGATACCTTGTTATTAGGCGGTTACGATTGTTTCCAATATCTCTTGGTTGATAGATTGAAAGAAAGTGAGTTCTACTTTTTCGTGACGAATCTTCATCAGGATTTCATTTCTGCTTTTCTTTTCAGAGAGTCGCGATTGGGGAACAGTCAATGGTAACCGCCCAATAACAAAGTATATTGAAAAGGCTCCAAAGTCCTATCGACTCTGGAACCTTTTTCTATTTACATGCTCTCTTAATTTTTTCCTTCCATGGCAAATAAGCCTCCAGCACCTCCTTTTTTGCGAGTGTCTCCTCATTAGGTAAGTGTTCTAGAAGATAGTTCATATATTTCTCTGCATCAAGTCCGTGTCGCTTAGCTCTTTCTAAAAGACTCAAAATGACAGCTGTTGACTTGGCTCC
>NZ_POPB01000521.1 GCF_002964045.1 Streptococcus suis | reverse complement strand
CCATTAAGAACTTGACTAAAAGATATTAATTTATCTATCTCATCGGAGAGCCCCACATGTTCTAAATAAGTTAAATGCACCATGTAGTCTGGACCATTTAGAAAATCATCAATGTAAACTACTCCTATTTCTCCTCTATCTTCTATAATCTCACTCATAATACTAGTCATATATTCTCTCATTTGATTATTTAGTGTTGTAACAAACCACTCTACTGAATACACTCTGTTTTTCTGAACACTGTCAAATACCCGAGCCATGAAAGGAATGGCCCTCAAATTTATAAAATCAAATTCATGTTGAAAGAGATAGATACTTCTTATAAATTCCCGAGTCGTAT
>NZ_POPB01000520.1 GCF_002964045.1 Streptococcus suis | reverse complement strand
AAAATTCTTTTGTATACAAAACTGAAACTGCTCATATTCAAGTTCCTTTTAGTGACATCCTTTATTTTGAAACATCATCAACGATTCATAAAGTCATTTTAAAAACCAAAACAGGTCAGACTGAATTTTACGGGAAAGTATCGGATATAGCGAAAGCTGATAAACGACTTTACCAAGCACATCGTTCTTGTGTAGTGAATCCTTTAAATATAACGAAGTTGGATAGAGCAAACCACATTGCCTATTTTGAGAATGGAGATTCTTGTTTTGTTTCTCGTTTGAAGCAGAAGAAACTTGCAGATTT
>NZ_POPB01000052.1 GCF_002964045.1 Streptococcus suis | reverse complement strand
AAAACCAAGGTTATGACCTGATTTTATGCGTTTTTTCTATACTGTTTTACATGCTTTCCTTTCCAAAAAAGGCAAGAAAGGCAGGGGCAATGTAATCCTGATATTGTTGAGGATGTTCACGAATGAGGGTGGCTGAAATACCAAATTTTCTAGGACTATAATGGGCTTGATAGCCTCGCCTATGCAGTTCCTGAGCGTATTCTTCCTCGGACACATAGAAGACTGGCACTTGATTTTCAGACAAGTCCAACAAAGCAAGCAAGCGGTCTAGCC
>NZ_POPB01000519.1 GCF_002964045.1 Streptococcus suis | reverse complement strand
ACGGTTGCCCAGGTCATAAAAAAACTCTTGCGAGGCTCAGTAAATTCTTATGCAGCAATCAAACAACTGACATGGGAAAGTCAATTTAAAGACTGGGAATCTTATCGCCGATTAGAGCTGGATTTGCAAGAAACATTGGCCTATAAAGAGGATTTTAAAGAGGGGGTTCGAGCACATGCAGAACGACGTAGACCAGTGTTTACGGGAGATTAATTTTTAAATTAGTAAAAAATGTTTGACAATCAAAGTTTTATGGTTTATACTTTGACTATCAAAGTAAAGGAGGCCTGTTTTGGAAGATCCAAAAGTAAATGAATATCTAACGGCCATTTTTAACAATGTGTTGGTGATTGAAGAAACAAGTCTGCGTGG
>NZ_POPB01000518.1 GCF_002964045.1 Streptococcus suis | reverse complement strand
GTCCAACTAGGTGCTCCACATCATATTCCTTTGCAATGGTTTCACTGATTTGTTCAATCTGATTTAATAGATTCCGAAAATCTGCAATAGTATGTCCCATAATAGCTCCTTTCTACGAAAATAATTACCATGAGAACTATTATAGTTCTCTTAGGAACTATTGTCAATTATTCCGTTTGCTCTTTTCTGAAAATATTTTGTTGTTTCATCACCATTACTTACTCAAAAACTATAATATATATACTGTATAACTTATATAAGATTTTATGTATCAATTATGGTATAATATATCT
>NZ_POPB01000517.1 GCF_002964045.1 Streptococcus suis | reverse complement strand
GTAAACGACGTAATACTGTTTTCCACATCTTAGTTCTGACCTCCTTCTGGAAGGGCTACTTGATGAGTTTCTGAGAAGGATCTCAAATCGTACACACGACCGTTTTCATCATAGTATTGACCTTGCATTTCTTGATACTCTTTTTCAGCAGCCAAACGTTTTTCTTTATTCTTCAAACGGTTGACTGGGTCAATCGTTGGAATCGCAGACAACAAACGTTTAGTGTAAATATGTTGTGGATTATTATAAATATCGTTCTTATTTCCTGTCTCTACGAAACGTCCGCGATACATGATGAACAATTCATCACACATGTGTTGTACAACACCGAGGTCATGGGAAATAAAGAGATAGCTAAGCTTGAACTCATCTTGG
>NZ_POPB01000516.1 GCF_002964045.1 Streptococcus suis | reverse complement strand
GCTTCTATCGCAGTTGTGGTCGCTTCTACCGAGCCACCATCCTGTTCCGAAAGAGTCGTTGAACTAGTTGACGCAGGGAGGACGACTTCCTCTGCCTGCACTAGT
Source organism: Streptococcus suis (assembly GCF_002964045.1). GTDB lineage: Bacteria > Bacillota > Bacilli > Lactobacillales > Streptococcaceae > Streptococcus > Streptococcus suis_U. Next base: position 270 of record NZ_POPB01000516.1, on the reverse strand, counting down.
TGACCAGCTCCACTTAAAAACAGAGCAGCCGCAATCCCAACAGAGGCTACACCTACATTTAGTTTACGAATGCCAAAAATCTGTTTCTTCTCTAGCATCCCTGTTCGTTTCATATTCTGAACGGATTTCTTTTTCATAGACTCCTCCATATAAATAAGTTTGAATTGTACACTACCAGTATATACAATTCCAAGGAGTCTTTGCAAACGTTTTCTCAAATGTTAGCGGTAACAAGTTTTGAGCTACTATCTAACAAAAATAGAATAAATA
>NZ_POPB01000515.1 GCF_002964045.1 Streptococcus suis | reverse complement strand
AAGAACTAGGCTCTTTCTAGATACTTTTCATTTTTTTATCAGTTCGATTGTTTTTACTTGACAAAGGGCTTTACATATCAGTTTTTCTTTTATTACTTCGTTAACTCGCCTTGCCTAACTCCAGTTATGCCTGCGGCTCGTTGCCTAGTACTAAAAGTAAACTAAAAGACTATAATAGGAAAAAAGTTAAAATCGTGCTATAATATCTCTAAGACTAAAGTGAAGGAACTAGATAGATGAAACGTATTGCAGTAGATGCTATGGGTGGGGACCACGCCCCTCAGGCAGTGGTAGAAGGTGTCAATCAAGCCTTGGCTGCCTTTCCAGACATTGACATTCAACTTTATGGTGATGAGGCTAAAATCAAGCAGTATTTGACAGCGACAGAGCGTGTCAGCATTGTTCATACCACGGAGAAAATCAATTCAGATGATGAGCCTGTCAAGGCGATTCGTCGTAAGAAAGAAGCTTCGATGGTCCTAGCGACCAAGGCTGTCAAGGATGGTCAGGCAGATGCAGTCTTGTCAGCTGGAAATACGGGTGCTCTTTTGGCGGCAGGCGTCTTTGTCGTCGGTCGCATCAAGAACATCGACCGTCCTGGTCTTATGTCTACCTTGCCGACTATGGACGGTAAGGGATTTGATATGATGGACTTGGGAGCAAATGCTGAAAATACAGCTCATCACCTCTATCAGTATGGTATTCTTGGCTCATTTTACGCGGAGCACGTGCGTGGTGTCAAACAACCTCGTGTGGGACTTTTGAACAACGGTACGGAAGATACCAAGGGCACGCCAGTTCACCAAGAGGCTTATAAACTCTTGTCAGAAGACAAGTCGATCAACTTTATCGGCAATGTGGAGGCGCGTGAGTTGCTCAACAGCGTGGCGGATGTGGTCGTGACGGATGGTTTCACGGGAAACGCTGTGCTGAAAACAGTTGAAGGGACTGCAAAATCCATCGTTGGTCAGTTGACGGGGGCTATCAAAAATGGCGGTCTGCGTGCCAAATTGGGTGGTCTTTTGGTTAAGCCGACTCTTAAAAAAGCCTTGGGGGCGATGGACTATAAGAAAGCTGGCGGTGCTGTCTTGCTTGGTCTGAAGGCACCTGTCATCAAGGCGCACGGCTCTAGCGATGCACAGTCGATTTTCTATACCATTAAGCAAACGCGTTCTATCTTGGAGGCAGGTATTGTGGATAAATCAGTTGCCAAATTTTCAGTAGTGGAGGAGAGTCATGACTAGAGAGCAGGTCTATCAGCGAGTTGTTGAATTGATTCAGGATGAGAAGGGGGAAGACTTCCACGTTCAACCTGAGTCTACTTTGGCCGATAATATTGCAGCAGATTCGGTGGAAATCATGGAATTTGTCCTGACCTTAGAGGATGAGTTCGGAGTAGATGTGCCGGATGCGGCCATTGAACGCTTTGAAACCCTATCTGATATTGTGGATTTTATTTATGAAGAATTACAAAAACGTTCGTAGTTTACGGGCGTTTTTCTTTTTATTCGATATTATTTTAGATTTTTGTTTGTTAACACGAATATTGTGTGATAGAATAAACAAAAAGACTAGAATATTTTACGAAAGGCGAACATTTTAATGAAAACAGACCTTCTCTATTCAGGAAAAGCTAAAGATATCTATGCTACAGTTGATAGTGAGCAGATTGTTGCAGTTTACAAGGACCAGGCAACGGCTTTTAATGGCGGCAAGAAAGAGCAGATTGTGGGTAAAGGCCGGCTCAATAATCTGATTTCATCGCTTATTTTTGAAAAGTTGAATGCTGCAGGTGTAAAGACACATTTTATCAAGCGACTGTCTGACACGGAGCAGTTAAATAGAAAAGTGGAGATTATTCCGCTGGAGGTGGTTTTGCGAAATGTGACAGCTGGGTCTTTCTCAAAACGTTTTGGGGTAGAAGAAGGGATTGTATTAACTACTCCAATCGTGGAATTTTACTATAAAAAAGATGATTTAGATGATCCCTTTATCAATGAGGAGCACATTGCCTTTCTAGAACTGGCTAGTCAGGATCAGATCGCCTATATCAAGGAAGAAACAAGACGAATCAATGAATTCTTGAAGGACTTGTTTGCTCAGATTGGGCTAAGTTTGGTAGATTTCAAGCTAGAATTTGGGATTGACTCTTCTGGTCAGATATTATTGGCGGATGAATTTTCTCCTGATAATTGTCGTTTGTGGGATGCGGATGGAAACCATCTGGACAAGGATGTTTTTCGTCGGGGTCTCGGGGAATTGACCGAGGTTTACGAGGTCGTATTGGCAAAGTTAAAAGAAGTGAAATAAGGATTGGAAAAAATGGCGAAGCGGATTTTTGTTGAGAAGAAGACGGATTTTCAGATTAAGGCGGAGGCTCTTCGCAAGGAGTTGACCCATAATTTGCAGCTGACGAGTTTGACGAGTGTACGTCTGGTGCAGGTGTATGATGTCTTTCATTTGGAGGAGGGCTTGCTGGAGCAGGCCATCAAGCACATCTTTACAGAGCAGGTGACAGACAAGGTCTTGTCGGAAGCTGAGCTAGGCTTGGAAGGTGCTGTATATTTTGCAATTGAGGCTCTTCCTGGGCAATTTGACCAGCGGGCTGCCAGCAGTCAGGAGGCCCTTCTCTTATTGGGCAGTCGTCAGGAGGTGCGTGTCAATACTGGTCAGCTCTATATTTTGAACGGTGATGTGCAGGAAGAAGAATTAGCTGCCATCAAGAATTATTTGCTGAATCCTGTGGATTCGCGGTTCAAGGACTTGGATGCTCCTTTGGTGGCTCAGGAGTTTTCGGTGTCAGATGCTACTATTCCAAGCTTGGACTTCTTTGCTAGTTATGGGTCAGAGGATTTCGCGGCTTACAAGCGAGAAGCTGGCTTGGCTATGGAAGTGGAAGACCTGCTCTATATTCAGGACTATTTCAAGTCAATCGGTCGAGTGCCAACGGAAACAGAGCTCAAGGTCCTGGATACCTATTGGAGTGATCACTGCCGTCATACGACTTTTGAAACAGAACTCAGGTCTATTGACTTTTCAGCTTCAAAATTCCAAAAGCAATTGCAGGCGACTTATGACAAGTACTTGGCGATGCGGACAGAATTAGGTCGGACAGATAAGCCACAGACGCTTATGGATATGGCGACCATTTTTGGTCGCTATGAGCAGGCCAATGGTCGTCTGGATGATATGGAAGTGTCAGATGAAATCAATGCCTGCTCGGTGGAGATTGAAGTGGATGTGGACGGCGTAAAAGAGCCATGGCTCCTCATGTTCAAGAATGAAACCCACAATCACCCAACAGAAATCGAGCCTTTCGGTGGAGCAGCAACCTGTATCGGTGGAGCCATTCGTGATCCCTTGTCAGGACGTTCTTATGTTTATCAAGCCATGCGGATTTCAGGTGCGGGCGATATTACCCAGCCTCTGACAGCTACTCGCCCAGGGAAATTGCCGCAGCAAATCATTTCTAAAACAGCGGCACATGGTTATTCTTCATACGGAAACCAAATTGGTCTTGCGACCACCTATGTACGTGAATACTTCCACCCAGGCTTTGTCGCTAAACGGATGGAACTTGGTGCCGTGGTCGGTGCTGCTCCTAAGGAAAATGTGGTCCGTGAAAAACCAGTTGCAGGCGATGTAGTCATCCTACTGGGAGGCAAAACAGGTCGAGATGGTATCGGTGGGGCAACAGGCTCGTCCAAGGTACAGACAGTTAAGTCTGTGGAAACAGCTGGTGCGGAAGTCCAAAAAGGAAATGCTATTGAAGAACGCAAAATTCAGCGTTTGTTCCGCAACGGTAACGTTACACGCCTTATCAAAAAATCCAATGACTTTGGTGCAGGCGGTGTCTGCGTAGCCATTGGGGAACTGGCAGATGGTCTTGAAATCGACTTGGACAAGGTACCGCTTAAGTATGCAGGCTTGAACGGAACGGAAATTGCTATTTCGGAATCACAAGAGCGGATGAGTGTCGTTGTCCGTCCAGAGGACGTAGATACCTTTATCGCAGCTTGTCGTCAGGAAAATATCCATGCAGTTGTCGTAGCCAAAGTGACTGAAAAACCAAACCTAGTCATGACCTGGAATGGACAAATCATTGTTGATTTGGAGCGTTCCTTCCTTGATACAAACGGTGTGCGCGTGGTGGTGGATGCTAAGGTCGTTGACAGCACTGTCAATTTTCCAGAAATGCGTAAAACATCTGCTGAAACCCTGCAAGAAGACTTGAAAGATCTTCTATCAGACCTCAACCATGCTAGTCAGAAAGGTTTGCAGACGATTTTTGACTCATCTATTGGTCGCACAACCGTCAACCACCCACTCGGAGGTCGTCACCAGTTGACTCCGACAGAAAGTTCTGTGCAGAAGTTGCCTGTACAACATGGTGTGACGACAACGGCTTCTGTCATGGCTCAGGGCTATCATCCTTATTTGGCAGACTGGTCACCTTACCACGGGGCTGCCTATGCGGTCATTGAAGCGACAGCACGCTTGGTGGCAACAGGGGCTAACTGGTCCAAGGCTCGCTTCTCCTATCAGGAGTATTTCCAACGCATGGACAAGCAGGCAGAGCGTTTTGGTCAGCCAGTAGCGGCTCTGCTCGGCTCTATCGAGGCTCAGATTCAGCTTGGCCTGCCATCTATCGGTGGCAAGGATTCCATGTCTGGTACCTTTGAGGACCTGACCGTTCCGCCGACCCTGGTTGCCTTTGGCGTGACCACGGCAGACAGCCGCAGGGTCCTCTCGCCAGAGTTCAAGGCGGCTGGTGAGCACGTTTACTACTTACCAGGTCAGATTTTGTCAGAAGACATTGATTTCGCCTTGATCAAGTCTAATTTTGAGACTTTTGAAAAATGGCAGAGCGATTACACGATTACGGCTGCTAGTGCAGTCAAGTACGGAGGTGTTCTAGAAAGTCTAGCCCTCATGTCCTTTGGTAACCAAGTCGGAGCAAGAGTTGAGCTTGCAGACCTTGAAACTAGCCTGACAGGCCAGCTCGGAGGATTTGTCTTCACATCCAAAGAAGACATTCCAGATGCTGTGAAGATTGGACAAACTACTCCAGACTTTACACTGGTTGTCAATGGTGTCAACCTTGCTGGACAGGACCTACAAGCTGCCTTTGAAGGTAAGTTGGAAGAAGTCTATCCAACAGAATTTGAACAGGCTACAGACTTACAGGATGTTCCTGCAATTACCAGTTCAGCAGTTATAAAAGCAAAAGAAACCGTTGAAGTACCTGTGGTTTACATCCCAGTCTTCCCAGGTACCAACTCAGAATACGACTCCGCCAAAGCCTTTGAACAGGCTGGTGCAAAAGTCAATCTTGTCCCATTTGTGACCTTGGATGCGGAAAGTATTGAACAGTCTGTTGACACCATGGTTGACAACATTGAAAAGGCCAATATTCTTTTCTTCGCAGGTGGATTCTCGGCTGCGGATGAACCAGACGGGTCTGCTAAGTTTATCGTGACCATCTTACGAAACGCCAAGGTCCGCTCTGCTATTGACCGTTTCATCGAAAAAGGTGGCCTCATCATCGGTATCTGTAATGGCTTCCAGGCCCTTGTCAAATCGGGCTTGCTACCTTATGGAAACTTTGAGGAGGCGGGTGAAACCAGTCCGACCCTCTTCTACAATGATGCCAACCAACACGTTGCCAAAATGGTGGAAACGCGGATTGCCAATGTCAACTCACCGTGGTTAGCAGGTGTCCAAGTCGGAGATATTCACGCTATTCCAGTTTCACACGGGGAAGGAAAATTTGTCGTGACGGACGAAGAATTCGCTATCTTGCGAGATAATGGGCAGATTTTCAGCCAATACGTTGACTTTACTGGTCAGCCAAGCATGGATTCTAAGTACAATCCAAACGGTTCTAGCCATGCTATTGAAGGTATTACCAGTCGTAACGGTCAGATTATCGGGAAAATGGGACACTCAGAACGTTATGAGGACGGTCTTTTCCAGAATATTCCAGGTAAGAAAGACCAAGGGCTCTTTGTTTCAGCAGTTCGCTATTTTACAGGAAAATAACTATGACATACGAAGTTAAATCACTCAACGAAGAATGCGGTGTTTTCGGTATTTGGGGACATCCGCAGGCTGCTCAGGTGACCTATTTCGGTCTGCATAGCTTGCAGCACCGTGGGCAAGAAGGAGCAGGGATTTTGGCCAATGATGGTGGGCATTTGCGTCGCCATCGCGGAACGGGCCTGATTGCAGAAGTCTTCAAAAATCCAGCAGATTTAGAAGCCTTGACTGGAAGGGCTGCCATTGGTCATGTCCGCTATGCGACTTCTGGTTCTGCTTCTATCAATAATATTCAGCCCTTCCTCTTTGATTTTGCAGATATGCAGGTGGGCTTGGCACACAATGGGAATTTGACCAACGCGGTCAGTTTGAAGGCTGAATTGGAAAAAAATGGTTCCATTTTCTCTTCTTCTTCCGATACGGAAATTCTCATGCACTTGATTCGTCGCAGTCACAATCCAGACTTTATGGGCAAAATCAAGGAAGCCCTCAATACTGTTAAAGGTGGCTTTGCATACTTGATTATGTTGGAAGACAAATTAGTTGCAGCTCTGGATCCAAATGGCTTCCGACCACTTTCAATAGGCAAAATGAAAAATGGTGCCTGGGTTGTTGCTAGTGAAACTTGTGCTTTTGAAGTAGTGGGTGCTGACTGGGTGCGAGATGTGGAGCCTGGTGAAATTGTTGTCATTGATGATTCAGGAATTCAATATGACAGCTATACAAGAGATACGCAACTGGCAGTTTGCTCTATGGAGTATGTCTACTTTGCTCGCCCAGATTCAGTCATTCACGGGGTCAATGTCCACACGGCTCGTAAAAATATGGGACGTCGTTTAGCCCAGGAATTTCAACAGGAAGCAGACATTGTCGTTGGTGTGCCCAATTCCTCTCTATCTGCTGCTATGGGATTTGCAGAAGAATCTGGTTTGCCAAATGAAATGGGTCTAATCAAAAACCAATATACCCAACGGACATTTATTCAGCCGACCCAGGAATTGCGGGAGCAGGGTGTGCGCATGAAGTTGTCAGCTGTTTCAAGTGTTGTCAAAGGAAAGCGCGTGGTCATGATTGACGACTCTATTGTTCGCGGGACAACTAGCCGTCGCATTGTCCAGCTTCTTCGTGATGCAGGGGCAAAAGAAGTCCATGTGGCTATCGGTAGCCCAGAACTCAAGTACCCGTGTTTCTATGGCATTGATATTCAGACCCGTCGTGAACTGATTTCAGCCAACCATACCGTTGAGGAAGTCTGTGAGATTATCGGAGCTGACAGTCTGACCTACCTTTCTCTTGAAGGGATGATAGAGGCCATTGGTATCGACACCGATGCTCCAAAAGGTGGACTCTGTGTGGCCTATTTTGACGGAGAATTTCCAACTCCTCTATATGACTATGAGGAAGAATACCTCCGTAGCCTAGAAGAGAAAACGAGTTTCTACATTGAAAATGTCAAGTAAAGACAGAGGTGTCAATGTTACTTGACAGACCTGTAAACTGTTGAAAGGAATCAAAATGACAAATAAAAATGCCTACGCCCAGTCGGGTGTTGACGTCGAAGCTGGATATGAAGTTGTTGAACGCATCAAGAAACACGTAGCTCGGACAGAACGCTTGGGTGTGATGGGAGCTCTCGGTGGTTTTGGCGGGATGTTTGACCTGTCTAAACTGGATGTCAAAGAGCCGGTCTTGGTATCAGGAACAGACGGTGTCGGCACCAAGCTCATGCTGGCGATTCAGTACGACAAGCACGACACCATTGGTCAGGATTGCGTAGCTATGTGTGTCAACGACATCATCGCAGCAGGTGCGGAGCCACTTTACTTCCTCGACTACATCGCGACAGGAAAAAATGAACCAGCCAAGCTGGAGCAGGTGGTGGCTGGTGTTGCAGAAGGCTGTGTCCAAGCTGGTTGCGGTCTGATTGGCGGTGAAACAGCTGAGATGCCTGGTATGTACGGCGAGGATGACTATGACCTGGCTGGCTTTGCTGTCGGTATTGCGGAGAAGTCCCAGATTATTGACGGCAGTAAGGTCCAGGAGGGCGACATTCTCCTCGGCCTAGCTTCCAGCGGCATCCACTCCAACGGTTATTCCCTAGTCCGTCGTGTATTTGCGGATGTTGCTGGCGACGCTCTGTTGCCAGAGCTCAATGGCAGAGCTCTGAAGGATGTCCTCCTAGAGCCTACCCGTATCTATGTCCAGCAGGTGTTGCCTCTGGTAAAAGCAGGGCTGGTCAACGGCATTGCCCATATCACAGGCGGTGGCTTTATCGAAAATATTCCCCGTATGTTTGCTAATAATCTTGCAGCTGAGATTGAAGAGGATAAGATTCCAGTCCTCCCAATCTTTACGGCCCTTGAAAAATACGGCCACATCAAGCATGAAGAAATGTTTGAAATTTTCAATATGGGAATCGGATTGGTCATGGCAGTCAGTCCAGACAAGGTTGACAGTGTCTGTCAACTAGTTGACGAGGAAGTTTACACCATTGGTCGCATCATCGTCAAGGAAGACAAGAGTGTGATCATCAAATGAAGCGAATAGCAGTGTTTGCATCAGGCAATGGCTCCAATTTCCAAGTCATCGCAGAGCAGTTTGAAGTAGCCTTTGTCTTTTCAGATCGCAGAAACGCCTATGTCTTGGAACGGGCTGAAAAACTAGGTGTACCAGCCTTTGCTTTTGAACTAAAAGAGTTTGCAGATAAACAGGCCTACGAAGGAGCTATCATCCAAATGCTAGACCAACACCAGATTGACTTGGTGGTCTTGGCAGGCTATATGAAGATTGTGGGACCAACCCTGCTGGCTCAGTACGAAGGTCGGATCATCAATATCCACCCAGCTTACTTGCCGGAATTTCCAGGAGCTCATGGGATTGAAGATGCCTGGCAGGCAGGCGTATCTGAAAGTGGCGTAACAGTTCACTGGGTTGATAGAGGCGTTGACACAGGACTAATTATCAAACAAGTCCGAGTTCCCCGACTGGCTGACGATACTTTAGAAACCTTTGAAGCCAGAATACATGAAGCAGAATACCAACTCTATCCAGCAGTCTTGGAGGAGTTGGGGGCAGTGAGACAATAAGGAGAAATCATGACAAAACGTGCGTTAATTAGCGTATCAGATAAGAATGGCATCGTAGAACTTGCCCAGGAATTGATCAAACTTGGCTGGGAAATTATCTCGACAGGAGGCACAAAGGTTGTCTTGGATCAGGCAGGCGTAGCGACTATTGCCATTGATGATGTGACCGGTTTTCCAGAGATGATGGACGGCCGTGTTAAAACCCTGCACCCCAAAATTCACGGTGGTTTGTTGGCGCGTCGGGATTTGGACAGCCATTTGCAAGCTGCTAGCGACCATGAAATTGGCTTGATTGACTTGGTGGTGGTCAACCTCTATCCCTTCAAAGAGACCATCTTGCGTCCAGACGTGACCTACGACTTGGCGGTGGAGAACATCGACATCGGCGGTCCATCCATGCTCCGTTCGGCAGCCAAAAACCACGCCAGCGTGACAGTTGTTGTGGATCCGGCGGATTATCCGACGGTTTTAGGGGAAATAGCAGAGCAGGGACAGACGACCTACTCAACGCGTCAGCGATTGGCTGCCAAGGTTTTCAGACACACCGCAGCCTACGATGCCCTGATTGCAGCCTACTTCACCAAGCAAGTCGGTGAAGATAAGCCTGAAAAACTCACCCTTACTTATGACCTCAATCAGCCTATGCGTTACGGTGAAAATCCCCAGCAAAATGCGGATTTCTACCAAAATGCCCTGCCAACAGACTATTCTATTGCAGCTGCTAAGCAGTTAAATGGTAAGGAGCTGTCTTTCAACAACATTCGTGATGCGGATGCGGCCATTCGGATTATCCGTGATTTTAAGGACCGTCCAACTGTTGTGGCTCTCAAACACATGAACCCTTGCGGTATCGGGCAGGCAGAAACCATTGAACAGGCTTGGGATTATGCTTATGAAGCTGACCCAGTATCGATTTTCGGAGGCATTGTTGTGCTGAACAGGGAAGTGGATGCTGCGACGGCTGAAAAGATGCACCCGATTTTCTTAGAAATCATCATCGCACCGGGCTACTCGGCAGAAGCGCTAGCTATTTTGACCAATAAAAAGAAAAATCTTCGGATTTTGGAACTGGCCTTTGACGCACAGGATGTCAGCGAAGTAGAAAAAGAGTTCACAGGCGTTGTCGGCGGGCTCTTGGTGCAGGATCAGGACGTGGTGGTGGAAAGCCCAGCGGACTGGCAGGTGGTGACCGAGCGTCAACCGTCCGATCAAGAGTGGGCGGCTATGGAGTTCGCCTGGAAGTCCTCCAAGTATGTCAAGTCCAACGGCATCATCATTACCAATGACAAGATGACCTTGGGCGTGGGGCCGGGACAAACCAACCGCGTGGCGTCCGTCCGTATCGCTATCGAGCAAGCCAAAGATCGTTTGGAGGGAGCCGTTTTGGCGTCGGACGCCTTCTTCCCCTTTGCTGATAACGTGGAAGAAATCGCAGCGGCAGGCATCAAGGCTATCATCCAGCCAGGTGGCTCTGTTCGCGACCAAGATTCCATTGACATGGCTAACAAGTACGGCTTGACCATGGTCTTTACAGGAGTCAGACATTTTAGACATTGAGAAATTTAGAGAAAGAGGAACATCTAATAATTGTTAGGTGTTTTTCTGTTTTAATGGTCTTGGAATTTTTAGGATAATTTAGTATACTAATATCGAAATTATATTTTGGGAGAGGTACTTAGTATGTTTAGATATTTAAAGAAAAATTGGTATGTCGTTTTTTTACTTATTGTCCTTATTTTTATATCAGGTCCACTATTTTCCCTCTATTTAACTCAAATTCAACGGGTTTTAAATAATAGTTTAGGTGATTGGCTGAGTTTTTATGGAGCTATCATTGGTATTGGTATTTCTTTTATTGTTTTTCATTTTCAATTATTTATTGATAAAGAAAAATTTAAGGTAAGTCAGAGACCAGAGTTGTTTATAGATTATAGCTATCAAGTTGTGAAATCTTCTAGTTGTGTTTATTATCACGATAAATATTGATATGGTTTGATTCAAAGTAATAAGAACACCAAAAAATTAGCAGTAAATTCATTTCAAAATTCGTATAGTGCGGACAATAAACGAGATAAGGCACTTTCTATTGAAATTGTAAATAATCAACCCTTGTTTAATCTTCAAATTCAGTTTGGGGATTCTCTCGATTATGCCATCGTTCCTAAATTGTCAGAAGGACAAAAAATTTATATTATTTCCAAAAAGCATCAAGAGGCCATTTTTAATTATCTACTATCTAATATTCCAGATTTCATGCATATTCCTCCAGAATTAACAATCTATTATACAACACTCTCAGGGGAAAAACTTAAGAGAATATATAAGGTAGATGAGAAGGGACAGGCAAGTAAAATAGAAGAACAAGCTATTGCAAGTTATTCTCCTCCTTCTAACTTGAATTATGTGTGTGATTATTTTATCAAGTAGTAGCTCACCTCGTGTGAGCTTTTTCTATTCCCGAACATTCTTCTGTTCCTTCTATCAAAATCCGTCCATTTTTGCTATACTGTTTATATAAAATCCGTTTTTGAGGTGTGAAAAAATGAAACTTTTGGTTGTCGGGTCTGGTGGTCGTGAACACGCGATTGCAAAGAAGTTGTTGGCATCTGATCAGGTAGAACAGGTCTTTGTTGCTCCTGGTAATGACGGAATGACTTTAGACGGAATTGAGTTAGTTAATATCGGAATTTCCGAACATTCTTCTCTTATCAATTTTGCTAAGGAAAATGATATTGCATGGACTTTTGTTGGTCCAGACGATGCTTTGGCAGCAGGTATCGTTGATGATTTTGAACAGGCGGAACTAAAGGCTTTTGGCCCGAGTCGTCTCGCCGCGGAGCTGGAGTGGTCAAAAGACTTTGCCAAACAAATCATGGTCAAATACGGCATTCCAACAGCAGCCTTTGGCACATTTTCCAACTTCGAAGAAGCCAAGGCCTACATCGAAGAGCAGGGCGCACCCATCGTGGTCAAGGCAGACGGCTTGGCACTGGGCAAGGGTGTAGTCGTGGCGGAAACCGTCGAGCAGGCGGTCGAAGCGGCACGGGAGATGCTCTTGGACAACAAGTTCGGCGACTCAGGTGCCCGCGTAGTCATCGAGGAGTTCTTGGCGGGCGAGGAGTTTTCCCTCTTTGCCCTGGTCAACGGCGACCAGTTTTACATTCTGCCGACAGCCCAGGACCACAAGCGTGCTTTTGACGGCGACCAAGGTCCCAACACAGGCGGTATGGGGGCTTACGCTCCTGTTCCCCACCTGCCTCAAAGCGTGGTGGATACAGCGGTTGACACCATTGTCAAGCCGATTCTTGAGGGCATGATTACGGAGGGGCGGTCTTATCTGGGCGTGCTCTATGCTGGCTTGATTCTGACCGACCAAGGTCCCAAGGTCATCGAGTTTAACGCCCGTTTTGGCGACCCAGAAACCCAGATTATCCTGCCTCGTCTGACCTCCGACTTTGCTCAGAACATCGACGATATCCTCCACAAACGCCCGACCCAGCTGACTTGGCTGGAAAGTGGCGTGACGCTGGGCGTGGTTGTGGCATCAAACGGCTATCCTCTGGACTACGAAAAAGGCGTGACCTTGCCAGCGAAGACTGAGGGCGACATAACGACCTACTATGCAGGGGCTCGTTTTGCGGAAAATAGCAGAGCACTGCTATCAAACGGCGGTCGGGTCTATATGTTAGTCACCACAGCAGACACCGTCCAAGAAGCCCAGGAAAAAATTTACTCGGAGCTGAAAAATCAGGATACGACAGGCCTCTTTTATCGGACAGATATTGGAAGTAAGGCCGTTAAATAAGGGATAAAGAAAAGGAAAGACAAGTATGAACATTCCAATTTCCATCATCATGGGTTCTAGTTCTGACTGGAAAACCATGAAAAAAGCAGCCGATGTGCTAGACAAATTTGGTGTAGCCTATGAAAAGAAAGTGGTCTCTGCCCACCGCACACCAGACCTCATGTTCCGTCATGCCGAGGAAGCGCGTGGTCGTGGCATCAAGGTTATTATCGCAGGAGCAGGCGGTGCGGCTCATTTGCCAGGTATGGTAGCAGCCAAGACCAGCCTGCCTGTTATCGGTGTTCCTGTTCAATCTCGTGCATTAAGCGGTGTGGATTCGCTCTACTCTATCGTGCAGATGCCAGGCGGCGTGCCCGTTGCGACTATGGCGATTGGCGAAGCAGGTGCTACCAATGCAGCCTTGACCGCTCTTCGCATTCTCTCCATTGAAGACCAAACCATTGCAGCTCAGCTGGCAGATTTTGCCAAGGAACAGGAAAAAATTGCGGAGGCGATGACAGATGACCTTATCTAAGACAATCGGAATTATCGGTGGCGGCCAGCTGGGGCAGATGATGGCTATTTCCGCTATTTACATGGGCCACAAGGTTATCACGCTAGATCCTGCGGCGGACTGCCCAGCCTCCAAGGTCAGCGAGGTTATCGTCGCTCCCTATCACGATGTGGTGGCCCTCAAACAGCTAGCGGAGCGGTGCGATGTCCTGACCTACGAGTTTGAAAATGTCGATGCCGACGGACTGGACGCAGTCATCAAGGACGGCCAGCTCCCTCAAGGGACAGACCTGCTCCGTATTTCCCAGAACCGTATTTTTGAGAAAGATTTTTTGGCAAAAAAAGCTGGCGTGCAAGTCGCCCCCTACAAAGTCGTCACATCTAGCCTAGACCTAGAAGGTCTGGACCTCAGCAAAAACTATGTCTTAAAGACAGCGACTGGGGGCTATGACGGACATGGTCAAAAGGTCATTCGAGAAGAGGCGGACTTGGTAGAAGCCAGTCAGTTAGCAAATACTGCTGAGTGTGTTTTGGAAGAGTTTGTGAATTTCGACCTGGAAATCTCCGTCCTTGTATCTGGCAATGGCTCCGACTACACCGTCTTTCCTGTACAGGAAAATATCCACCGCAATAATATTCTTTACAAAACTATCGTGCCTGCCCGTATTTCAGATGAACTTGCTGAAAAAGCCAAAACCATGGCTCTGCAAATCGCAGACAAGCTCCATTTAGCAGGCACCCTCTGTGTTGAAATGTTTGTGGCAGGGCAAGAAATTCTTGTGAATGAAATTGCTCCTCGACCACATAATTCGGGGCATTATTCTATTGAAGCCTGTGATTTTTCACAGTTTGATACCCATATCCGAGGCATTCTCGGCCAGCCCCTGCCTCCAATTCGTCTGCTTTCTCCAGCAGTTATGATTAACGTTTTGGGACAAGACATGGAAGCAGCCCAAACCTTTCTTCAAGAAAACCCTAGCGCCCACTTGCACCTCTATGGTAAAATAGAAGCAAAGCACAACCGCAAAATGGGACACGTGACGGTGTTGGGGGAGGATGAAGCAGGTTAGGAGGTAGTATATGAGTGAATTAGCAATTAAAAGAGAAGAAATTGCTACTAAAGATGAAGATAGACAATTATCAGTACAATTTTTGAAAAATAAAAATATTAATTTGGAACAGATTGGTAACTATTTTGCGACAATCGTAAATTCTTACAAAGAAATCCAACAGAACATTAATGCAGAAGAGATGTATGTTGTTAAGTTTACAAAAGAGCAATTAAAAAAATATCAAAATGGCGAAATAGATTTTCAAAGAACAGCAGATAGAACAGCTTTATTGCCTAATTTTGTAAAAAAAGGAACAAATAATGAAATTGTCTCTAAAGCAAGATTAGAAAAAATTGTTTTAGATAATCCAGAAGCGTTTCAAAATGTTACTAGCAATGTTAATCAATTAGCTAACGCTCAAAAAATTGCTGATTTGGAAATATTACTGACCGAAGTTAAACAAATTGTTTTGGAAGTTAAACGAGGCCTAAAAGATGACAGGCGTTCAAAGATTTTAGGAGCAGAAAGTACAATCAATCAGGCATTAATGATGCCAGACGATAATCCCCAAAAGCAGGTTTTATTACTTAATTCCATAAGTCACCTTAATGAGGGGAGAGAAGCATTAATAAAGGAATTTGAAAACGAGATTAAAAAGAACATTTCTATTCCTAATTCAAAATGGCAACTGTTTTTAAAATCTGTATTTGATGAGAAGTTTAATCAAGATGTTTTAGAAAGTTTTTCAGAATTAAATGAACAATTTTCTTATATTGTAAAGTCTACGGAACTATTAGCTAAGACATACATGATTACTGGCAATCATCAACTTATAGATAGTCTTTATACCCCTGTAAAGTTATTAGTTGAAAAAAACCAAGAATATGTAGGACAATTACTTGAATTGCAAGATGTTGATAATGAATTAGAACGGCAGTTGAAATGGTGTGTTGAACCTGCGGAATTTATTGCTCAAATTGGTATGACAGAATTGGCAGATGACGACATAATTGCAATTGAATTTACAGGAGAGGAATTGCTGAGAGGTGGAATTTCAAATGGATAAAAATCAAGTGCACAAAATCGGAAAAAATTTAAATAAACCTGTCAAATTTGTGAAGAAGCATATCGGTACAATTTCTACTGCAGTAGTTGTTTTTGGCGGGCCAATGTTAACAAGTTATTTAAAAGAAAAAAACAAATAACATGACAGATAAGTTTGAATATGGACTTAATATAGATTTGATATAGATTTAATATAGAATGGAAGGTCCCATAATCTATCAACTGGATATGGCTACGGATTTTCTTAATCAACAATTTTTAAAACAAAAGGAAAGGAAAGAGGGTGAGTTCGAGTCATTGAACTCGGGATAAAAGCGTCGGAAAAAAGATAAACTGTCTTGTGTGCTAGCACACAGCGTCAGTTTCCTATTTTTCTCTCGCTTTCTTAACGCCCTCTGTATCATAAATCATGATCAATCGTTATTCCCGCCCAGAGATGGCGAATATTTGGAGTGAAGAGAACAAGTACCGTGCTTGGTTGGAGGTGGAAATCCTCGCTGATGAGGCTTGGGCTGAGTTGGGTGAGATTCCCAAGGAAGATGTAGCCTTGATTCGTGAGAAGGCGACTTTTGACATCGACCGCATTTTAGAGATTGAAGAGGAAACCCGTCACGATGTGGTGGCTTTCACGCGTGCGGTTTCTGAAAGTCTTGGTGAGGAACGCAAGTGGGTCCACTATGGTCTGACATCGACCGACGTGGTGGATACGGCTTACGGTTACCTCTACAAGCAGGCCAACGACATCATCCGTCGTGACCTTGAAAACTTTACCAATATCATCGCTGACAAGGCACGTGAGCACAAGTACACCATCATGATGGGGCGGACTCACGGTGTCCATGCGGAGCCAACGACCTTCGGTCTTAAATTGGCGACTTGGTATAGCGAAATGAAACGCAACATGGAGCGTTTTGATGTAGCGGCCAAGGGCGTTGAAGCTGGTAAAATTTCAGGTGCGGTTGGTAACTTTGCCAACATTCCTCCATTTGTGGAAGAGTATGTTTGTGGCAAATTGGGCATTCGTCCGCAGGAAATTTCGACCCAGGTCCTTCCTCGTGACCTTCACGCAGAATATTTCTCAGCCCTAGCCTTGATTGCAACGTCTATCGAGCGTATGGCGACAGAAATCCGTGGACTGCAAAAATCTGAACAACGTGAAGTCGAAGAGTATTTCGCCAAAGGCCAAAAGGGCAGCTCTGCTATGCCCCATAAACGCAACCCTATCGGCTCTGAAAATATGACCGGTCTGGCTCGTGTGGTGCGTGGTCACTTGGTGACGGCTTTTGAGAATGTGGCTCTCTGGCACGAACGCGATATTTCCCATTCGTCAGCGGAGCGGATTATCACGCCGGATACGACCATCCTTATCAACTATATGCTCAATCGTTTTGGCAATATCGTCAAGAACTTGACGGTCTTCCCTGAAAATATGAAACGCAATATGGAGTCAACTTTTGGCTTGATTTATAGCCAGCGTGTCATGCTCAGTTTGATTGAGAAAGGTATGACCCGTGAGGAAGCCTATGACTTGGTGCAACCAAAAACTGCGCAATCATGGGATAATCAAGTGGACTTCAAGCCCCTTCTCGAAGCGGATGAGCGTGTGACAGCTAAACTTAGTCAGGAAGAAATCGATGAACTCTTCAACCCAGACTACTATGCGAAGCGTGTTGATGACATCTTTGAACGACTTGGATTATAAAAAATGGCTCTTTGTCAACTGTAGTGGGTAGATGAAAAGCTAACACCTAGAGAGGACGAAATTCGTTCTCTCTTTCTTTATGTTCAAAGCAATCAAAATCCGTTTTTTAAAGTTTTCA